>JAIELC010000107.1 GCA_019753375.1 Sphingomonas sp.
TGATCACCGGTCCCAGGCCATAAAGCAGGTTGCTGGTGCCCAATTGAAACTGGGTCGGTACCGGAACGCTCGTCGTCCCGTTGGTGTTGGCCGTCAACCCGAGGAAAAACTCGTTCGGGCGGAGCGATTTGCTGCGGTCGGTATAGTTCAGGCCAAATTGCACGCTGCTGATGAAATTGGTCTCGAGTTCCTTGCTGACCTCGATCCGGTACTGCTTCAATTCATCGCGAATGATGCGGTCGTTATAATAGCCGTCCTGACCATTGATGATGCGGCGGCCATCGACTGCGGTCTGGTTGCCGCCCCAGCCTTGCGGGCTGGTGAGCAGGATGGTGTTGTAATCGCCATAGTTCAGCGTCGGGCTGAACACGGTGCCGGTGGTGCTGCTGGTAAAGCCAATCGAATCGGTTGCGCCATTGCCGAGCGCGCGACCGGTGCCCGAATAGCTTTCAAGAACCAGTTCGTTGCGATCGGTGCGCGAATAGTTGAAGTCGACATAAGCGCTCCAGCCGTCGTCGCCGGTGTATTTGCCATTATAGCCGAACGAATAGAGCTTGGCTTTGCGCTGGAACACGTCGTTGCGCACGACGCCCTTCACGTTGGAGAAGGTTCCCGTTTCGATCCCGCCATTGACGACATTGCCGACGGTGAGCCGGACATCATTGGGCCCGGTCCCGATTGCGAAGCCAAGCGGCAGTTCGACGCCGCGCTTTACCTGATCATCCGAGAAATCGGTGTAGAAGGCGTCAAAGGTCGAGGTGAATTCGGGGGTGGGGCGCCACTGGACCGTACCCTGAAGGCCAAGGCGATCGAGCGTCGACGACGTGTTGTACGATTTTGACCCGCCGATGACCGCGCCTTCCGGGCGACCCGCATAGCCCCAGGCATTGAATTCACGGTTCTGGTACGGATCGCTGATATAGCTGGCCGACAAGGCCACACCCAGCGTGTCGTTGAAGAACTTGTCAGCATAGACACCGTTGACGCGGTAACCGAACTCGGTCGAACCGGCATTGAGCTTGCCATTGTCGACATAGGTTGCCCGAGCGCCGACCGAAAGAATGCGCTTGCCAATGTCGAGCGGTCGGATGGTCTTGAGGTCGACGGTGCCCGACAGACCTTGGCCAACGATGTTCGCCTGGGGCGTTTTGTAGATCAGTACCTGATTGATGATTTCCGATGGATATTGGTCATATTCGACGGCGCGGTTGTCACCCGTCGATGTCTGTTCGCGACCGTTTAGCAACGTTGTCGAAAAGTCAGGTGACAGGCCCCGGATCGAAATCGATGCCGCGCGGCCCGAGATACGCTGCGACGTCACACCGGGGAGACGGGCGATTGATTCACCGATCGATGCGTCAGGCAAACGGCCGATATCCTCGGCAGACACCGATTCAATAATCTGATCGCGGTTCTTTTTGGCGTTGATCGCGCTTTGCAGCGATGCCTTGTAGCCGGTGACGATGATGTCGCTGGCATTTTCTTCGGTCGCCGGCTGATCGCTGGTCTGGCCCGCGTCGGCGGCAGGCGCGGACTGCGCGAGCGCAATGCCCTGGCCAGCAAACAGACCAAGGCCGCTGATGAGCGCTGCAGCGCTGGCGGTGACAGCGAGGTGCGCCAAGCCAGACGCGTTGCGACGATGCGAATAATTCGACATTCAAGCCCCTTCCTATGGTGCCCGCCGCCACCTTAACGCAGGGTCGGGCAAAATTGAGCCAGCGTGGCCCGTACAAAACTATCAGGGTCAACCAATGCGTTGCATCGCGACGATTGTGAATAACATCACATACGTATTCACCGGGGCCCTTCCCGAGCGCCCTGCAAGCGCCTAGAACCGTCATCAAGCCCGATAACGGGACGATGTGGAGTGGATTGCCAGGGACCTTGATGAAGGAAAAAGCGACGTCGTTCGACATTGCTGCGCTGGCCGGGGTGTCACAGCCGACCGTCTCGCGCGCGCTGAGCGGTAGTCCGTCGGTCAGCGAGGCGACCCGCAAGCGGATCGAGGCGATCGCGCGGCAGCTGAACTACACGGTCGACAAGAATGCATCGGGGCTTCGGCGGCGCCATTCAAAGACTATTGCCCTGTTGTTTTTTGAAGATCCGACGCCCGATGAATCGCTGATCAACCCGTTTTTTCTGTCGATGCTGGGATCGTTGACGCGCACCTGCTCGCTCAGGGGCTATGATCTGCTGACCTCGTTTCAGCAGATGTCGAACGACTGGCACGTCGATTATGAAGACAGCCACAAGGCCGATGGCATCATCTTGCTCGGCTATGGCGATTATGAACTCTATCGCAGCCGGCTTGCCGCGCTGATCGATCAGGGTACGCATTTTGTGCGCTGGGGATCGGTGCAGCCGGGGGAACCGGGGATCACCATTGGCGGCGACAATTTCGGCGGGGGCAGCGCGGCGGTGGCGCACCTGATTGCGGGCGGGCGACGCCGCATTGCCTTTGTCGGTCAGGCGACCAGCCATTATCCCGAATTCCATGATCGCTATCGCGGCGGTTGTGCCGCGCAGGCGGCCGCCGGGATCGCGCCTGATCCTGCGTTGCAGGTCGACGCGCTCAACACGCAGCAGGCGGGCTATGATGCGGTCATGGCCCTGCAGGCGCGGGGCGTGGCCTTCGATGCGGTGTTCGCGGCGAGCGACACGATCGCGATCGGCGCTCTGCGCGCGCTTGAGGAGCTGGGTCTGGCGGTGCCGCAGGATGTGGCGGTGGTGGGGTTTGACGATATTCCGGCGGCGGGGCTGACCCATCCGCCCCTGACGACCATTGCGCAGAATTACCTGCAGGCGGGGGAGCTGCTGGTCGATACCTTGCTGCGCCTGATTCGCGGCGAACCCACCGAAAGCGCGAGCCTGCCGGTCCGGCTGGTGGTGCGACGATCAAGCGCCTTGGTCGCGTAATCGGGCATCGGGCAGCTCAAGGCTGACATGGGATTGATTGGCGATTGTCCCGCTGGCGTGACGCTGCCACCCTCGCGCGCGAGAACAAAAATCGGGGAAAGCGATGCCTAGTCAGCCGCGTCAGTCGCCCATCGGGCTGTGGAATATTTCATTTGGGTTCTTTGGCATACAGGTCGCGTTCGGGCTGCAGAACGCCAATGTCAGCCGCATTTTCCAGTCACTGGGCAGCGATGTCGACAGCCTGGCGCTGCTCTGGATTGCGGGCCCGGTCACCGGACTGCTGGTGCAGCCCCTGATCGGCCATTTCAGCGATCGCACCTGGGGCAGGCTGGGGCGCCGGCGTCCCTATTTTCTGGCGGGCGCCGTGCTGGCGGCCACCGCGCTGGTCATCATGCCCAATGCCGGGCTGCTGATCGCGGCGGCGATCCTGCTGTGGATGCTCGATGCCTCGCTGAATGTGTCGATGGAGCCGTTTCGGGCGTTTGTCGGCGACATGGTCGGCCCTGCGCAACGCACCGCCGGCTATGCCTTTCAGACCGCCTTTATCGGCGCGGGCGCCGTGCTGGGGTCGCTTGCGCCGGCCGCGCTGACGGCGCTTGGGGTCGCCAATACCGCGCCCACGGGCACAATCCCGCCCTCCGTCGTCTATTCGTTTTACATCGGCGCCTTCGCGATTCTGGCCAGCGTATTGTGGACGGTCCTGACAACGCGCGAATATCCGCCCGAGCAGTTGCGATCGTTTCACGCTGGCGCGCAAGCCACCGATGCGGAGTCTGCGCCGGTTGCGCCGACGCGGGGACCGATCTGGCTGCTCGCTGGCATCGCCATGCTGGCGCTGGTCAATTTGCTGCATCTGGAACGCGATCTCTACGTCCTTGGCGGCGCCCTGGCAGCGTTCGGGATCGCGCAAATTGCTGCGCGCGCCCAGCTTGCCGGGGGTGCAACAAAAGGCGCGCTGGTCCAGATTATGAGCGACCTCGCGCAGATGCCGTCGGCGATGAAAAAGCTGGCGATCGCGCAGTTTTTTTCGTGGCTCGCGCTGTTCATCATGTGGATCTACACCACACCCGTTGTGACCCAATATGTCTTTGGATCCACCGATACGAGCTCGGCCGCCTATAATGCCGGGGCCGATTGGGTGGGTATCCTGTTTTCGGTTTACAACGGGGTTGCGGCCGTCGCCGCTTTTCTGCTGCCGCCGCTGTCGAAACGGATCGGCCCGGCCCGAACGCATATGCTGTGCCTGCTCGTTGGCGCGCTGAGTTATGCGGTGATCGTCATCATCCGTGATCCTGATCAGCTGGTGCTGCCGATGATCGGCATCGGGATAGTCTGGGCGTCGATCTTGACCATGCCCTATGTGATCCTTGCGGATGTTCTGCCATCCCGCAAACTGGGTATCTATATGGGCATCTTCAACTTTTTCATCGTGTTGCCGCAGCTGGTTGTTGCGACGATTATGGGCGGCGCGATGCGGGCTTTTTTCCCCGGACAACCGATCTGGACGATGGTTGTCGCATCCGGTGTGATGGTGATTGCCGCACTGGCGATGCTGCGTGTCGACAATGGCAGGCAGGGCATTATCGGCGAGCGGTGATCACAGGCCAGCAACCGGCCCGCCCGCGACTTGCCCACGTGCCATCAGCATCGCCCCTTCCAGACCGGCATCGGCCAGCGACGCGGCAACGCAATAATCGGGCGCATTACTCCGCCAGCCCTGGTCATAGCCGTGGAGGGATTGCCGCATTGCGGGGATGAGCGCTGCCATCAGCCCGGCGGTGGACATAACACCGCCACCCCACACAATCCGGTCGGGCGACCAGGCAAGCGTTATGCTCGCGGCAAGCTGGCCCAGATAATGCGCAACAAGTTGCTGGAGTGCGGGGTCGTCCACGAGCACCCGACCCGGACCAAGCCGCGCACCAATCGCCGGGCCGGCGGCAAGTCCTTCAGCACAATCGGGATGGAAGGGGCAGGTGCTGGGCGCTGTGTCGCCGGCAGCACGGATCAGGCGCAGATGCCCGATTTCGGGATGGAGATGGCCGCTGAGCGTTGTGCCGTCGATCGCCAGCCCACCGCCTATCCCGGTCCCGACCGTGATATAGGCCACACTGCGAAAGCCCTGACCGGCGCCAAGTTGCTGTTCGGCACGTGCTGCGGCATTCACATCGGAATCCACTGTTACCGTCGTGCCCAGCGCATCGGCAAGCATCGCGCGCAGATTGGCCCCGGACCAGCCCGGCTTCGGCGTCGCCAACAGCCTGCCATGATCAACTGACAAGGGATCAAGCACCAGCGGGCCAAAGGCGGCCATGCCGACGCCGGCAATCGTCTTGCGTGCACCCAGGGTGCTTTCCACAAAGCCGACAATATCGGCCAGGGCGGCGTCGGGCCCTGATGTCGGGCGTCGCATCGTGCCGATGATTGTCCCATCGCCGCGTTCAAGCCTTGCGATCAGCTTGGTGCCACCTGTTTCGATCGCCAGAAAATGCGTTTCAGTCATGTCCGCTCCGGCAGCAGATGGCGTTGATCAAGGTGCGTCGATCAACACTCTGCCCTGCGGGGGCCGTCTGCGGTCTGTCGACATCATCGCGCATCAGCTGACAGGACCGGCGCCCGCGCTTGCGGTTTCGATCATGATATCTGGCAACTCCCCCGTTGGCGTCCGATAATTGTTCAGCAAGGCCGCCCGGGCGTCGGGTACAAGCTGGTGGGGTAATACCGCAACAACGGCCCCGCCAAAGCCACCCCCCGTCATGCGCGCGCCGCCCGCGCTGCCGACCACGCGTTGCAGGATCGCAACCATTGCATCGATGGGCGGCACGGTCATCTCAAAATCGTCGCGCATTGATGCATGGCTATCCGCCATCAGCGCGCCCAATGATGTCAGGTCATTTGCTGCCAGCGCGTCGGCCGCGGCCAGCGTCCGGGCGTTTTCGGTAATCACATGGCGGGCACGCCTGAATGCGGCGGCCGACATATCACCCCGGTGCGCGGCCAGCATCGCAACATCGGCATCGCGCAGCATCGCCACGCCCATTGCGCTTGCGGCGACCTCGCACTCGCGTCGGCACTCATTATAATGACCGTCGACCAGTCCGCGCACCACGCCTGACTGGATGATCATGATGGTGGTCCCCGGTGGAATGGGCACCGCTTTGACGTCCAGCGATCGGCAATCGATCAGCAATGCATGGTCCTGCTGGCCCGCCGCACTCGCCAGCTGATCCATGATACCGCAGCGAACCCCGACAAAGTCGTTTTCTGCTGCCTGCGCGATCTGCGCCATGCGCGTCGGCGCTGGCGGCGTGATACCGGCGGCGGCCATCAGCGCATGGCCAAGCCCCACTTCAAGCGACGCAGATGATGACAGGCCCGATCCGCGCGGGATCGTGCCGGTAATGGCAATTTCTGCGCCGCGTAGGGGGAACCCGCATGTGATCAGTTCGGTGACCATGGCCCGCACATAATTGCGCCAGTCCCCATGACCGACGGCTTTGATCGTCGCCTTCAGATCGATGGTATCGCGGGCGACATCAAAATCGATCGCCACGACATCGATATGATTGCCGCCAGTGGCGCGCCATGCGATCCGGGTTTCAGCGCCGATCGCCGCAGGCAAGACAAAGCCATCATTATAATCGGTGTGCTCACCGATCAGATTGACCCGGCCGGGCGCGCGAACATAGCCGTCAGCCGATCCGCCAAAAGCCCGCACAAATCCCTGCGCGACACGATGCTGAATGGCGTCCTTGGTCATGATGGTTGCACCGCGCGCAGGCGCTCTGCGGCCCATTCGGGGGTGATATCCCGTTGTGCCTCGCCGAGCATTTCGAACCCGACCATGAATTTGCGGACCGCGGCTGATCGCAGCAGCGGCGGATAAAAATGCGCGTGCAGGCGCCAGTGCGCCTTGTCCTGCGCCAGGCCATGCGGCGCGCCGTGCCAGCCCATCGAATAGGGAAAGCTGACCCCGAACAGACTGTCATAGCGGCGCAGCAATCGCCCGAGCGTTGAGGCCAGATCGGCGCGCTGGGCGGCGCTCAGTGCTTCCAGCCGCGCCACCGCATCGCGGCAGATCAGCAATGTTTCAAACGGCCAGCTTGCCCAATGCGGAACGATGACCACCCAGTGATCGCTCAGCTCCACCACGCGGGTGCGATTGGCTATTTCGGCGGCGACGACATCATCCAGCAAGTTGCTGCGATGGCGTTCAGCCCATGCGCGCTGATGCTGATCCTCCTGCGCGACCTCGCTCGGAACAAAGTCCGTCGCCCAGATCTGACCATGCGGATGGGGGCTGGAACAGCCCATCATCGCGCCTTTGTTTTCGAATATCTGAACATGGGCATGGCGTTGGCCAAGCTCTGCAGACTGGCCGCACCAGCAATCAACCACCGCGCAAAGCGCTGTCTGATCCATCGTTGCCAAGGTCGCGCCATGATCGGGCGAAAAACAGATGACGCGGGCTGTTCCGCTGGCGGCAGCGGTTTCGAACGGTCCTGTTGCGGGCGGCGGGGCAGGCGTATTGGTCAGGACCGCCGCAAAATCATTATCGAACACATAGGTGTCGGCATAATCGGGATTGCGCGTGCCCCCAGCGCGGACGTTGCCGGGGCAGAGATAGCAATCCGGATCATAGCGCAAACCATGCGCGGCAGGTTCGGGGGTAGCATCCCCCTGCCACGGCCGCTTGGCGCGGTGCGGCGAGACAAGAACCCAATCGCCGGTCAACAGGTTACGGCGGCGATGGGGATGGTCGGCAAGATCAAAGGTCATGATGCCGCCACGGTAAAAATCGCCACGCTTTCTGCGGCCATTCTGGGCATCGGCAAGCCAACTTCTGCCAACCAGCTGCCCGCATAAGCGATGCCCGCGCCGCGCATCTGATTGAAAACCTCACCATCGGCTGCGGCATCGCCGCGATTGCCGGCAATATCGACCAGCGTCACGATCGCTTCGCGCACATGGGCGAGCATGGGCAATCGCAATGGGGCAGGCCGGCGGCACGCGACGGGCGTGGTCCTTGTTGCGAACAGGATCATGTCGCTGGGTTCGCCGGCGGCTTGCCAGACCAATCCGTCATTCCCGTCGCCCAGCCATGTTCGGCCCGAATGGAGCCGGTCGCGGAGTTGTTTGTAGCGGGCAATCCAGCCTGTCAGCACGGCCGTATCGGCGCTGTCGAGTGTCGCGGGATCAAGCTCGACGCCCAGATGCCCGGGCAGCGCGACGCCCGCGCGAAATCGTAGCGACTGGCGACGACCGGTTGAGTGGGCCGGGCTGGCGCCGATATGCGCGCCCATCAGCTCTGGCGGCATGAAGGCAAGAAAGCCACGCTGGATCGAGACGCGCGCCACCGCATCCAGCGTATCGCTGGTCCAGAAGCGGTGCGTGCGGCTGATCACGCCCGCGTCGATGCGCCCGCCACCGCCGGCGCATGCCTCTATCTCGACGGCGGGATGCGCCGCCCGAATCCGGTCCATCAGCGCATAGGTGCCGATGACTTGCGCATGGTAGGTCGCTTGCCCCGCGGCATTCGCCGCCGGCGCCAGCGCGCGGTTGTGATCCCATTTGAGATAGCCAATCGGCAATTCTCGCAACAGCGTGCCGATCGCTGCAAACAGATGATCGCGAACGTCGTCGCGGCTCATGTCCAGCACCAGTTGGTTTCGGGCAGTGATGAGTGGCCGATCCGCCAGCGCGAGTGCCCAGTCGGGATGCGCGCGGTACAGATCGCTGTCGGGATTGACCATTTCCGGCTCCACCCACAGTCCGAATTCCATCCCCAGCGCGGCGACATGGCGGGTGAGGGGGCCCAGACCCGACGGATATTTGTTGAGATCAACCGTCCAGTCGCCCAGCCCGGCGGTGTCGTCATTGCGGTTGGGAAACCAGCCATCATCAAGGACAAAGCGTTCGACGCCAATGGCCGCCGCGCGGTCCGCCAGCGCCATCAGCCGGGGTTCGTCCTGATCGAAATATAATCCTTCCCAGCTGTTCAGATGGACGGGTCGCGGCTTCATGGCGCCCCCCCGCCACGTCACCCGACGCCGGATCGCCGCATGGAAATTCTGGCTCGCGCCGTTCAGGCCTGCGCGGGAAAAGGTCGCGATCAGATCGGGCGCGGTAAACGTGCCACCGGCGGCAAGCCGGATTTCGCCGGGCATCAACGCCGCCCCGGCGGATAGCGTCCAGAAGCCTTCATCATCGCGTTCGACGAGCAGCTTGTGGTTGCCCGACCACGCCAGTTGGGCTGCAAATACATCGCCGCTGTGCCAGGTTGTGCCATCGCGCAGCACGAACAAGCCCGGCGGCCCGGCATGACCAGTAAGGCCATGTCGGTTTTCCTTTACCCAGCCATGAGCGGGCATCGGTTCGCGATGTTCGGCCAGTTCTGCATTATGGCGCCCGGTGAACGATCGGATCGTCGCGCAATCGGCGGGCAAGGGCAGCAGGCCGCTGGCCAGCCACTGCAGGTCAAGCGCTGTCTCACCGGCGTTTGTGACGGTTGCCGATAGCGTCAGGACATCGTCGGCATCCAGACGCATTTCCTGACGCAGGGTGATGCGGCTCACGGTGTCGTGCAAAACCAGCGTCACCCCATCATCCTGCTGATCTGCCGTGCAGCGATCAAACTGGATCGCAACGTCGCGGCCTTCCCGGTGGGCCTGGAGCAGAGGCGGACCGAACCATCCCAATCCCGGACCAGGCGCGACCGACAGCGGCTGGTCACGGTCGAGCGAAAAGGTCGCGGGCGGGCGACCATCGGCAAGCGGCGGGATATTGGCCGGTGTCACGCGCGCGCCCCAGTGCCGCCACAGCGGCGCGGCGCCTTCGCGCAGTTCGATCACGACGCTGCTGTCGCGGCCGTGGAGGTAGACGATCGACGGCATTGTCAATCGGCGCGCTTTGAGCCGAGCGCTGCCAGCGAGGCGATCAGGCGATCAACTTCGTCGGCGGTGCTGTAATGACACAGGCCAACGCGCACCAACCCGCCGCTTTCGGACAGCCCCAGCCGCGCCACGGGCTCCAGCGCATAAAAATGGCCCGCCCAGGCGAAAATATTGTCGCGGGCAAGGTGGCGCGCGGTTTCGTCGGGGCTGTGACCGGGCATGGTGAAGGCAAAGGTCGGCACGCGTCCGTCCATGCTCGGCGGGCCGTAGAGTCGGGCCCCCACCGAACCAAGCCCGTCAATCAGCCGCTGGCCGATGATCCGTTCATAGGCAGTGCACCCGCGCATCGCGGCGATCAGGCGCGATCGGCGGTCGGCAGGGCCATTATCGCCATCGGGTAACAACTGGCCGCCCAGCCAATCGAGATAGTCGATCGTGCCCAGCACGCCCGCCTGACTTTCAAAGCTGGGCGTCCCGGTTTCAAACTTGTGCGCAGGCGGCGTGTCGCTGGCCGGGCGCACCTTATACGCTGTCAACGCCGCCAGAAGATCCGATCGGCCCCACAGCACGCCCTGGTGCGGGCCAAAGAATTTATACGGCGAACACGCCAGCAGATCGCAGCCAATTGCCGCGACATCGGTGGGCAGATGCGGCACGAACTGGACTGCATCGACAAACACCAGCGCATCACTATGCGCGCGCACGATGCGGACAATCTCGGTCAGATCGTTGACCGTGCCCAGCGCATTGCTCGCCCCGCCAACCGCGACCAGCCGGGTTTTCGGCCCCAGCAGCGCGGGCAGATCATCAATCCGCAGGGTGCCACGCTCGGGGTCCAGATCGATCCAGCGCACCGTCATGCCACGGTCCCGCGCGGCCATGACCCAGGGGGTGACATTCGCATCGTGATCGAGCCGGGTCAGGACCAGCTCATCGCCCGCGTCCCAGCCGCGCGCCAGCGCCCGCGAGACCGAAAAGGTCAGGCTGGTCATGTTTTGCCCGAATGCGATCTCATCGGCATGGCCGCCCAGCAGATCGGCCATCGCCTGATGCGCGGCATGGCTGACTGCATCGGTATCGATTGAAGAGATGAAATCGCCGCCCGAATTGGCCGTCCCGCTTTCCAGATGCCTGACCATGGCGGCGATCGCGCGGCGGCAGGTCTGGGTCCCGCCCGGAGCGTCAAAATAGACGCGCGATACGCCCTTGTCGGTCACCGCGAGGGCGGGAAATTCGGCTCGAACGGCGTCGATCGGAAAGGTCATGCGGTGATCCCGGCTGTGCGCTGGAGTCGTTCATGGCGCATCGCGATAGATGGATGCAACCGTGTTGCGGAAGCGGGGGGCGTTTGCAGCGATGATCGGCTGGGCCACCGGTCTGCCGGTGCGCCCGTCCGGTGCTGGTCTGAAAGCGATCTTGCATCCTGAACGCAGCCGGCTAACCAGACGGGCTTCAGCAAAAGAATAGCAGGTTCATGCACGATCTCGCCGTTTTCTACGAACATCCGCTTTGGTTTGAGCCACTATTTGCGGCGCTCGACCGGCGCGGCGTCGACTATGTGAAGATCGGGATTGAAGGGCATAGTTTTGATCCCGCCGGATCGCCTCCGCCCGCGCGCGTCGTCCTGAGCCGGCTGGCGATGTCGAGCTTTCTGCGCAGCGCCGATCATGCGATTTTCTATACGCCCGCGCTCTACGCGCATTGGGCAGCACAGGGCGCGCGGATCATCAATGGCGCCGATGTGCTGGCGGTCGATGCCAACAAGGCGCGGCAATTGGCCGTCATTGCATCGCTTGGCTATGCGGTGCCCGCCACGCGGATCGTCCACCGCGCCATCGACATCCCGCGCGTGGCAGCCGAGCTGCGCTTCCCGATTGTGGTAAAGGCCAATATCGGGGGATCAGGCGCCGGTATCATGCGGTATGAAACCGAACAGGATCTGGCGCTGGCGGTGGCCGACAAATTTCTGCCCACCAGCATCGACGGCGTGTTGATGGTGCAGGAATATGTGCCGGCGCGGGGCGGGCGGATCACGCGGATCGAAACGCTCGATCGCCAATATCTCTACGCCATCGACATTGATGGCGGCGGCCAGTTTGATCTGTGCCCGGCCGATGCCTGTGTCGCTGATGGCAAACCGATTGTCATGACCAAGACGGATCCGGCGCCGGCGCTGATCGAGGCGGCGGAGCGGATGGCGGCGGCGGTTGGGCTGGATGTTGGCGGCATTGAAGTGATGATCGACGACCGCGACGGGACGCCGCGTTTTTATGACATCAATGCATTGTCCAATTTCGTGGCCAGGCCGTTGGACGTGCTGGGCTGGGACCCGCATGAAAATCTGATCGACTATCTGCTCGCAGAACTGAAAAAGGTGAAGGCATGAGATACGGTTACTGGATGCCAGTCTTCGGCGGTTGGCTGCGCAACGTTGCTGACGAACAGATGAACGCGAGCTGGGATTACACCAAGCGCCTTGCGATCAATTCCGAGCGCTGGGGCTATGACCTGTCGCTGATCGCCGAACTGAACATGAACGAAATCACGGGCGTCGGCGCGCCGACGCTCGATGCCTGGTCGACGGCCGCCGCCGTCGCGGCAGTGACGCAGACGCTTGAACTGATGGTCGCGGTTCGCCCCAATTTTCACCAGCCGGCGCTGTTCGCCAAGGCCGCCGCCAATATCGATCAGATTGCGGGCGGGCGGCTGGCGCTCAACGTCGTGTCGTCCTGGTGGGCGGATGAGGCAAAGCGATACGGCCTGCAATTCGACCAGCATGATGATCGCTACGCGCGCACGAGCGAATGGCTGAAGGTTGTGGAGGGGATGTGGGCAGAGGAGGAGTTCGACTTTGCCGGGCAATTCTACACCACCGACAAGGCGATCTGTTCGCCCAAGCCGGTCCGCAAGCCAGTGACCTATGCCGGCGGGGAAAGCGAAGCGGCAAAAGCGTTGATCGTCAACCAGTGCGACGCCTATGTCATGCACGGCGACCCCGTCGAAAACATTGCCCCAAAGATTGCCGATATGGCCCGGCGCCGCGCCGCCACGGGGCGCCCGCCGATGCAATATGGCATGGCCGCCTATGCAATTGTCCGCGACAGTGAGGCTGAAGCGCAACGCGAGTTGAAGCGGATCACCGAGGTCAGCGAATTGCCCGCGGGGTATGACAATTTCGACCAATGGCTATCGGGAACGCAACTCGAGCGTGAGATGAAGATTCACGAATATTCGGTCTCCAACCGCGGGCTGCGGCCCAATCTGATCGGCACGCCCGAGCAATTGCGCGAGCGGATCGAGGAATATGAAGATGCCGGCCTGGACCTCTTGCTGCTGCAGATGAGCCCACAGGCCGAGGAAATGGAGCGTTTTTCGGCGCAGGTGATGCGGCGGGAATCCATGGTCGCGGCCTGACGCGTGGGATCAGCACCTGTGCGTTTCGCGAAATCGAGCGGGTGAAATACCCATCGTCCGGCTGAATGCGGCTGTGAAATGCGACTGGTTCGAAAAGCCGCACGCGAGCGATAGCTCGGCGATTCCCATGTCGGTCATCGCGAGCAAATCGCGGCTGCGCTCCAGCCGGCGGTCGCGAACATATTTATAGGGGCTTAGGCCCGTCTCGCGTTTGAATACCCGAGAGAAGTGGAACGGCGACAACTCGGCGACTTGCGCCAGATCATCCAGACTGATCGACTGGTCGAGGTTGCTTTCGACATAGTCGAATAGACGCCGTACTTTCCAATGCGGGAGGCAAATGCGATCAGCCTCCAAATTCACCCTTGCGGAATCGATCCTTGCCAGCAGCGCGGCAATCGCCTGGGTCACGCCGCCAATGACAAGGCGTCCGGCAAAGCTTGGGGACACAATCTCCCGTTCGAGAATGGCCGCGAGCTGGTACAGATCGGCATTCTGCTGGAACAAATAAGGCGCCATTTCGCCAGCGTTCTGTTCTGCAACCAACTTAGCCAAAAATCCTTTGGGAAACATGATGTTGCTGGATTGCGCGGACGAGCTGAATGACACCTCTGAATCGACACCAAGCGGGGTAAAGCTGATGCGTTGGGCACGCGTGGGAGGCGCCCTGAATCTGGAGCCGGCCAGCTTGCCATGTACTTCGCCGCCGGTACCGCGCCCCCAAAACAGCAGATCGGGGTCATCGACAGGGCGACAAGCACTGGTCTGCGT
>JAIELC010000084.1 GCA_019753375.1 Sphingomonas sp.
CACACCATGATCCTGCGCAATCACGGCACATTGGCCGTTGGTGAATCCGTCGGCCAATGCTTCCTGCGGCTCTATTTTCTGGAACGCGCCTGTGAAGCGCAGGTGATGATGCTCAGCGCCGGCCCGGGTGGCCTCAACAACCCGCCGCAGGGCGTGGAGCACAAGGTGGAGCAGCAATCGGCGGCGTCGGGCATGAAAATGCTGGCGGATGGACTCGCCTGGCCCGCGCTGCTGCGCAAGCTGGACCGCCACAATCCGGGGTATCGCGACTGAGGGAGGGGGGGCTTTCGTAGCCCCGATTGTAGACATTGCGTGGCCGGTTCGGATCGACCCGTGAAGCATAAGCCCTTGCCAGAGAGGCCGGAATGGCCCTGCGCATTATTTTTGCGATCGTCGTTCTTACGACCATCATCGGCCTCGTCGTCTGGAGGTCGGTGAAGCTTGGGACTTTTCGGGCGGTGGTCTCCGACCTGCTGCTACTGCTTTCTCGCTAGGGTTTGTAAACCACGCAATCGCTGAATCCTCAGCGTCGATCGAACGAGTGTTTTCCACTAACCGCTGCCACTATCGATCGGTCCGTTCATGGTGGCAGCTCAACGCGATCACGACCAGAAGCGGAACGACGGCCATCGGATGGGGAATGCGGACAGGCGGCAAGCGCCCCAAAGTCTGTCATCATCCCTCTCCCGTCGGGAGAGGGTTGCGCAGACTTGGGTCGCGCTTCGTCAGCGCGGGCCTAGTCGGAGCTGGGTGAGGGGATCGCCCTCTCGATGGCGCGGAACACCCTCATCCAACCTTCGCTAGGCAGCAGGCTGCCAAGCTGCGGTATCCTTCTCCCTTCAGGGAGAAGGGACAATGTCCGCTTCCCACCAAAGTCGGTCATTGGCGTTGGATTGAACTGGCATTAAAAGCAGACTTGCAGCTAACCAACCAATCCCCGCCGCTAGCCGACCCGCATTGTCCGCCACCATCACAACGTCCAATGCAGCGATGCCGTTACTGACCGCTGCGGAAATGGGTGGAACAGGAAGTAGCGGTCATTATTGACGTTATCGATCCCGAGCGCGACATCGAGATGGCGGTTGAGACGGAATGTCCCCCGCAGGTCGACGACAAAATATTTGTCGAAGCCCTGATATGTATCGGCAAAAATATCTGCGTTGTTGAGGGTCGCGAAGTTCCGACTTGAATAACGCGCGGCTGCCGTCAGCGACACGCGCTGAACCGGGCGCCACGTCACCACCGCATTTGCCTTCCAGCGCGGGACGCTCGGGAGCAATTTGCCGACGGACGAGGGGAAAACCGGGTTCTCGGCGGTGATCGCATCGGCATAGGTGACGCTGCCGGAGAGGTCGACATTGCTGATGACATCGCGCCGGTCCACCGCGACTTCGACGCCGCGCGCCCGGGTTTGCTGCACGTTCTGGACGAACGATGCCGTGGTCGTCAGCGTTGTGCCATTGGGTTGGACAACGGCAAGTGGCCCGGTCTGCGAGATCAGCGCTCCGTCGACAATCTCGTTGAAGAGCGACACCCGGATCGATCCGTTTGCGTCGTGATAGGCGGCGGCAAGCTCGGCCGATCGGGCGCGTTCGGGGCGCAGATTGGGGTTGGGGTTCGCCAGCACCGTGCCGACAATTGTCGCCTGGTACAATTCTCCGACGGTGGGGAAGCGCCATGCCTGCCCGAGCGATGCCTTGAAGGTCCAGCTTGGGCCGGGCTGCCATTGCAGCGTTGCCTTGGGCGAAAAACCGTTCGCCGTGCGGACGGGCTGGGCGATACCGGGATTAATCGCGCTGGTCTGATTGAACCCATTGGCTGCCCGCCACCATTCCTGCCTTGCGCCCAGCGTCACAACAAGACCGGGCGCGAACCGCCAGGCGTCCTGAACCCACAGCGCGAACGTGCGGGTTGTCCCCAGCGATGCGGCGACGCGGGCGCCAGAAATGCCGCCGATCCAGTCGGCAGTCGTATAGGTCTGGCTTTGCAGCGTGTAGCGATCCGCATGCGCGCCGATCGACAGGACATTGGCGTCGATGCCGTTGCTGTCCTTACGTCCAGAACGCAGCGCGCCCTTTGCATCGAGCGTCCACCAGCCCGTGCCGTCCTGCCGTTGTACCGTGCCCGCGCCGCTGGTGAACGCATTTGGCAGCGCTGCCGTTGGCGATGATTGCGTGTCCGTTGCATAGTCGTAGAGCGAACCGGCCAGTTGCCAGTCGATCCGGCTGGCATGGCCATCAATCGTCGCGCCGTGGATGAAGTGACGCTGCTCGCGCAGATACAGCCCTGAATTAAAGCCCGAGGTATAGACGGCCGCGCCCGCGGCATCGCGCAGATAGCTGTCGAGCCGCGCTTGCGAGCTGTCGAGGAAAACGCCCAGGACGTAACTTGCGCGCAGATTGTCGGTCAGGTCATAGGCGAGCTTGAGCTTGATCGTGTCCTGAACATGATGGTCGATGTCGCTGGCGCCAAGCACCCGGATCGGCGCCCCCAGGCGATTAAAGGTCGCGATGCTCCCCGTTGTGCCGGCCGGTGCCGCTGCGGCGGTTACATAGGCAATTGGCTGGGCGTTGCTGACGGTATGGGTGATGCTGGTGAAAAAGGCGAAGCGGCCGAACCGATCGCCGATCGACGCCGAGGCTTGCCCGGTCGGCAGCGACAGTCGCGTGGTATATTGTGTGTGCCACTGGTTGTTGAACAACAGCGTCGCCTGCGCTTCCAGCTTGTCGGGCAGGCGCGTCGTGATGTTGACGACCGTGCCGATCGAGTTACCGGCATAGGCCGCTGAAAACGGGCCATAGAGCACATCGATTTTGGCAACTTCCTCAGGACTGACAAGTTGCCATTTCGGGCTGCCGTTGCCGTTGTTGTTGGCGATCAGCGCCGACAGCGGCACGCCGTCGGCGAAGATCAGGCTGCGCGCGCTTGATCCCAAACCCGAGGTGCGGGTGGCGATGGGAGCGAAATTGTCGCCGATTGATCGTTTGCGGATGATCAGGCTCGGCGCGTATTTGAGCGTATCCTCAATGCTGACCGCGTTGATCGTGGTGGCAATGCGCTCGGCATCGATCGTTACGGTCGTCGACGGCGCATTTTCAATCCGGCGCACGGGGTCTGCCGTCACGACGATGTCGCTTTGATCGGTTGCAGCGGACGAGTCGTCGTCGGCAAGGGCAGGGGGCAGTGCAGGCGTCGTGGCATTGGCCGACGCGGCAAGCGCGGCCAGATAAAGATACATCATGATCGTACAGTCCCGAATCTGACAAACAAGCAGCCGCACCGGCGTGCGGCCATGGATCAGATCAGGTAAGGCGGACCCGTTGACGGTGGCGGCGGTGCGGCAAGGCCACGACCGACGGAAACCGCGTGCTTTGCCCCCGGAGCGATTGATGCGGTGCGCAGCAACGGCATGGGAAGCGTCAGGATGGGCAGGTCATCAAGCCCGTGCCCGAGGACCGCGAAGCCGCAAGGTTGGGTGTCGCGGTGGCCACCGGACGGCATATCCTTGTGGACCTTGCCCGTGTGATCCATCGATGCAGTCTGCGGCCCCATTCCGGAACACATCGCAAGATGGATCGCGCCGCGGGCATCGGCGGCGGGCATCCAGCCCGCCGGGATCAGCGCGCGCAACAGCATCGCGCACGCGATCATCGCGACGGCGACCTGCTGGCTTGGGTGACTGAGACGCCCCGACATCCGCGCGCTGTGGCGGCTTATCGTCATCCGCGCAACGCTTTCAGCGCATAGTAACCGCCAAAATGCGATCTTTTGTCTTAGGAGGCAGTCCGCCGGCTATCGGATGGGGAATGCGGAGAGGCGGTAATCGCCCCAATCCCCGCCACCGGCGACCGGTCCGATCAAGGCACCAGCACGACCCGGCCTACCGCCTGTCGGCTTTCGATATACGCATGCGCTGCGGCAGCCTCGGACAGCGCGAAGCGCCGGTCGATCACCACATCCAGCTTGCCTGCCGCGACATCCTCGATCAGCCCCTGGATCATGTCGTGGACGCGGTCGGTCATGATCTCGGCGCCTAAGAATACGCCGCCCAATGTCCGGTTGCCGCCCATCAGCGACCCGACATCGACCTTCATGGCCTCACGCCCGGCCGCACCCACCATCGACAAGCGCCCGCGATAGGCGAGCGAATCGATTGATCCCTGCAACGTCGTGCCGCCGACCGGATCGACGACCACATCGGCACCCTTGCCGCCCGTCAGCCGCTTCACTTCCTCGGCGACACCGTCGCGCGTGTAATTGATGCCGTGGTCAAGGCCGTACGCCTTCAGCCGTTCAAGCCGCTCGTCGCTCGATGCCGTGGCGAGCACCGTGGCGCCGGCTTGCCTGGCCAGCTGGATCGCAGCAATGCCGACCCCGCTTGCCCCGGCCTGGATCAACGCGGTCTCCCCCGCCTGCAACTGGCCGCGCCCGAACAGGCATTCATGCGCGGTGCCAAACGCAACCGGCACGACGGCGGCTCTGGCGGCATCCAGCCCGGCGGGAATCGGCCAGCAATTGCGCGCCGGGACGGGGCGCAGCTCGGCATGCGATCCAAAGGAATCGACCGTGGCGACGCGGTCACCAACCTTCAGATGGGTTACCTCCGCGCCGACTTCGATAACTTCGCCTGCCGCTTGATAGCCGACGATATGCGGGGTGGTGACAAGCGGCCCGCGCCACCGGTTGAGCGTATCGCCCCCCTCGATGCTGACTGCCTCAACGCGGATCACCACGCCCTTGGGGTGGCAGACCGGATCGGGTACTTCCTCGTACACCAGCACGCTGGGGTCGCCATTGCTGTAATAGACGGCTGCTTTCATCGATCCGCTCCTGACTGTGTGGGGGCATGTGCGCCGGGTCTGGCGCCGAGGGCAAGCGATTCAACAACCCATCCTGTCGGCAAGTTCGGTCAAGCTGGTCGCCGACCATTCCCAATCCTGCGCCATATGAGCGTCGGGTGCGGTGGCGCCGCCATATTCCATTGGGCGATCAACATAGGCGCATTGCAGCCCGCACGCGCGCGCCGCCGCAAGGTCGCTGTGATGCGCGGCGACAAGGCAAAGTGCACCGGGGGCGATACCCAGCAGATCGGCCGTCCGCAGATAGGCCTGCGGGGTCGGCTTGAACGCTTGTACGGCTTCCGCGCCAAGTATCGCATCGAACACCAATCCCCCGCGCCGTGCGATCTCCATCGTCAGGGCGATATTGCCGTTGGACAGCGTGACCACGGGCCAGCGCGCGCGCAGTCGGTTGAGCCCGTCGATCGCATCGGGCCACGGATCGAGCCGTCGCCACGCCAAGGCAAAGTCCTGCGCGGCGTCGTCGGTGAGTGTAACATCGTGCGCGGCCAACAGCGTGTCGAGCGTCTCCCGGTTGAGCACATCGAGCCGCGTGAACGGCCGCTTGCCCGATCTGACCGCCTCCATCGCCGGCTGATACAGGCCCCGCCAGGCATCGGCGAACCCCGCCGGGTCAATGTCACCGCGCCCCAGCCGGGCAAAGACCGCGCTGGCTTCACGGGCAATGCTCGTGCGCCAATCGACGACCGTGCCGAACACATCGAACGCCAGCACCTTGACCTCTGCCACCGATCGCTCTCCAATCACTTCTGCAGAGCCTGCCGTCCGCCAAAGCGGTGCGTCGGTCAATGGTCCGGGGGAATGACAATGCCGACACGCGCACCGCGCTGGGGATGGATATGGTTGCTGGTCGGATTGGCATTGGCGCTGGGCGGCGCCTGGCTGGCGGCATCGATCCAGACGCAGGGCGGCGTCGATGTGCGCGACATCCGCTTTACCGGCACGGGCGGCAAGCGGATGAGCGCGCTGCTCTATGTGCCCGCGGGCGCGTCGGCACAGGCGCCCGCGCCGGCTATTCTGGCAGTGCACGGCTATATCAACTCGCGTGAAACCCAGGATGGCTTTGCGATTGAATTCGCGCGGCGGGGATATGTCGTGCTCGCGATCGACCAGACCGGGCATGGCTATAGCGACGGCCCGGCATTTTCGAACGGTTTCGGCGGTCCCGACGGGCTCACCTACCTGCGCGCGCTGCCGATGGTTGATAAGCACAATATCGGCCTGGAAGGGCACAGCATGGGCGGCTGGACCGTGCTGGCTGCTGCTGCCGCAATGCCGGATGCCTATCAGTCGATCGTGCTTGAGGGATCATCGACCGGCAAACCCTATGCGCAGGTCGGCAGCCCGACATGGCCGCGCAATCTGGGGCTGGTCTACAGCCAGTATGACGAATTCTCGAAACTGATGTGGGACGTGGACAAGGCGCGCGATGTGGTCGATTCGCCCAAGCTGAAGACCGTCTTCGGGACCAGCGAGCGGATTGTTCCGCGCAAATTATACGGATCGATCGCCGATGGAACGGCACGCATCCTCGCGACGCCCGCCGTCACGCACCCCGGCGACCATTTATCGCCCGAGGCCATTGCCCGGGCCATCGACTGGTTCTCGGTGACGCTGAAAGGGGCTAAGCCAATCCCGTCCGGCAACCAGATTTGGTATTGGAAGGAACTTGGCACCGGCCTTGGCCTGATCGGCTTTGTGATGATCGTGCTTGGCAGCTTTGATGTACTGCTGCGCACGGCGGCCTTTGCCGGTCTGCGCGGCGAGGCCAGAGCCGCTGCCCAGTCTCGCGACCGGCGTTGGTGGCGGGCGTTCTTGATGACGAGTTTCTTGCCGGTGCTGACTTTTTTCCCCGTCTTCATCGCGGTGTTTCTGCTGGTGCAGCCCAATCCCGTGCTGCCGCAGACGGTAACGACGCAAATTGCCTTATGGGCGCTGGTCGGTGCCGGTATCAGCCTGTGGGTTGGGCGCGGCATTGCCAGCGGGCGGCAAGGCGCTTGGGGGCAATCGATCGCTATCGCCATGCTAAGCGTCGCGGCAGGGTATGCAGTGCTCGCCGTGATTGACCGGGCGTTTCACACCGATTTCCGGCTATGGGTGGTGGCGGTTAAGCTGCCAAGCGCGACCCAGTTGGTGATCGCCGCGATTTACGTCGTGCCAATGACCCTGGGCTTCTTGCCCACGGTCCGCACTTTGACCGATCGGCTGACGGTGCGGGGAGATGGAGTGATCGGCCAATATGGCTGGGCCAAGCTCGCGCTCGCGCTGGGTTTCGTGCTGATGCTGCTCCTCGATTACGGCGTGTTCTTCGCGACCGGGCAGCTGCCCACCGCGCTCGATCCGTTGACCACCGTGATTGGCCTGCAGTTTCCGCCGGTATTGGCGGCAATTGCAGTGATCGCTATTTTTACATGGCGCCGCACCGGAAGCTATCGACCGGGCGCGGTCATCGCCGGGTTGCTGGTGACGCTGATGGTGGTTGCCGGGACCGCTACACAAGGCTGGTGAGGGCGGGTGTCCTCTCCTGCCCCCGGTCCGCCATTGCGAGCAGATACTATAACGGCCGATGACTTTTATGCGTGATTCGACGTATCAGCACAGCGCTGTCGATCAGCATCCGGTATGGTAGGGGCCGGTGATTGCCGGTGGCCATCCATCCGCCACCCAGCGCGCGCTCAACTTCGGAAGCATTTATGACCTTTGCCCTTGCCGGTTTCGATGTCGACGCCTTTGTCCGCGCCACGCTTGCCGAGGATTTGGGGGAGGGAGGCGATATCACCTCTGCCGCGGTTATTCCTGCCGATGCCCGCTTCACTGGCGTGATGGACAGTCGCGATCCGATCATTGTCGCCGGCCTGCCGATTGCTGAGGCATTTTTTCGGGCGCTTGATCCCGATGTGCGCATTGATCGCCTGGTCGAGGATGGCGACCGGGTTGCGGCAGGGACCGATCTGCTGAGGCTGGAAGGCAACGCGCGCGCTTTGCTGACTGCAGAGCGATCGGCGCTCAATACCGTTCAGCATCTGTCGGGCATCGCCACGATGACGCGCCGCTATGTTGACAGGATTTTGGGCACCCGCGCGACGTTGCTGGATACGCGCAAAACGATTCCCGGCCTGCGTCTGCTCGAAAAATACGCAACGCGGATGGGTGGCGCCACCAATCACCGCATGGGGTTGTGGGATGCGGCGATGATCAAGGACAACCACGTGGCGGTCGCTGGATCAGTCGAGGAAGCCGCGCGCCGGGCGAAGGCGGCAGGGATTGCGCGGATCATTGTCGAGGTCGACCGCATCGACCAGATCGAGCCTGCGCTTGCCGCAGGGGCGACGCATTTGTTGCTGGACAACATGCCGCCGCCTCTGCTGCGCGGCGCGGTCACGCTGGTGGGCGGACGCGTACCAACCGAAGCCTCGGGCGGGGTGACGCTGGAAACGATCCGCGCCATTGCCGAAACTGGCGTGACCTATGTCAGCGTCGGGCGGCTGACCCAGTCGGCGCCAGCCGCAGATATCGGCCTTGATTTTTCTCCTATTTCCAAAGGCTAAACGACGCTTGCCGATTGCAACTTGGGGAAAGATAGCTAGGCTAATCCGGCAACTTTTTGGGGGAACGCCGTGATGCAGCGTCCAGCGTCAGTTATCCGGTTCGAACAATTTTACGGCGTGGCCATCATCCTTGGTTTGGCGGGGACTGCCTTGTCATGGGGAAGTGACAAAGCCGTGGCTGCGCGCGAACAATTGGGGACGTCGGCATCCATCGCGGTGATCGCGGTTTCAATCGCGGTGCAGCTACTGCTGTGGTTTTTCATTGCCCGAAAGGCGAGCCCGATCGCCAAATGGATTTTCATCGTGCTGCTGGTCCTGGGCGTTGTCGGCATTCTTGTTTCCGTGTTCGCGGTCGTGGCCGGTCTGGCCAGCGCCTTCCAGTTTGCGATCAGCGTCGCAACGACAGGTCTGCAGGTCGCAGCAGCATTGATGCTGTTTCGGCCAGATGCCGAGGCCTGGTTCAACGACGGTCGCGGCAAGCAATGACCCGCGCCAACGTCCTTTGGGTCGCGGCACTGGCAGGCGCGCTGGTGCCCGCTACCGCGCAGGGCCAGGCCTATCGATGTGCGGTGCCGGCGACGATTCCGGTGCCCCGGCCCGATCTTCCGTCGCGTGATCAACCGCGCAGGGTTGTGCCGATCGGCGGATATACATTGGCGATCAGCTGGGTGCCGGAATATTGCCGCGGGAGCGGACGAACCAACCCATCGGCCCGGTTCGAATGCCGCAGCGGCAATCGATTTGGCTTTGCGTTGCATGGGCTGTGGCCCGATGGCGAAGGACCCGAATGGCCGCAATATTGTCGCGCAACCCGGATTCTGCCGCCGGCGGTTATTCGATCGGCGATCTGTGCCACGCCGTCTGCCCAGTTGATCCAGCATGAATGGGCCAAACACGGCACCTGTATGAACGGGACGCCCAACGATTATTTCCGCCAGTCCACGCGGCTGTTCGCAGCGTTGCGTTATCCCAACATGCAGTCGTTGTCGCGCCGCCGCGATTTGACCGCAGGCATTTTGGCGGCCGAAATGGCGCAGGCCAATCCTGGTGTTTCCGCGACGATGATGCGCATTACCGCGAACAAACAGGGATGGCTCGACGAGGTCTGGCTTTGCCTCAATAAGGATCGCAGATATCAGACCTGTCCCGCGCATCAGGGCGGATTGTCGCCCGATACACCGATCAAAATATGGCGCGGTCCCCGCTAAAGCGTTTTCAAGTCAGGTGAAAACAGCTGACGATTCGGACAACACGGCAAGCCAAAAACCTGGAGCGCCGGTGTTGAGTCAATCAACACCGAACGCGCTCTGGCCGGCAGAATCAGCCGCCCGGTTTATGATTCATCGTCCCCGTTGTCGCGTGGCGGCGATCCAGATGCCGCTTGATGATCTTCAGGTTGCGGGTGTTGGACCGAAACAGAAAGTCGGGAATGGCACCGATCACCGGCACCAGGCCGAGCAGAAAATCAAACCCGACATTGCCGAGCATGCGCGCGATCTGGGCTTTCGACATGCCCAGATTGCGCGCTTCCCAGACCATCCACGCGCCCATGCCGGCCGTGATCAGATCGGGCGCGATCGGGATCGGGACAAGATCGAGCAGAACATCGAGGCCAACTTTGCGATTGATCCCGGGGATCGTAAACAGCCCCTCCAGCAACCGTTCCATCGCTTCAACCCGCCGACGGACCGACGCAGGATCGCGGCCGACCGGCAGTGCCGCTGCGATGCGATGCCGGCGGCCGATCGGTGCACCCGGATCGGGGCCGGGGCCGTCGACCGTCATCGCTTCAATTCCCGGTACGCAAATGATTCAGCGGATGCCATGCGCGGCTGTTGGGCTGCCAGGCGTGCAGACGAAGGGCAACGAGTGACCAGCGCAAGGGACGCGCGATGACGATCACCGGCACGTCATTGCTGAGCGCAAGATCGGCATCGGCGATCAGCCGTGCGCGCTCATTCAGGGTGGTGGCGTCACGGGCGGCTTCCAGTAACGTCTGTGCCGCATCGCTGCACGGCGCACAGGCGGTGGCAAGGTACCAGCGGGCGCTGTCATAAGGGGCAACGGCGTCGATGATCCGCAGATCGGCATCCGTTCCCTGCGGAACACGCCGGACTTCGACGCCAATCGACCGCCAGGCTGCCGCCACAAAACCATATAAAATCGTTGCGCCCGGCCCAGACGGCATCGCCAGGGTCAAGTTAACGGGGCCGGGGTGCGTTTTGCGCCACAGGGCAACTTGCCCCCGCGCCGCGACATGGCGTTCGCCGGCTGACAGCGATTGCCAGCTCGGCTGGACCGCTGCGCTGGCAGAATCGAGTTGATCAGGCAGTATCTGTTCGGCGGCGGCCCAGCCAGGGGCATAGGCGGCGACAATTGCGTTGCGGTCGATTGCCTCTGCCAGTGCCGCACGATTTGCGGCGTCTGCCAGGAACCCAGTGCGGCGGGCGATGCCGATACCGAACAGCCCCGCCGCCGGATCCACGCGGATATTTGCCGCCGCGATCCCGGCCAATGGTACGAGTGGCCAGTCGATATAGCTGCCGCCCAGCACCAGATCAGATTGCCGGGACACAAATCTCGCCAGCGCGCGGGATGCCCGCTCGCCGATCAGATTGATATTCTGTTCGGGGCCGGGCTCGGCGATTTCTTCTGCGTCCAGCCGGGCCGGATCAAATGCGGGGCGAAGCGTCACACCATGGGCTGACCGACGTATAATCCTGAACGGACCCGTGCCTGCGGGCCGACGCGTGCGGACAATGGCCATTTCCGGTTGGGCAAATAATTTCAGCAGATCGGGGCGGGGACGCTTCAGATGGATCTGGATGACTTCCGGCGTCATCTCCACCGTGTCCTCAACCGCCGTCAGAAAGGGGGCGGCAGGGTTTCGCGACCCGCGCACCAATTGCCGGTCGATAGCTTTTACAACTTCGCCCGCGTCCACCGCGTGTCCGTCGCCCCATTCGCTTTCGCGCAGCCGGAAGATGTAGCTCATGCCATCATCGATCACGGTCCAGCGCTCGGCCAGGCCGGGTTCAATCTGGCCGGTTGCATCGAACCGGACGAGGCCCTGGGCGGTTGCATCTCGCAAGACGCGGGACGGGAAATTCATGGGTTCGACAGCCGCATCCGCCAGGGTCGGTGCACCCCCGATCGCGCTGACGATGACGGCTCCACGGTCGGAACGTGCATAGCAGCTGCCAAGCAACAGGGTGCCAAGTGCCAGCAGACACGGCATCCCTGCGTTGCGCAACAGCACCAAAGGCCGGTGGATCATTCGGGGCATGGCTGGGTTGGTCGCGGACAGCGCATTGTCGCACTGTGCCACCAACCCATGCCAGATGCCACTGCGAAGCGGACAACGTCCTGCAGGCGTCTGGCATGGACGGCCGGCCACATCAAAGACGGTAACGTCAGGGCAGGAATAATGGTGCGGACGGCGGGGCTTGAACCCGCACTCCCGAAAGGGAAGCAGATTTTAAGTCTGCTGCGTCTGCCAGTTTCGCCACGTCCGCGCACCCGCCGCCACGCAAGCGCATGGCAGACCGGGCGTCAAGCGCCGCAACGCATCTGCTGTCGGTTTTTTACCGATCAGACATTCAGGCGTGCGCGCATTTCCTTGCCGGGCTTGAAATAGGGCACGCGCTTAGCCGATACCTTGACCAGATCGCCGGTGCGTGGGTTGCGGCCGGTGCGCGCATCACGGGCGCGGGTCGAAAAAGCCCCAAATCCACGCAGCTCAACGCGACCATCTTCGGCGAGGCGCTTGGTGATTTCATCAAAGAAGGTGCTGACAATCGCCTCGACATCGCGCGGCGCAAGATCAGGGTTGGCGGCAATTAATTGCTCAATGAGCTCCGAACGAATCATGGTCCTGTTTCCCTCCAACTCCGCTGATGATGATAGCCATCACCCCCGATCAGGCCATCGCGGAACATTGACTTCTAATCACAATCCAGCGCGAATCTACAGCATTCGATTGTCACAAAAGCGCAAAATGAGTAAGTTGGGGCGGATACCAACGAGTTATACCCGCCCCGACTAAGCGGCTTTACTTACTTCTTGGCGTCGCCACCACGCGCTTTGAGTGCTTCGCCAAGAATATCACCCAGAGAAGCGCCCGAGTCGGACGATCCATATTGTGCAACAGCTTGCTTCTCTTCGGAGATCTGCATCGCCTTGATCGAGAATGTCGGCTTCTTCGACCGATCAAAGCCGGTCACCATGGCATCGAACTTCTGACCAACCTGGAAACGTTCCGGCCGCTGTTCGTCGCGGTCGCGGCCCAGATCGGTGCGCTTGATGAAGCCCGTCGCGCCATCGTCCCCAACCTGCACTTCAAGGCCCGCATCGCGGACTTCGAGAACGGAAACGGTGACAATCGCATTCTTGTTCAGGCGCGACGTGTCGGTGGCGGCTGCCGCAACCGATGGCCCGCCGCGTTCAAGCTGCTTCATGCCCAGCGAGATGCGTTCCTTTTCGGCATCGATGTCGAGCACGATGGCCTTGACCATTTCGCCCTTGCGATGGAGTGCCAGCGCGTCCTCGCCCGAAATCCCCCACGCGATGTCCGACATGTGCACCATGCCGTCGACATCGTTGTCGAGGCCGATGAACAAACCAAATTCGGTGGCATTCTTGACTTCGCCCTCAACGGTCGATCCGACCGGGTGCGCTTCGGCGAACGCTTCCCATGGGTTTGCCTGAGCCTGCTTCAGACCCAGCGAAATCCGACGCTTGTCCGAATCGACTTCCAGAACGATCACATCGACTTCCTGGCTGGTCGATACGATCTTGCCGGGGTGGACGTTCTTCTTGGTCCAGCTCATTTCGCTGACATGGACCAGGCCTTCAATGCCGGCTTCCAGCTCAACGAAAGCGCCATATTCGGTGATGTTGGTCACGCGGCCCGACAGCTTGGCGCCGACGGGATATTTCGACATCGCGCCTTCCCATGGGTCGCTTTCCAGCTGCTTCATGCCCAGCGAAATGCGCTGCGTGTCCTTGTTGATCCGGATGATCTGAACACGGACAGTATCGCC
>JAIELC010000116.1 GCA_019753375.1 Sphingomonas sp.
AACAGAGCACAGTCGTGGTGACCATATTTGAAAGGTAGGGCGGCAACACTTGCCAGATACTGGGAAAGGGCAGTTTCCCAATCGCTACGGCGAACGAAGGTCATTCGTTTATACCCCGTCCGATATTGCCAAAGCCGCCACCAGACCCAGCTCCATATCCAGAGCCGCCCGATGACCCGCCATATCCGACGCCAGTGTTCTGAATGAGCGGGTTGCTCGAAATGCCGTTGCCGATGGCGATGGCCGCGCGCGCAGAAAGATCGCCGGGATCAAACAACTCTTGGTCGAGATATGTTCGATTACTGGCTTTGCTGAACGCGGCCAGATAGCTCTCAATCGACATTTCAATGGTCTGCGATGATGGCGATCCAGTGATCGACAGCGCCACCATGTATCCCGTGTAATAGGAAGTGATGGCGCCGCGATCGATGTTGCTTTGGTCGCGGATGATAAACCATAGCCGAGCCAGCCTGCCCTGCCATTTGGCTGTGTCGCCGATCAGGGCGAGCAGAGCATCATCAATCCCCACGAGACCAGACAACTTGCAGATCACAGTATCCGACCCGCCATCGCGTTCCTTGACCGTACCTATGTCGACAAATTGCGGATCAATGCCGTCGAAAGTGATGCCGTCGAGGTCTGCGTCGCCAGTTCCGCTGATCGTTATGCTTTGATTTGCCGTGCACGCGCGTAGTGGGTCGCCGTCAATATCGAGATAGGCAAAGAATATCGGGCGGACATAAGCCTCACTGAGTGCCGCACTGGCATCGCCTGTCGCACGGCTCACAGCGCTTCCTCGCAATCGAGCATGAAAGTGTAGAGTTGCCCGCGAGCGACATCCCAGCCCGACGGGTCGCTGTTTAGAGCCATCAGCGCATATGGATACTGGATCTCAACCATCGCACCCTCGAAAGGCGCTTCGCCAAGCTCTGGGGCGAAGGCTGCAATGGCATTTCCAAGGCTATTGGAAACCAGGTCCGAGGTCAGACAGACAAGGCGCTTGTGCCCGGTTGGCAAGCTGACCGTCATGAACTGCCCGGCCTTTAATACGGTAGTCGACAAGGGCAGATCGGTCAGCGGCAATGTGGTGTTCGCATTGGCGCCAGTGCCGACATAGGGATTGGCCGCCGTCGTTTGCTGACGCTCTACCGCGCGCAGCGGAAAGGTGTTGATTGATCCCCTCAGTGAGGCAATCCAGCCGCGCCAGCGCAGCATGTTGGCTTCGCCGACCACTGGCTGCATATCGACCGTGGCTGTCCAGCGCGCCGCACCTGGCAGGCCGATCACCTTGCGGCGACCTGTCCATGCTGACCGATTGACTTGCGCGGGTTCGATGATGCGCCACTTCACAGAGGAAATGGGAAGCGGAATCGGCGGGCTGATCGTTGTCATGTGCGGAACCGCCGCGCGTCCTGAATGGTGGCGATCTTCGCCGCCTCGACGATTTGGGGCGCCGCACCGCGTACCACCTCGACGCTGACGCCGGCCGCGCGATTATCAATCCGGGCATTTAGGTCTTCGGTTAGCGAAACCATGACCTTGACCACACCGGACCCATTATTCCCACCACCGCCGATCAGCGAAGATGGGAACGATGGAGCTTTGATGCTTGAAGGTGCCGGGATCAGGCCGCCATCGGCAAAGCCTGGTGTGCGACCTTCATTGATCATCTGTAGCAGGGCAAGGTTATCCTTGGTCGCTGCTGCATTGATGATGAACTCTCCCGGCGACACCAGCGCCAGCAGATTGTCCGTGCGTGGCCCACCGGGACCGCGGAACTGTCCGCCGCCTGCAAATTTCTGA
Source organism: Sphingomonas sp. (assembly GCA_019753375.1). Classification (GTDB taxonomy): domain Bacteria; phylum Pseudomonadota; class Alphaproteobacteria; order Sphingomonadales; family Sphingomonadaceae; genus Sphingomonas. The sequence goes on from JAIELC010000116.1 coordinate 1,804, forward strand.
ATGCTGCCGCCGCCTGCAAATTTCGGGATTTCACCGCCATCGGCAAAGCCAATGATGCTGCCCAGTGCGTTGACGATGACTTTTTGAATAGCAATGCGGATTAGATCGGCAATGATCTGATTTGCTATGCTCTTGAACACATCGCCGACACTGCGGACGCCAGTGATCACATCGACCAGGCCATCTTCCAACGACCGCAGCCCGCCGACTTCGATACTCTGAAATGAAGCATTAATATCATCGGCTGCAGCTTTCAGCTGGTCTCGGTATTGCGCGATTGGAGATTTGAAATCTGCGCTCAACCGGTCTTTCTGCGCCTGCTGAATGCTGGGCAGTTGACTCAGCTGATCGCGCGCTCCCTGCACCTGATCGCCGCTAGAGCGCGGATCATTGGCGATTGTCTCCAGCTTGAGCCGCGCCTGCTCCTGTTCCTTGGCCAGCAGCTGCTCAGCAATGCTGCGGCGCTCGCGTTCCGTAACAGCAAGGCTTTCCTTGATGCGTAGAATGGCGATATCTGCGTCAAGCTCGGTCAGGCGCGCATCGGTCTGCCGGTTGAGCGTGCGCGATTGCTTGTCGAGCTCGACGCCGTTCAGTCGTTCTTTGCGAGTTTGTTCGTTAAGCTGATTGAGGCGCTGCGCTTCTGCGGCGGTGAGCTTGCCCTGTTGCCGCTGCAGCGCGATCTTGCGGCCCTGCGCATCAGCCTCGACGTTGATATCCTCGCGCAATAGCGCGTCGCGGGCTTCCTCGCTGGCGGTGGTGCGGCGAGTAGCATCCAGCAGCTTGGTGCGCGCCTGACGTTCCTGATCGTTAAAGCTGATATCTTCTGAAATTACCTTTTGGCGCGCAGTTTCTGCACGAGCTGCTGCCGAGTTGCCGCCTGCCCCCTTGCGACCGCTTTTATCGAGCGCTGAAAGCTGGGCATCGCGCTGGGCAGTCGCGCTATCAAGTCCAGACCTGAATGCGCTTTCGCTGATGCGGCCAGATTGAAACTGTCGGCGAAGCACATCTTGCCGATCCTCAAAGCGCGATGTGATGCCCGTGCGAGGGTCGCGAGATGCCGCAACATCGCGCTCCGCAAGCTTTGTCCGGCCGACCACGATCGCTTTTGAGTCATCCGCAATCTTTTTGTCTTGCTTTACGATCTGCGACGCAAGGCTATTGGCCTGGCTGGCATACGTCGATGCCGCAATTGCGCCGGCATTAAATCCGCCTTCACCAGCAAGCGTCGGATCAACGGCAGCGCGCTGCGCGCCCTGCAGCTTGCTACGGGCAAGCTCAAGCTCTGCCTGCAGCGTTTTCCTGGTTTGGATTTCCCGTGCCCGAAGGGAATTGGCGCGGTCACGATCGGACTGAATGCCAAGCCGCGTTGTGCGCTCTTCGGATGCAGCGGCGTTGTTCAGCCGATCAACCGCATCTTTCAGGTCATCTGCTGCCGCCTTGTGCTTATCGGTCGCATCAGCTGCTGAGCCATGCGCTGTGGCGAGGCTCGTAACGAGTACGATTGCCGCTGTGATGATCTGACCCCATGGCCCGCCCAAAAAGCCGATAAAGCCCTTTGACTCTGTCGTCAGCAGTCCAATTGCCTGAACGGTCTGCCCGGCCTGTTGTGCAAATATCTGAAGCAATGCTGTGCCAGATCCGAACTGGGTGGCAACATCGCCAATCTGAAATGACAGCTGCTGAAAACCGGCGCGCTGTGCGCCAGTCTGCGTAACGACAGAGCGACCAGCTACGGCCAGCGATCGGCCTTCAGATGACAATAGGGCAAGTTCGGTTTCGAGCCGTTCTGCGGCTGCGGCCTCGCCAAGCAGTGCCTGAGCGTTGCGCTCCGCTTCAATGCGCGCCGCTTGAGCTGCTGCGAGATAGGCGCGCGTCTCTTGTGTCAACGTGCCTTCACCAGCCGAAGCCCGAATTGCCGCTTGTTCGATAAGCGCCGTCGCATCGGCATATTGCCGGGCAGACGCTGCCGCAGCACGCAATTCATCGGACCCGAGATTCAGCCCACCGCCTTGCACTTTTGGGGCAGAAATAGCCGTCTTTGCCTGCTGTTGGACGCGCGCAAAGCTGTCATTGAATGAACGCTCAAACCGCGTCGAGGCATCTTCGGCAAGCTTGGCGAAGGTGCCGAACTGACTGCCCATCTTGGCAAGCGACTGATCGACATTTTGGGCTGTACGTTGAGCACGCTGCTCAAACCGCGCCAAAGGCTGTTCGCCCGCTGCAAGGTTGCGACGCAGCAATTCAACGCTGGCGTCGACCTGCAGGAACAGCGCTTTGACGTCAGTGTCAGGCATGCCGTCCGCTCGCTTTCATCTCTTTTGTCAGTTGCCCATGTCGCGGGGCGGGTTCGCCTCGCGGTACGCCTCGATCAGCGCCCAGAATTCCACTGGAGTTGATTCCCAGAACTCAGAGGGTCGCCACCCAAACAGAATGGCGGCCCGCCCCATCAACCGGCGACGGGGGCTTCGTCCGTCGTCTTCGTCGTCACCGGTTTCAGTTCCCCCGACGCGGTATATTTCCCCGTCGCAGCCAATGCGAGCACGGCAGTCAGCGATGACATCGCTTCCATGACACCGCCGTCGCTATCAAGGATCAGCTCGGCAATACGGCGCGAGTTAGCGCCGGCCATGCCCCTGTTATTAGTCGCGCGGCCCCATGCGCGTATGCATTCGCAGGCCACTATCGAACATTCGACAAGACTGAGCGAGCGGGTTGCGGCCAACTGCGCAAGTACAATCAGAGCCTTTCCAGTCCCAGCCTCGAAAGCCTCGATCGCTTCGTATGAGGGGCGAAGCACCATGCGCTCTCCGTCCAGCGTAATGGCAACCTCGCCCCGTTCCTCGCTTTCAGGCCGGACGGCATCATCAACCGTCAGTTTTGCCTTTGTCATGACGGTCAGGCCAGAGTGTCAGTAGCAGGCGCAGCGGCAAGCGACAGCTGACCGATGTACTTGACCACATCGTTCTTGCCAAAATCATTATCGAAATTGCCGATATACATCGACGCCTCAAATATCTTATCCGTAGGCAGCCCTGCAGATCCGCCTTTACGGATTTGAAAGTTCACTGGCGCCGAACCCTGCGACATCGTTTCCAGTCGGGTAAAGCCGGTAGTGTCGGGCAGATTAGGATAGATTTCAAAATCAATGGTCAGCGTCTTGAGGCCAGGTGCCTGCGTGCCATACGGGAAATCATCTTTGGTCGATGTGTCGATCGACGATGACTGACGGTTCACCTTGAGCGAAGTGCCGCCCTTGATTTCGTTATATGTACCCGCCGTGGCGCTTTCGATCCACAGACGATAGTCGTTGCCTAATTTCTTAGCCATTTCACTACTCCAATAAAAAACCCCGCCGAAGCGGGGCGGGGTTGTTATTTCAGACGTTTTGTCGATATGGCTGCGCGCTAGTCGCCCAGTGCGAAGACACGGAATTGCACGATGCCGACATAGCCTTTGCCGTCATCCGTATTGTTCACCGTTTCGCTTTCCAGCAATGCGCGGATCGTGAATCCTGCCTCTATCAATATATTGTTGCGCAGGGCTGAAACCACTTGGCCAACCAGCGCGATGCACGGCGCACGCTCACGGCCTTCCGTCACTACCGCGATTTGCAGCGGCACGATGCGATCGTCATCGTCATCGTCATCAAAGCCGATTGGCGTTGCCCCATCAATGTCGCCGACGATCACCAGAGGCCATGGAGCATTTTCAGGTGGGTGTTGATACACCGGCGCTGCCGTGATCGCTGCAGACAGGGCCGCAAAGACTGCTGTTTCCACGGCCTGAATCGCGTTAGCCATCGCCGCCCGCTATCCGCGCCAAGGCGCGCTCCCAGATGAACTTGACTTGGCCCGTGATGATCGATCTGGCTTGCGGATATTGCCCGGTAATGAACCGTTTGGGCGCGATGGCGCGCACCCTTACAACGAATGTCTTCAGTGCAACGCGCCGTCCGCCCTGCCGCACAAAGGTGCGGTTCGCATATTTGCGCGGGGCAACCGCGACAGTCTGGGCCTTGCGGCCCAGGTCGAGAATGCGGCCATAGAATAACTGTCGCCGTTCCTTGACCGGCCCGACCAGGCCGACACGCAGCCGCAGACTTTGCGGCAGCACCTTCTTGCGAATACCCGCCGCCAGCGCGCCGCTGCGCCGGGGCGTGCGGCTCTTTACGGTCGCCACCAGCGCATCGCCGCCTCTGTTCAACGCATCGACCAGTTCGGCGCGCATGGCATCGGGCAACTGGCGCAATATCCGCCGCGCGCGTGGATTTCGGACAACTTTCGAAGCCATCAGGTCCGCACTCCGGTTTCAGTCGTCATCACCAGCGCTTCGCGCCGCCCATCAACGTCTTCGCAGCTGATGATGTTCATCGGCCTGCCTTCGAAAAGCAGGCGATTGGCGGTCGTTACATCCGATCGATGGCGAATCGTCACGCGAAACAATTGAGTGCTCCGTTGCACATTCTGCACCAATGCCTCGCCCCCACGAAGAGCAATTACTTCTGCCCAGACTGTCATCAACGGTACCCATGCGCTGGAAAAGCCACCTGAGCCATTCGGCGTCGATTCCAATACTTCGATTGAAACTCTGCGATTGAGAGACCCAGCTTTGAGCTTTCTCATCAAATCACCGGCACGCGATAGCGATTACATAAATCCATGAAACCCAATGAAAGCTCCCCAGACACTCCTTCTGTAATCACAGCCTCACGATTGAGATAAAGATGACCAAGAAAAAGCCGCGCCGCGTGGATCAACGCAGGCGGTGCCTGGTTGACCGGATAACCTGCATCAAAAATCACCGTCACATCGCCATCAGCTGCTGGCCAGCATGCTCGGGATGCGGGCATAAGCACGCCGCCAGGAGCCAAGCGATACGCAGATGGATCCAACGTGGTTTCTGCGCCGGCATTCATGTAGCTGACCGAATTGATCACGATCGAAAATGCAGGGCCAACACCAAGCCTCAGCTTGGGTTCAAATGCGCCAAATGCGGCGACCAAACCCGCGACAGGCCCAAGCCGAATGTTGCAGTATTGCTCAACCATATCGATGGCGGCATCCCGCAACGCCAATATCAATTCATCCTCTTCCGCCCAATCGACACGCAAGTGCTGCTTTGCCAGTGAAAGTGGCAAAATTGCCTCGCCATAGCCATCCACGGGCGCCGATGGCGTCAAAGTGAAAAGCATGGCGAGGCGCTTTCGGTGCTGAAGTTAGGCTTGGTTGGCCACGGGCCCGATATTGGGCTCGCCAAGCAGCACACACATGCCGATCGGTGTGCCGGTGCCATGGGTGCCGCTGAAATCTGCGAGCAGCTTCAGGTAGCGCTTGCCGCCCTTGTAGCCGAACCGGTACGCAGCAGGTGCAGCGTGGGCAGCCACAAGCGATTTGATAATGCCGCCACTGGCGACGGTGCAGCCTATCATGTCTGCCGTCGTCACTGCCGTGTAGGTCGAGTCATCGTCGCTGTGCGTCAGCACGAATTCAACCTTGTTGGTGCCGGTGAACGTGATGCCGCCGATACCGATCAGCAACAGGATTTCAGCAGCCGAATAGCCCTGAAGGTCGATTGCCGCTGGCGCGTTGTCAGCGGACAGCGTGGCATTACCCACGATCGCCGCGAACAGTTGCGTATGAAGGTCCTGCATCGAATTATCCTTTCTGGAAATAAATGGGAGCGACCCCTTCGAGCCGCCCCGGTTGGCCGTCAGCTTGCGGCCAGCTTCAGCAGCTTGATTGCTTCAAAGTTGGTGATGCCGCCACCAACACGCTTCGTGGTGTAGAAGTTCACGAACGGCTTGTTGGTGTAAGGATCGCGCAGGATGCGCGTGCCCATCCGGTCAGTGATGATGTAACCGCGCTTAAAATCGCCAAACGCGATCGGATAGGCGTTAGGACTTACCCCATCCATGTTCTCGTCCGTGTAGACCGTCTTGCCCAGCACAGTCGGCACTTCACCGGCAGCAGTAGGCGGAGCCCAGAGATAATTGCCCTGGCCATCCTTCATCTGCCGCACCTTCAGCATGATGGCGTCGGACATCACGAACACCCCGTTCGCGCGATACCCCATGCGCAGCGCGTAATAGAGCGCGAGCAACGCATCACCAGGTGCCGCGGCGGCGAAGTCACCCGCCGCGCCCGTAGCGACATAACCGACCTTGCCCCAGGCATAGGAAGAATTGGCAACCTTTGGATAGTTGGTGAAACCGCGTGGCCGCTTCACACCGTCGCCGCTGATAAAGGCAGCACCTTCCTTCTCAGCAAATTCGATCGAGACTTCGTCTGCCAGCCAGTTTTCGACATTGAAATAGGCATCGTCCAGCATCTGCTGGGTTGCCGCCGGATTGGCATACAGTTCGAACGTGGGAAATTCGAGGCGAGACAGCGTGGGCGTAGAAGTTGCCGGCCGCGCTTCCTCTTCTCCAACCCATCCAGACGTCGAGCCACCGAGCGAAACCAGTTTTGCATAGGTAGAGCTGCCAACCGGCACCACATTCGCGACATTGCGCATCGCCGACATTGTCGAGGTGACGCGGCTGATCGTCATGTCCATCTGTTCTGGCACAACATAGCCGCCATCAGGGTCCGACTGCGTCGTAAGCGCTGCCTTCACCTCAAGCGCGCGCATACCCGCATCGGGCTCATTGCCGCGCCGAAACCATGCTTTGAAAGCATCGGCATGCTCGACCGCTTCAGGCGAGCGCGCCTCCTGATTACCGCCACCAAGCCGCGCTGCCGCCAGCGCCGCGCTTTGTTGGTCATATGCCTTGGAAAGCTTCGTGATTTCCGCGTTGATCGTCTCCAGCTTGGCATTCAGCAAGCTGTCTTCAACCTTGGCACCAAGCTTGGCCTCGGTCGTTTTCTTGAATTCTTCGAATGCCGCATTGATCTGGGAGACCAACTCGACGGGGTTTGTCGCATCAGCGCGCACTGTGCCGGCAACCGCACGCGGACGGTTGGCGAGCACCGCGTCGATGTCCAGCATCGGCGGGGTCAGGGTGAGACGCGCCGCTGGACGAACGGCGGGCATGATGGAGAGCAGGCGCGAGGCAGAAGCCACCGCCATGATGACTAGTTTCTTCATGTCGATTTCCTTTAGTTTTTAATTGAGTCGAGCAGGCCGTTGAGCGCTTCGGCCATAGCGTCATCAGCAGCGCCAGGCGTGCCGGTGAGGTGGGCAGCGCCAGGCGTGCCCTTGATTGCGTTGATTCGCGCGCGCGCATCGGTGCGGCTATGCCCAGCCCGCACCATCGTGAGTTCCATTGCACGCAGTTCGTTCACCTTGCGGTCACTAGCCTGCGTGGCCGCATCAAGTAGCATCTGGTCTGCTGGCAGGATCGCGTCGGCAAAGCCACGCTCGATCGCGGTCGTGCCGGACATCCACGATTCCCCATCCATCCACTTGCCGACATCGGCAGCCGTAGCGCCGGTGCGCATTGCGTAAAGATCGACCATCGCCTGATCAAATGGCGCTAGCCACTCGGCAACTGCGGCCATGTCATGCCGATTGCCCATCGCCATGACCCAGCAATTGTGGATCATGATGAAGGATGACACACCGATTTCAATTTTGTTGCCAGCCATCGCTATCACCGAAGCTGCCGATGCCGCCATACCCATCACCTTGATAGTGATGTCCTGCGGGTGCTCGCGCAGCACGTTGTAAATCGCGATACCTTCGAACATGTCGCCACCCGGCGAATTCACCTGCACCTCGACAGGGCGATCGCCGATCGCGCGCAGCTGAGCCGCGACCTTCTTTGCCGTCACCCCGCCACCGGTCCAGAAATCCTCGCCAATATCTTCGAACATCGTGATTACATTGTCGCCGGTGGCGACGGCGCGTATGCCCGCCGCCTCATCACCCCACCGATCATACACGCTGGCAGGTGCAAATGCCTGGATGCGGCGATCGGCAGGCATCGGCAACGCAGCAGGGCGGGCGCTCGCTGCCGCCATCACGCGGCAAAATGGCTTACGCATTATTCTTTCCTCCGGTCGGATCATTCGGTGCGCCAGCATCGCCTGCAGTGTTCGGCGGCTCGTAAAATTTCCCGCCATCGCCATCTGGGCGGGGATTCATGTCTTCCAGTTCACGGACTTCATCAGGGCTCATCCATCCCCACTGCAACGCACGCACATAACCACCAGTGCGCGCGGCGAAGTCGCCCCGCACCAAGGCGTTGCGGTTCATCCGCATGTAGAGCTTTTCATCGCCGGGCCGGTCAAGGCAGTCGACGTTGATGCCCTCTTCCCACATGGTCAGATCGTCTTCGAGGCCGAAGCTCAAATAGCCCTGCGTCTGCTGCTCAATGCTGCTACCCAGCTGAGTGTTGCCGTCTATATGGCCGATAAGGTGTGGCGGTGTGCCAAAAAACATCGCGATATCGGTGCGCGAAAAATTACGCGCGTTGATCCACTCGGCATCGACCATGTTCATGCCAAGCGCAGTATATTCCATCCCCTCTTCTAGGATGATTGTCTCACCCTCCCGATCGCCGCCGGCTCGGAAATCTGCCATCCCTTCCTTTAGCCGAGCAAAGGCTTCATCAGTCAGCTTCGTCGGATGCTTCAGCGCTCCGGATAGATTTGCTCCGCGCTTGAACACAGCCGCGCCATGGCGCGATAATGCCAGCGCCTCATCTACCGCTTCACGAGCAAAGGTTAGCGGCGTCACCCCAGTCACACCGTCTAGCGTCAGCTTGTAGAGGTGCATCACCTCATCATCACGCAACAACAGTTGGCCACCAGATGCCCTCTGCCACACATGGACGACCGATAGATCTGACAACTGTCGTGTTTGAACACGATCAGGGTGCAGCGGTATCAGCTCAATAACTTCGCCGGCCGCGTTGCGGACCTTCATTGCATACGCATTGCCGCGCAGCAGCACATGCGCCTGCATCATTCGCTTGAAAGCTGCTGGCTTCTGCCAGCGGTTTGGGCGGCGGTTCAGTACCCGCCAGATCGGCACGTCGGTCGCGTCGGCCCGAACTTTATCGTCAATCCGCCGTTTTACCTGCATCGGCACAGTCGCCACAATCCCGGCTGATAGCGTTACGCAACGGAACACCGCCGCACTTCGCATTGCCGTGGCTGGCGTCACAGCCACCCCGGAGACACTCAGATTACCGTTGCGCAGCGCCTCTTCCAGCTGCTGGGGACTCTCAATCAATATCCCGCCATCAGGCGACGACGCGCGCGGCAGCCCCGCAGCCGGCGCAGGCACACCGGTTCCAAAAAGGCTCGCCCAAAAGCCCACCCGTCAAACCCTCAACAACCCGCGCGTCGCATAGACCGACAATCCTGCAGACATCGGATTAAGCTCCATCAGCTTGGCCGCATTGAGCAAAGCAATGGTTGGATCGATTTTTGCCGATCCAGCCTGAGCCTTGTTCACTGACATTGCGGTACTTCCTTGCAAAACCTTGGTGTTTGAAACTGACCAGGCCATCAGGCTTTGGCCGCAGTGAACTAAACTTCTATCTTTGAGCTTGCGCGGAACACCCGCGATCGCCGAGTTTAGCCGCCATGCCTGGCCAACCGCTGTCACCAGCGGCTGTTCAAGCTCGGCATCCGCCATCGCATCCAGCAAGATGCCAAGGCCCGCCGCATCCACACCGATGCCCCCTTTTTCGGGGAACAGACCGCTATCGCGCAGCTTAACCAAGAGGCTGACAATACCGGCAATGTCACCGTCGGTATCATCGACCAGCGTCAGATCACCGGCGCCTTCAAAATCCAGCAATGCTGGTGCAATATCCTTCCGCAGGTCGAGCACGCCGCGCCAAGCCCAAGCATGCCCCCAATGGAGCCAGCGACGACTGTCGCGTTCGCGGCCGATCACGCCAAGCCCAAGCAAGTCGTCCAGTCCGCCGCCATCAATGCCGGCCACCAGTACGTCGCTGCCCGCGATAATCTTATCGAGCGTCAGGCCGGGCTCAATTGCGCCTTCCCAGAAATCAGCGGCACGCCAGCGGTCATTGCGAAGCCGCAAGCCTATTTCGACATTCAGATGCTTGGCCAGAAAGACTTGCAGCGAGGCGCCACCAGCCATTTTTGCCTCTTCCAGCTGCGCCGCAATCCACGCCATCGAATTTGGCAACCCGCAAAGGTTAGGATTGGTCACATAGAAATTGGCAGGATCCAGATAAGCTTCACTCTCCAGCATGGCAGCTGGCCATTCATAAAGGATCGGCATGCTGGTCGGATCGACCACCTTGCCATCCCTGATATCGCGCGATCGATCTAACGCAGCCTTGAAAACACCAGCCGGCGCTTCGTCGCTATGCGTCGACAGCTTGATGACAAAGCCTTCCGGCCTGGTCGACATGCCGCCCGTCGCTTCCCGCAGCATCGCGTCCGCATTGGGGCGCTTGCCGAACAACCACAACTCATCGATCAGGATGAACCCGGCCTTTTTACCCGATACGATGTCACTGTCTGCCGCCACCACCTTCAGCTCAGCGCCGGTCACCAGGTGGCGAAGCGTTCGCGTATTTTCGATCACATGGATCAGCGCGTCCAGCTCTTCGTCCGCGCGTACCATCGCTGCTGCCGGCACAAAACTGTTGTTTGCCACTTCCTTCGTCGGCGCCAGGATCAGCAATTCGGCATTGTGCCGCCAGTTCCTGATCAACGCCGTGACCATAATGCCTGCAGCGATCGTCGACTTGAAGTTCTTCTTGCTGATCAGCAGGAAGAAATCTTTGATCAATCGCCGCGCATTCTTGGCATCATAGGCCCCGAAGATCGCCCGAACCCAATCGAACACCCAATCTTCGCATGTATTCCCAAACGTCGCCGTGTTGGACACGTCCACAATCCGCAGCGACTTGAATACCGATAACGCTGCCTCAGCTTCATCGGCAAACAATGGGCCACCCGGCACCAGCGAGCGACCATCAACAATCCGCTCTTCCCAATCTGGGCAAGAGGTCGACCAGGTCAGTTCAATAGCATTGGCGGATCTGGAGGTGCGAACTTGCCCTGGACGCCTTGAGCCGCTTCCTTGCGTTCCGCCTTCTTGCCCAGCACCGGCATTTTCGTCCGGGCTTTCGGCTCGTCTGGCCGTCGATCCTTCACTGCCTTCGCCAGGGCCGTCAGGTTGCCCTTGTCGATCTGTTTGAACAGTTCCTTGGATGCCGCGACGCTGCCTTCCTCCGATTTGCTGACCAGCGCCGCCATCAGCTTCGCCTTCAAACGGATGCTTGCTACGCGCCATTGCTCCAGCTCGGAAAAATAATGCTTTCGAAAAGTCGGCATTGTGATGCCCAAGGCAGCAGCCGCATCGCGCGGCTGATGGCCTGTAGCAAACAACAAATTGACTTTATTAGAGTTTTCCTTGGTCCAGACATGCTCTGGACGGCCAGCTTTGTCACGGGTGCGCGGAACTGGGTTCCCAAACAGGTCATGCCCATGAAAATCATCGCGACCCACGAAAAAAATCTCCAAATGAGAGACGGTGCGGTGTTACAGGATGAAGGCTTCCAGACTTTTACCCACCCCCCCGCCCTTCAAC
>JAIELC010000015.1 GCA_019753375.1 Sphingomonas sp.
TGCAAAGCCGGGCGCATTGATCGGGTAGCCTTCCTGGAAAGGTGATGCGATCGCCTTCATAGCGAGCGTCGAAAGCGCATCCCTCGACACCGTCGAACCGGACATGCAGCGTCTCCCCCGATCGTGTCGCTGTGCCCGACCCAGCGCAGGACTGATTGCGCCCGTAATCGACATAGGCGCCGATTCTGAAATCAAGACGATCAGGGACCACACAGATACGATCAGTATCGCGCGCATAAAGCCCGGTGATATCGGTGCTCGCCGGGTCAGGGATGACCCCCGCCGCAATCGCCGCGGATTCCAGATCGGGTGCGCTGGCGCCGCCATCGGCCGGGGCCCGCCCTGTCGGCGACCCGCACGCCGCGAGCAGCAGCAGGGGCAGCAGCAGCAAAACACCAAGAGGCAGCGGCGCCTTCATGCGACAGGCGCGAGCGCGTCCCCGTCGATCCGGCGGTAAAAGCAACTGCGCGCGCCGGTATGGCATGCCGGGCCGGCGGGATCCGCAATGATCCAGACCGCATCCTGATCGCAATCGATCCGCATCTCGATCACGCGCAGCTCATTGCCCGACGTCTCCCCCTTGCGCCACAGCGTCTGGCGGCTCCGCGACCAAAAATGCGCCACGCCGCTGGCCTGCGTTGCGGCCAATGCTTCGGCATTCATATGCGCCACCATCAACACGCTGCCCGAACGATGATCGGTGACAACGGCCGTAATCAGGCCATTTGCATCAAATCTGGGATCGAGCGAACGGCTCGTCTCGCGGTTCTGGTCCATTGCAGTCCTGTAGCGTCGTTGGTCTTGGCAAAACTAGGGCTTTCATCTGCTGGCGCAACCGGCGGCCAGCCAGACGGCGCGGGTAACCCGGAAAGCTCAAATTCTCAGCTGCTTCGCGGTCACCGGCACGCCTTGCCCGCTGTGCCAATCCAAATTGACGATAAATTGATGTTACAAAAGCGCGACAAACGCGTTCGGGCACCGTATATGCGCGCCGACGGCACTTCCGGCTGGGCGATCATGCTGACCACACATCCATTTGACGACGACAAGCTGCGTGAAGAATGCGGCATTTTTGGCGTATCAGCAGGCGATGGCGCGGCTGCGCTGGTTGCGCTGGGGTTGCACGCGCTCCAGCACCGCGGCCAGGAGGCCGCCGGCATCACCAGCTTTGACGGTCACGGATTCCATACCCATCACGCGATGGGCCATGTGGCGGGAAATTTCGACCGCGACGAAGTGATTCGCGCGCTCCCCGGGACGGTCGCAGCCGGCCATGTCCGATATTCGACGACCGGCGAAACCGCGCTTCGTAACGTTCAGCCGCTTTATGCAGAGCTGCAGTCGGGCGGATTTGCGATTGCGCATAACGGCAATATCTCAAACGCGATGCGGCTTCGGCGTGAACTCGTCCGGCGCGGGTCGATCTTTCAGTCGACCAGCGATACTGAAACGATCATCCATCTTGTCGCGACGTCCAGCTACCGGACGCTGCTCGACAAATTTATCGATGCGCTGAAACAGGTTGAAGGCGCCTATTCGCTGATCGTGATGACGCCTGAAGGTATGATCGCCTGCCGCGATCCGCTCGGCATCCGGCCGCTCGTGATGGGCAAGCTCGACGATACGGTCATCTTCGCGTCGGAAACAGTAGCGCTCGATGTGGTCGGCGCCACCTTTGAGCGCGCGGTCGAACCGGGGGAGATGATCATCGTCCAGGGCAGCGAGATGCGGTCGATTCGCCCGTTTACGGCGGTACCCGCCCGTCCCTGCATCTTTGAATGGGTGTATTTTTCGCGGCCCGATTCGATCGTGGATGATCAATCGGTCTACTCGGTGCGCAAGGCGATCGGCGCGCAACTGGCGATCGAAGCGCCGATTGATGCGGATCTGATCATTCCGGTGCCCGATTCGGGCGTTCCCGCCGCGATTGGCTATGCCCAGCAATCGGGCATTCCGTTCGAACTCGGCATCATCCGGTCACACTATGTCGGCCGTACCTTCATCCAGCCCGGCGACCAGATCCGCCATCTTGGCGTCAAGCTGAAGCACAATGCCAATCGCGCGCTGATCAAAGGCAAGCGCGTTGTCCTGATCGACGATTCGATCGTTCGCGGCACGACATCGCTGAAAATCGTCCAGATGATGCGCGAAGCCGGCGCCGCCGAAATCCACATGCGGATTGCCAGCCCGCCGACCCGCCACAGCTGCTTTTACGGTGTCGATACGCCCGAACGCGCCAAGCTGCTTGCGGCCCAGCTCGATGTCGGCGGCATGACCGATTTCATCCATGCCGACAGCCTGTCGTTCATCAGCATCGATGGCCTGTACAAGGCACTGGGTGAAGCCAAACGCGAAACCCGGCAGCCAAGCTATTGCGATGCCTGCTTCACCGGCGACTATCCGACCACGCTGACCGATCATGACGACGTGGCGCCGATTGACCAGTTTGCCCTGCTGGAGGAACGCGTCGCCTGACGCCTTGCTGCCAGCCAATCCCGACACCGATTTCGAGACCAGACCCGCCATGTCCAAATTGCCGCTTTCCGATCAAATCGCGCTTGTTACCGGTGCCAGCCGCGGCATTGGCGCCGCAACCGCAAAGGCGCTGGCCGCAGCAGGCGCGCATGTCATTTTAACCGCGCGCACCACCGGCGGTCTGGAGCAAGTGGAAGAAGCCATTCATGCCGCCGGGGGTACCGCCACCATCGCGCCGGTCGACTTGCTGGATGGTGACAGCGTTGCCCGTCTGGGAACCGCATTGTCGGGTCGGTGGGACCGGCTGGATATCCTCGTGCTCAATGCTGCCACGCTTGGCTCGCTCAGCGCCGTCAATGCGATTGATCAAAAAGAGCTTGGCCGGGTGCTGGCGCTGAACGTCAGTGCGCAGGTTGCGCTGATTCAGGCGTTCGATCCCATGCTCCGCAAATCGGCGCGGGGGCGCGTCATTGGCATCACGTCGCACATCGCCCGCCACCCGCGCGCCTATTGGGGCAGCTACGCCGCGTCCAAGGCCGCGTTCGAAACCTTCCTTGCCTGTTACGGCGACGAAGTTGAAAACATCAGCAACATCCGGACCGCGATCATCGATCCGGGGGCGACACGCACCGCCATGCGGGCGCGTGCTTACCCGGGCGAAGACCCCGCATCGGTAAAGGACCCCACGCTGGTTGGGGACCGGATCGTAACGGTCCTCGCCGCTGATTTCGCCACGGGCCACGTCGAAAAAATAGACTGATTGATCAGCCCCTGGCTGGTTTCCGCGTCGCTGACTGCCCGAAATTCCAGCTATTTGCCCAGCGCCGCCGCTTCAAGTTTGGCCTGAAACGCCGCCCGCTCAATGCTCATCTTCTGGTCCGTCGCGCGCGGCCATGCGCTCGACATCGCGATCACAATCCGGTGCGCCGGATCGATGAAGATGCTTTGCCCAAAAATCCCCTGCGCGCCAAACTTGCCTTCCGGATACGTCCACCACTGGTATCCATAGCCATAGCCCGGCCCGATCACTGCCTTGGCACTGGTCGCGGCCGGAAACCAATCCGGATTAACCGCCCCCTTGCCGCCCCCCAGCACGAACAGCCCCATCCGTGCATAATCGCGCAATGACACAGACAGGCAGCAGCCGCCGATCTCCTGCTGCGACGGATCAACCATCCAGAACGCGTCCTGCGCCATGCCATAGGGCTTCCAGACTTTTTCGCTCAGATAATCGGCCAGCGCTTTGCCGGTTGCCTTGGTAACCAGCACGCCGATCAGATTGGTCTCTCCGGTTTTATAGACCCATTTTTCGCCGGGCCGCGAGGCACGTGGCAGTGTTCGCATATAGGCCACCGTCGGATCGATCCCCGCCGGCGCTGGCTTGGCGTACATCTTGACCACGTCGCTGTTGGGATCGAAATAATCCTCGTTCCACTTGACGCCTGATGTCATCGACAACAATTGCGCCACGGTCACCCCGTCATATCCACTGCCGGCCAGATCGGGCAGATAGGTCGTGACAGGATCATTGACCGACTTGATATACCCATCCTTGATGGCGGCCCCAACCAGCGTCGAGGTAAAGGACTTGGCGACCGAAAATGACGTCCAGCGCCCGTTGGCCGCATAGCCCCGTGCGTATTTCTCAAGCCTGATCTTGCCGTCCTGAATAACGATCAGCCCGGCGACATTCTGGGCGGCCATAAAATTATCGACGTCAGCGGCCGCGATCGGCAGTTGGCGGCCGCGCGGCAATGCATGAACCCGCGTGCCATGCTTGACGACCCGGCCCGGAAACCTTGCTTCCATGGCGCGAAAATTGGCATCGCGTTGTTCCTGGTTCCAGAACAGGATCTCTGCCCCAGCGGAGCGAAGCTTTTCCATTTTTTCGGGGGTTAGCGGCTCATTGCCCGGCGCAACCACCGGGCTCTTGACCGGCGGCGTGGTATCCCGCGCATTTGCTGGCACAACTGCCAGGGCAAGCGCGCCAACCAGCACGCCTTTCCAACCAACCTGCATCGCCGTCATCCCCTTTTCACCAACGTTACCTGCGCGACGTCGATACCGCCGCCGCGAAAGCCGCCTTCACAATACATCATATAATAGCGCCAGAGCGCCACGAAGTCGCGGTCGAACCGCCGCGGCAGCCTGTTTTGCGCAACCGCTGCATCGAACTGCGTGCGCCAGCGGCGCAGCGTTTCGGCATAGTCCTGACCAAATCCGACCCGGTCCCGCCATTCAAGACCGTGCGATTCAGCCAAGGCGCGAAAGCGACTTTCGGACAGCAACATGCCACCCGGAAAAATAAATGCCTGAATAAAGTCAACATTGCGCGCGTACCGATCAAAAATCGCATCGTCGATCGCGATATATTGAATGGCAGCACGACCACCGGGCTTCAGCGCACGGGCGATGGCGGCAAGATACACCGACCAATAGGCTTGCCCCACCGCCTCCACCATCTCGATGCTGACGACCGCGTCGTAAACGCCGTCAACATCGCGGTAATCGGTCAGCGAGACGTCAACGCCCGGTAGTCCTGCTTGCGACAACGCCCGACATTGCTCTTCAGACAGGGTAATGCCGTGCACCCGCCGCCCTTCGGCCGACGCCACCCGCGCAAATGACCCCCAGCCGCAGCCGATTTCCAGGATTCTGTCACCGCCACGAGTGGCGGTACGATCGAGCATGGCCGCCAGCTTGCGGCGCTGCGCAGCTTCAAGCGTCTCGGCCGCCGTCACCGGCTGCGCGAACATCGCGCTTGAATAACTCAGTGTCGGATCGAGCCACTCGACGTAAAAGTCATTGCCCAGGTCATAATGTTGCGCAACATTGCGGCGCGATCCGGCGCGGCTGTTGCGCTGCTGCCAGTGCCATAACCGGCGTATCAGCCGGCCGATCCCGCCAGCCCGGCCCGCATCGCCCAACGACCTTGCATTGCGCATGAACAGGTCGAACAGCACCACCGGGTCCGGGCTGAACCATTCTCCCTTGGTCCAGGCAATGTACCAGCCTGCCGATCCGCCGCTTGCCAGCCGAATCAGGGCACGCCAGCTGGCAATATCGACGATTGCCGTTGGTCCGGCGGTGCGGCCGCCCAGCAAGCGGCGCTGACCGGTGGGCAAGGTGGCTTCAATACTCCCGTGCTGCAACCCGGCATCAATTCGGTCGAGCGCACGGTGGAACACCGGCGAGGCGAGCCCCAGCAGAAAGTTTCCAAACTTCTGCCGGACCCAATGCGCTTTCGCGTCATGTTCCCTCGGGTCTGGCAAAACCGCATTCATCGCCGGATGGTAATGCCTTGCCCTTGGGCGCGTGAAAAGGGCCTAATCGCGCTTTTATTTGATGGCGTTGAACGCGGCCAGGGCTCGCTCTCGCGCGGCACGATGTCCAATGATCTTGGCGGGATAGGCCGCCGGGCGCACGCCAAACTCGTCTGGATCATGCACACCTGGCGCAGGCGTATTCGTCAACTCGGGCACCCACTGCCGGATATAGGCGGTTGCATCGAATTTCTCAGATTGGCTGAGCGGCGCCATAATGCGGACGAACATGTTGGAATCGACCCCCGTGCCTGCCGTCCATTGCCAGTTAACGGCATTGGATGCGTAATCGGCGTCGACCAGCGTGTCCCAAAACCATTCTTCGCCGCGCCGCCAATCAATCAACAGGTGCTTGATCAAGAAAGATGCGGTGATCATCCGCACGCGGTTATGCATCCAGCCCGTTGCCCAAAGCTGGCGCATCCCGGCATCAACAATGGGATAGCCGGTCCGGCCTTGCTGCCACGCCTGCAGATCGGCCTGCGCATCCGGGCCGGTGCGCCACGGCAATCTGTCAAAATTGCCGCGCGCATTGCGAACGCCGTAATCGGGGAATTGCAAAATGACGTTCTGGGCATAATCGCGCCATCCCAGTTCACTCAGAAAAATCTCGACCGATCCGCCAAGCGCGGCGGTGCGGTGCCAGATCATCGCTGGCGAGATTTCCCCGAAATGCAGATGGGGCGACAGACGTGACGTACCCTCCACCGCTGGCAAATTGCGCTGCTCGCCATATTGGGCGGCAGCTTCCACGAAGCCGTCCAGGCGTGCCGCTGCTCCCGCCTCGCCGGGCACCCATTCAGCTGTCATCGCCCCTGCCCAATCCGGCGCGGTCGGCAACAAGCGCCAGTCATCCAGAAGCTCGCTGTGTGGCCATGAAGCGGGCGCCGCAATGTGGCGCGGGATGGCCAAAGGCTCGGGAGGCGGCATTGTTGCCGTCAATGCCCGCCAGAACGGTGTGAAAATCTTGTACTGGCCGCCGGTTCCCGTCGTGATCGATCCCGGCGGGGCAAGGAAATTGCCGTCGTGCAGAATCAGCTCGATCCGCTTTGCCAGGGCTGCCTGCGCATTGCGCCACCAGGGCTCATAGTGCCGCAGGGCGTGGACGCGCGAGGCGCCGGTCTCGGCCGCAAGAGCGGCCAGCACCTCTTCACACTTGCCGCGCCGCAGAATCAGCCTTGATCCGCGCGCGCGCAAATCCCGATCAAGGCTCGCAAGGCTATGGTGCAGCCACCAGCGCGAGGCGCCGCCCATCCTGCGATGCCTGGGGGTCTCATCATCCAGAATATAGACCGGGATGACGGCGCCGTCGCTGGCGGCCGCCACCAGCGCGGCATGGTCGGCAAGGCGCAGGTCGCGACGGAACCAGAGGATGGATGGCATAGCGCCCTTTCGCGCACGCCCGACGGCGCGCAAATACCGCTATTCGACCGTCCAGGTCTGGCCCTTGGCTACCAGCTTTTGCAGGTCAGGGATCTTCCCGCTCGACGCCGCGACATTCTGGCTAACGACCGCATCCTCAAAAGTCGGCTTCGGGTCGTCATAGAGCACGCCCAGCGCCATCGGAAACGCCCCAAAAGGCAATTCAACCAGCATATGGGCGACGGTGCGGTTGGTCACATCATGGACGATGACACCCGCGGCTTCCCAGTCGCCGCCATCAACATCAACGACGATCGGCGTCAGCGTCCTGTGGTCGATGGCGATGCCTTTTGATCCGCCTGCAAACAGCATCGGCTTGCCGTCCTCCAGCCAAAGCTGGTGCCCGGCGGCATTGGTCTTCGCGGTGAATTCTTCAAATACTTCATCATTATAGACGATGCAGTTCTGAAAGATTTCAACGAAGGCGGCGCCTTTGTGGAAATAGGCGGCTTTCAGCACCGATGGCAGGTTCTTGTTCACGTCAATGCCGCGCGCAACGAACCGTGCGCCACTGCCCAACGCAAAGGCACAGGGCTTGGCCGGATGGTCGACCGATCCATAAGGAGTCGACGGTGATCGCGTCCCCTCGCGGCTGGTGGGGGAATATTGCCCCTTGGTCAGGCCGTAAATCTCATTGTTGAACAGCAGCACCTGGCAATTCAGGTTCCGCCGCAGCAGGTGCATGGTATGATTTCCGCCGATCGACAGCGCGTCGCCGTCGCCGGTGATGATCCACACGTCGAGCGCTGGATTGGCAAGCTTTACCCCGGTCGCCACCGCCGGCGCGCGGCCGTGGATGGTGTGGAAGCCATAGGTTTCCATATAATAGGGAAAGCGCGACGAGCAGCCGATGCCGCTGACGAAGACGGTATTTTCGGGCGTCGCGCCGATTTCCGGCATCGTGCGCTGCATCGCCTTCAGGATCGCATAGTCACCGCAGCCGGGGCACCAGCGGACTTCCTGATCCGACTCCCAGTCCTTTGGGGTCGTGGTGCGCGCGACGGGGGTCATGTCATTCATCGAAATACGTCCTTACGCGAGCATCGCCGCAATCGCATCTTCGATTTCAAAGATGCGGAATGGCTGGCCGGAAACCTTGTTGAGCGGGCGGGCATCGACCAGGAATTGATCGCGCAGCACCGTCTTGAGCTGGCCAGTGTTCATTTCCGGCACCAGCACCTTGTCATAGCTTTTCAGCAGGTCGCCCAGATTGGCGGGCATCGGCCAGATGTGCCGGATATGCACATGCGCGACGTCCAGACCCTTGCGGCGCGCGCGACGCACCGCCTGATGGATTGGTCCAAAGGTCGAGCCCCAGCCGACAACGACCAGCCTGCCCGCAGCATCCCCCAGAGCAACCTCCTGATCGGGCACGTCGATGCCCAAAATCTTGTTCTGGCGAATATCGGTCATCGCCTGATGATTGGCGGCGCTGTAATCAAGGTTGCCGGTGCCTTGCGCCTTTTCGATCCCGCCAATGCGGTGGAGCAAGCCGGGTGTGCCAGGCTTTACCCAAGGACGCTTCAGCGTCGCATCGCGCGCATAGGGCAGGAAGCCCCCTTCGGGGACATGATCCAGAAACTGCACCGGAAAAGGCGCAAAGCTGTTCATGTCGGGCACTTTCCAGGGTTCTGCGGCATTGGCGATATAGCCGTCGGTCAACAGCATCACCGGCGTCATATATTGCGTCGCGATCCGAACCGCCTCAATCGCGCACTCAAAGCAGTCCGATGCCGATCGCGCCGCGATAACGGGCAGCGGCGCATCGCCATTCCGGCCATAAACCGCCTGATACAGATCCGACTGTTCCGTCTTCGTTGGCAATCCGGTTGATGGGCCGCCGCGCTGCGAATTGACGATGACGAGCGGCAGCTCGGTCATGATCGCCAGCCCCATTGCTTCGGTCTTCAGCGCGATGCCGGGCCCCGACGACGAGGTGACACCCAGCTGCCCGGCATAAGACGCGCCGATCGCGCTGGCGATCGCGGCAATTTCATCCTCGGCCTGAAAGGTCGTTACATGATATTCTTTCAGGCGACTAAGATGGTGCAAAATGGCCGAGGCAGGCGTGATCGGATAGCCGCCGAAGAACATCGGCAGACCAGCAAGTTGCGCGCCGGCGACCAACCCCAGCGATACGGCCTCCGCCCCTGTCACCGTCCGGTAAAGGCCCGGCTCGGCCGGCGCGGCATCGACATGGTGCTGGCGCAAGCGGTGATCGCCAAGCCCGCCGCCCCCGATTTCGGCGGTTTCGCCATAGGCATGCCCGGCGTTGAGCGCAGCGATATTGGCATCGGCAAGAACCGGATTTCTGGCGAATTTGGCCTTGAGCCAGTCGATGATCGGCGCGCGCCGACGATCGAACATCCAGAGCGCCAGCCCCAGCGTCCACATATTCTTGCAGCGCAGTGCTTCCTTGTTGCCAAGGCCGAACGGCTTGACCGATTCAAGTGTCAGCGCGGAAATATCGAACGCCAGCAATTGCCACCTGGCCAGGCTGCCGTCGGTCAGCGGATTCGCCTCATACTTCGCCTTGGCAAGGTTGCGGTCCCCGAATTCCCCAGCGTCGGCGATGATCAGGCCGCCGGGTTTCAACTGATCGACATTGGTCTTGAGCGCCGCCGGGTTCATCGCGACAAGCACGTCCGGGGCATCGCCGGCGGTGTCGATATCGGTCGATCCAAAGTTTATCTGGAATGCCGACACACCAAACAGTGTGCCCTGCGGCGCGCGAATTTCAGCCGGAAAATCGGGGAAGGTCGCCAGATCGTTGCCCGCCAACGCGGTGGAAAGCGTAAACTGGCCCCCGGTAAGCTGCATCCCATCGCCCGAATCGCCGGCAAAGCGGACGACCACCGATTCGGCGGGTGCGTCTTCATTAGGGTGAACTACGTCTCTGGTGGCGGTGGCCATTCTGGGTCCTGCAGTCCTTGTCCTGTATCGATCGGCATAGGCGCTGATCGTCATTCCTTATCCCGTGGCTCTACGACTGACGCGGCAATCACCCAAGCAAGAAATTGCGCCATCACGATCGCAATGATCCCCAATTTGAGCGTCCGAGCGCCAGGATCGAGGCAACGTGGCGCTGCGCAACGGCCATTGCATCATGATCATAGCCACCGCCCAGCGTACTCGCGAGCGGCAGTCGACGCGCGCAGGCTTGCGCAGCAATCCATTGATCGCGCCGCACCAATCCGGCTTCGGTCAGGTTCAGGCGGCCAAGCCGGTCGCCCGCATAGGGATCAACCCCGGCCTGATACAGGATCAGATCGGGAGCGACCTGGTCGATCAGCCCCGGCAAACTATCTGTCAGGGCTGCCAGATAGCCATCATCATCGGTGCCGTCTGCCAGCGCCACATCGATGGTCGAGCGTGCCTTGCGCGCCGGAAAATTCTTGTCGGCGTGGATCGAATATGTCGCGATCCCGGGTCGGCCCGCCGTCAGCGCAGCCGTTCCGTCGCCCTGGTGAACATCGCAATCGACGATCAGGATGCGCTGCACGGTCCGTTCTTCGATCAACCGGATTGCCGCAATCGCCAGATCGTTGAACACGCAATAACCCGCCCCGGTATCCGCCAGCGCATGGTGGCTTCCACCCGCGCTGTTGGCGGCAAAGCCGCGATCGAGCGCGATCAGCGCGGCGGCATAGGTACCGCCGGGCACGACCTGGGCGCGACGGGCGACAACAGGCGTCACCGGAAAGCCGATCCGCCGCTCCTTATGACGCGGGACGCGGGCCTCGATTACCTCTGCCACATAATCGGCATCGTGCGCGGCTTCCAGCCAGAGGCGCGGCATGGGATCGGGCTCAATCCAGTCGATGGCCTCACCACTATCGCGCAGCAAGTCTCGAACAAGCCCGTTCTTGTTCCATTGATAGCTGCTGTGCGCAGCGGCGGGCGCAACGTAATCGGGGTGATGGACGACAGCGATCATCGCCCCTAGTTAAGCGCGGTACCAAGCCAACGCCAAGCAGCGATGCGAAAGGGATGTGATGTCCGATCCATATGTGCGCCCCGATGTTCAGGGATTGCTCAATTTTCTGGCGGCCGCCCCAGGTCCCAAGACGCACGAAATGGACGCGGCACAGGCCCGCGCTGTTTATATCGCGATGAAGGATGTCGCCGATCCGCCAGTCGGCGAGCTGGGCGCGATCATCGACTTTACCGTCCCCGGCCCCGCCGGCGACATTCCCGCACGCTTGTTTGATCCGCGCGCGACCCGCGATCCGGGTCCGGCGATGGTATTTTTCCACGGCGGCGGGTTCGTGATCGGCAATATCGACACCCACGCCTCGTTCTGCGCCGAAATGGCGCGCGTTCTCGACATCCCGGTCATCTCCATCGACTACCGGCTGGCGCCGGAAAATCCGTGGCCCGCAGCACCGGATGATTGCGAAGCGGCAGCGCGCTTCATTGCCGGTAATCCCGGGATCCTCGGTCGGTCGGTCACCGGCCTGGTTCTGTCGGGCGATAGCGCCGGCGGCACGCTGACCATCACCACCGCGATGGCGCTGCGTGATGCGCCGGCCGACGTGCCCGTCATCGCCCAGTTCCCGATCTATCCGGCGGCCGACATGGCAACCGAACATCCATCCTTTACCCAGTTTGCCGAAGGATTTCTGCTGACGCGCGACACAATGACGTGGTTCGACAACGCCTATCAGGCGGATCTGACCCACCATCGCGGTTCGCCAATGGTGGGCAGTGTCGCGGGCCTGCCGCCCGCCGTTATCATCACCGCCAGCCTGGACCCCATTCGCGATCAGGGTCGCGCCTATGCCGCCGCCCTGATTGCAGCGGGTATCCCAACGGTTTTTCAGGAAGCCAAAGGCAACATCCACGGCTTTGTGACGCTGCGACAGGCAATTCCATCCAGCCAGTGCGATGTCGCCGGCGCCCTTGCCGCGCTGAAGCAGGTCATCGCCACGGTCGCCGTCTGACCATGACCGACCCCGATACGCTGCCATACCGGCCCTGCGCCGGTATTATGATCGTCAACAATGCCGGACGAGTATTCGTCGGCAATCGGATCGATCAGCAGGTAGAGGCGTGGCAATTGCCACAAGGCGGGATTGATGACGGCGAAGACGCGGTGGCGGCAGCACTGCGTGAGCTGACCGAAGAAACCGGTATTGCCCCCGCCAACGTATCGCTGATTGCCGAAGCGACCGGGGAATTCGTCTACGATCTGCCCGCCGAGCTGATTGGCAAAGTGTGGAAGGGCAAATATCGTGGCCAGCGGATGCGCTGGTTCCTGTTCCGGTTCCACGGCACCGACAGTGCCATTGATCTGGACACCGAACACCCGGAATTCAACATGTGGCAATGGGTTGCGCCGAGTGAACTTGTGACGCTTGCCGTACCCTTCAAACGCCAGCTCTATGCCGATGTGTTGGCCGCATTGGCTGACCATCTGGAGGATTGATCGATGAGCGGTTGGTGGGACCGTTATATTGTACCCCGCCTGATCGGTTATTGTTGCGCGCAACCCGCCATCATGGCTGCCCGCCAATATGTCGTTCCGTTGGCACAGGGTGATGTGCTGGAACTGGGATGCGGCGGCGGCATCAATCTGCCCCTGTACGACAGCGAGCGCGTCAGATCGCTGACCGGCATCGATCCATCAACAGAATTGCTCGATCGCACCCGGGCAATGGCGCAAGCGGCCGGGGTACC
Source organism: Sphingomonas sp. (assembly GCA_019753375.1). GTDB lineage: Bacteria > Pseudomonadota > Alphaproteobacteria > Sphingomonadales > Sphingomonadaceae > Sphingomonas. The sequence continues at coordinate 12,900 of JAIELC010000015.1, forward strand.
GATCGATATCCACGCCGGTCGCGGTGAAGCACTGCCCTTCGATCGGGAACGATTTGATACCGTGGTCGCCACCTTCACCCTGTGCTCGGTCGCTGACCCCGGCCAGGTCATCGGTGAATTGCGGCGCGTCTTGCGGCCCGGCGGCAGGATTTTATTTCTTGAACATGGGGCGTCACCCGATCCGGCCACGGCAATCTGGCAGCGTCGGATCGAGCCGGTCTGGAAGCGGATTTCCGGCAACTGCCACCTGACCCGGCAGGCGAGCGGCCAATATCGCGCCGCCGGTCTGACGGTCAGCAGCAACGGTCGTTACATGCCGCAAACGCCGCACGCC
>JAIELC010000149.1 GCA_019753375.1 Sphingomonas sp.
CCGATCAATGACCTTGGCGAGCCTGCGCTGACGCAGCTGGCGCCTTACCGGAAACACTCCCTGGAGCGTTTTCAAGTCAGGTGGAAACAGCTGACGACCCGGCAAACGCGGCAAACCAAAAGCCTGGAGCGCCGGTTTTGATTCACTCAAAACCGAACGCGCTCTAGAACGGGACGTCGTCGTCCAGATCATCGGGGAATCCGCCGGCCGGCGCACCGCCGCCAAAGCCGCCACCGCTGCGACCCCCGCCAGCGCTGCCGCGCGGGGCAGCGCCGCCCCCAAAATCATCGCCGCCACTGGCGCCCCAATCGTCGCGGGGCGCCCCGCCGCCGCCGCCGCCAGATCCCGGCGCGCCATCGAGCATGGTCAGCACGCTGTTGAATCCCTGCAGCACGATTTCGGTCGAATAGCGGTCCTGGCCCTGCGGGTCCTGCCATTTGCGGGTGGCCAGCGCGCCTTCGATATAGACCTTGCTGCCCTTGCGCAGATAGCGCTCGGCGACATTGGCAAGGCCTTCATTAAAGACCTTGACCGTGTGCCATTCGGTCTTTTCCTTGCGCTCGCCCGAATTGCGGTCTTTCCAGCTTTCCGATGTGGCGATGCGCAGCTCGACCACCTTGCCCCCATTCTGGAAAGTGCGGCTTTCAGGGTCGCGCCCCAGATTGCCGACCAAAATTACCTTGTTGACGCTGCCGGCCATATCGCTTCCCTAAAGTCCCATCAGTTTGGCGAGCCAGAACGTCGCCCCTGATGCGAGATAGGCCAAGGCAAACAAATATCCAACCATGAACGCAGGCCATTTCCAGCCATTGGTCTCGCGCCGCGTCACCGCAATCGTTGAAATGCACTGCGGCGCGAACACGAACCACATCAGAAAGGCCAGCGCGGTTGGCAGGCTCCAATGCCCGCGCAGATTGGCCGCCAGCGCCGCTTGTCCCTTGGCCTGATCGGGATTGTCGACCGCATAGACCGTGGCCAGCGCGGCCACCGCCACTTCGCGCGCCGCCATCGCCGGAATCAACGCCAGTGCGATGTCACGGTTGAAGCCAATCGGTTCGACAACCACCGCCAATCCGTTGGCGATGCGCCCGGCGACCGAATAATCGACCGGCGAAATACCACTGCCTTCTGGTGGCTTGGGGAAGCTGAGCAGCAGCCATAGCGCGACGGTCGATGCCAGAATGATGGTGCCCGCGCGCCTGAGGAAAATAACCGCCCGGCTCCACAGCCCGATGGCAATGTCGCGCAGCCGGGGCAGCTGATATTTGGGCATTTCCATCATGAAACCCGATGATGCGCCCTTGGTCACGGTGTTGCGCAGGACCAGCGCGGCAACGAACGCGCCGACAATCCCCAAGATATACAGCCCGAACAGGACCAGCCCCTGCAGGCCGATAAAGGGCAAGACCGGTGTATTCGGGATCAGCGCGCCGATGATCAGCGTGTACACGGGCAAGCGCGCCGAACAGGTCATGAGCGGGGCGATCAGGATGGTGGTGAGCCGGTCCTTCTCATCCTCAATCGTCCGCGTCGCCATGATGCCGGGCACCGCGCAGGCAAAGCTCGACAAGAGCGGAATAAACGCCCGCCCCGACAATCCCGCCATGGCCATCACCCGGTCCATCATAAACGCGGCGCGGACCATATAGCCCGATGCCTCAAGCAGCAGGATCAGGAAGAACAGGATCAATATCTGTGGCAGGAACACCAGCACGGCGCCAACGCCGGCAATGATGCCGTCGACAATCAGCGAGGTCAGAAACCCCGGCGGCAATGTTTGCTGAACGACCCGGCCCAGCTCGGCAAATCCGGCATCAATCGCATCGGCGGGAAATTGTGCCCAGGAAAAGACCGCCTGGAACATCGTGAACAGGATCGCCATCAGCAACGCCATCCCCCACACGGGATGCAGCGCGATACTGTCCATCGTGTGGGTCCAGCGCCGCACGGGGGTTTCGGAAATCGTCGCCGCCACTGAGATTGCGCGCGCGCGGCGTTGCAGCGTGGCGATATCGTCCTGGTGACGGCCATCGCCTGCCCGAACCCGCGTCGCCGCACCCGGCGTGACGATGGTGCTCAGTCTGGCTTTCAATTCTTCCAGCCCGCGCTTGCGGACCGCAACCGTCGGGATCACCGGCACCCCCAGTTCGCGCTCAAGCGTCGCGGGGTCGAGCATCAGCCCGTCGCGCTGCGCCAGGTCGATCATGTTGAGCGCGACGACGACCGGCAGGCCCAGCGCGATCAATTGCAGGGCAAAGCGCAGATGATTGTCCAGATTGGCCGCATCGACGACGACCACCAGCGCATCGGGCAGCCGTTCACCGATCTGCGCGCCGGTCACAACATCGCGCGTCACCCGTTCATCGGGGCTCGACGGATCGAGCGAATAGGCGCCGGGCAAGTCAACCAGTTCCACCGGGCGACCATCGGCAAGCGCCATCCGCCCGGCATGGCGTTCGACCGTGACACCGGGATAATTGCCCACCTTTTGTCGCGCGCCGGTCAGGGCGTTGAACAGCGCAGATTTTCCGGCATTGGGATTGCCGACCAGGGCAACCAGCGGGGTTGTGTTCATTATCAGGGGGTCATTTCTCGGGGATTATTCCGCCGGGGAAAGCGGCAGCACATGGATCGCGCCAGCCACCGCGCGACGCAGCGCCACGGTCATGCGACCGATTCGGCAGGCGATGGGCCCACCGCCCATCCGGGCGCGGTGCAGCACTTCGATCCCCACGCCTTCGTCAAAGCCCAGCTCGCGCAACCGGCGTGCCTCGGGTTCTGCCAGCCGCGTCCAATCAATGCCCGACACCGTTGCGGATCGGCGCATTGGCAATTTTTCAAGGCTGATTGGCGAGTCCATGCCCCGCCTCTAGCGCTTCTGCGAGTGATTATCAATAACGTCGATCAGCCGCAGCCAGCCAACCCTAAACCACCGGATACCGCAGGCGACCAATGAAGCGCGACAGGCTTGGCAGGTTCTGGGTGCGCTGGGTTATCCCTGCCTTGGTCTTTTCGAACCGCATGATCCCTTCGATCCGGCGACCAAGAAACGCGCGGGTATCCGCCCATTCTTCGCTTTCATCGTCCAGAAACACGGTAATCGTCGCGGCATAGACCGCCGCAAGGATCGCGCGCTTGGTATAATGGTTGTAATCGGTCGCGGTGTCGCCAGCGGCGCGCCACATCAGATCGACCGAGCGCCACGCCAGCCTTGCCCCGCGCAGCGCGTTCTGGGGCATCGCCAGTATCGCCAGCGCCCGACGCAGGGCTTCGCGCTCGTCAACGACGATCGCCAGCCGTGCTTCGACCAGCGCGGTAATCTTTTGGCGCACCTTCATCGTGGCCAGCGTTTCGGGCGGGAGCGCCGCGGCCATTTGCGCGTCGACATGCGCAAACCAGGCGTCGATCATCGCAACCGCCCCGCCCGAAAAGGCCAGCGCGGCGACATCGGCATCAACGCCTGCCTGATCGGCGGCGGTTTCCAGCGCGGTGCTGTTCCAGCCGTCAAACGCCGCATTGGCGGCGATCAGCGGGGCGAGCCCGGCGCGGATTTCGTCCAGCGTTGCATCCGCAGGGATGGGGGCAGAGATCAGATCATCCACAGCATATACTCCTTGCGGCTTCCTTACCGCGCGCGCCGCACCAGCACCAGTGCAACCGCGACCATCATGGCACCCGTCAGATCGGCAAGGCCCAGCTGCTCGCCATAGATACTCCAGCCAATGGTCGCGCCGACAATCGGCTGAATCAGCAGCGCGATCCCCATCACCAGCGGTGACAGACGCCCGATGGCAAAGATCATCAGGCCCTGCCCCAGCACCTGACTGGCCAGCGCCAGTCCGATCACCGGCCCCCAATGACCGGGCATGATCCGTTCCCCCAGCAAGAGCGCGGTCACCAGCAAGGGCAGGGCACTTGCCAGCGTTGACAGGGCAAGGGTGGGAAGGGGCGCCATCGTTTCGCGCGCGCGTGCCATGGCGATGAAATAGACGGTATAGAGAATGCCGGCGAGCAGCGAGAGCAGGTCGCCGACCAGATGCTTGGCACCCGCTTCATAGGATTGCCCGAGCAACAGCGCCGCGCCGCCCGCCGCCAGCACCAGCGCCATTGTCTGCAGGCGGCTGGGCAGCGCCCGCGCGGCAAAAAAGCCATAGATCGGGAAAAACAGCACCGCCGAATTGCCAAACAACGTGGCATTGGCAAGCGTTGTCCGCAAAATGCCCAGATGCCAGCTTGCCAGATCGGCGGCAAAACAGACCCCGCCAAACGCGATCGTCAGCCACAGGCCGCGGGGCGTCTGGCGCGGGGTCCAGCCGCTCGCCATGGCCAGGCCGACCAGCAACGGTGCCGCCAGGCTGATCCGCCAGAATGCCGCTGCCACCGGGCCGGTATCGGCAGCGCGGACAAACCACGGCCCAAACGCCAGCGCGACATTGGCAACCACCACGGCGGCAAAGGCCAGTCTGCCCTGGCTGACGTCGGACGTGGTGGCAGGGGCCGGGGTTTGGGACATGACAGTTTTTCTTGGGGAAAGAAGGGATGCGAAACGCGCCTTAGCGCGCTATCTCCGCCACGTCGCGTAGCAAAGGAAAACTGATTCCATGCCTAGCCTTTTCGATCCCATTCAACTGGGCGCCATTCACGCCCCCAATCGTATCCTGATGGCACCGTTGACACGCGGCCGATCAACCAAGGCCCATGTGCCGACGCCGATCATGGGCGATTATTATGCCCAGCGCGCCAGCGCGGGGCTGATCATTTCCGAAGCGACGGGTATCAGCCGTCAGGGACTGGGCTGGCCATTTGCCCCGGGTCTGTGGACCGATGAACAGACCCAAGGCTGGAAACCCGTTGTCGCGCAGGCGCATGCGGCGGGTGGCCGGATCATTGCCCAGCTTTGGCATATGGGCCGTCAGGTGCATTCGTCGGTCATTGGCGGGCAGCCCGTCTCATCCTCGGCAACCGCCACCGCCGGGCAGGCGCACACCTATGAAGGGCGGCAGGATTTCGAAACCGCGCGACCCTTGACGCTTGATGAAATCCCCGCGCTGCTCGACGATTACGCGCAGGCGACGCGTAATGCGCTCGCCGCCGGCTTTGACGGCGTGCAGATCCATGCGGCCAACGGCTATCTGATCGACCAGTTTTTGCGAGACGGCGCCAATTTGCGTACCGATTCCTATGGTGGATCAATCGAAAACCGCACGCGGTTGCTGCGCGAGGTGACCGAACGCGTCGTTGCGGTGGCCGGCGCCGATCGCACCGCGGTGCGGCTATCACCCAATGGCGAGTCGCAAGGGGTGGATGACAGCAACCCGCAGCTACTTTTCACCACGGCCGCAAAAATCCTGAGCGATCTCGGTATTGCTTTCCTCGAGCTGCGCGAACCCGGCCCCGATGGCACCTTTGGCCGCACCGACGTGCCCAAGCTGTCGCCAGCGATCCGCGCGGTCTTTGCCGGACCGCTGGTCGTCAATTCGGATTATTTCACCGCTGAGGCAGCACAGGCGGCGATCGATTCGGGCGTGGCGGATGCGGTCAGCTTTGGACGCGCCTTTCTTGCCAATCCCGATTTGCCCGAACGGCTGCGCACCGGCGCCCCGCTTAATGAGGGCAATTTCCGCACCTGGTACAGCCAGGGACCCGAAGGCTATATCGATTACCCGTCGCTGGAATCGGTCGCCGCCGAATAAGCCGCGCGCCAGGACGGGTCAGCCGATCGGGACGAACCGAAGCGGCAACCCGTCTCTGGGGCGTGGAATCGGCCAGGGTTGCCAATCGGTGCCGCTGCCTTCGTCGAGCTCGATGCGATAGCGGCGGAGCAACTGCACCATCAGGATGCGGATCTGCATCGTGGCAAAATGCAGCCCCAGGCACATATGCGCGCCGCCACCGAACGGCACCCAGGCATATTTGTGGCGGCCGCGCACCTGATCGGGGGCAAAGCGCATCGGATCGAATTTTTCGGGTTCGGGCCAAATCTCGGGCATCATGTGCGTGTAGGCGACGGCAATGTTGCAAAAGGCGCCCGCCGGAATGTCATAGCCGCCAAAGCTGAACGGCTTGAGCGCCCGGCGGGGGAGCGACGGGACTGGCGGGATCAGCCGCAAAGCCTCCTTGAAGGCAAAATCGGTCAGCTCGAGCCGATCCAGCTGGCCATAGGCCAGTCCCTGTTCGTCATTCAGGCCCAGATCGGCAATCTCGGCGCGCAGCTTTTCCTGCCATTCGGGATGGCGCCCCAGCAGCATGACCAGACTGGTGGCCGATGATGTGATCGTATCATGCGCGGCCATCATCAGGAAATTCATGTGATCGGCAATCGCGTCATCGCTCAGCGGCTGGCCGTCTTCACCCGTCGCGCGACAGAATTGCGAAAAGAAATCCTGCCCGTCGCCGCGGCGCCGTTTGGGAATTTCGCGCATGAAGAAATCGATCAGATAGGCGCGTGCCTTTACGCCCTTTGCCATCATCGTGCCCGGCAACGGCACCCGGATCGGCGCGACGCTGGCCTGTACTTCGTCAACGAATGCTTTGTTGATCTTGGTGGCTTCGGGCCCCAGCTCCATGCCCAGAAAGCTTTCGGCCGCCAGATCGAGCGTCAGTTCCTTCACCGCGTCATAAAATTTGATCGGCTTGTCTGCCCAACCGCTGACCTGGCGGGCGATCCCGTCGTTCAGCGCCTGCGCATAATGGCGCATCGGTTCGGGCTTGAAGGCGACCGACATCACCCGGCGATCGGCGCGGTGCTTGTCGAAATCCATCAGCATCAGCCCGCGGGGAAACAGCAGGTTGAGCAGCGGGCCCCAGCCCTGCTCGGATGAAAACAGCTTGTCGCGATCGAATAACAGCAGCTCGTTGGCGTCGGGCCCGACCATGTTGACCTGCGGGCCGCCAAACGCATTGTTGCGGAACACCGGGCCGTAGGTGGCAATCATGCGCCGTCCAAAGCCAACCGGATCGTGCAGCATGCGAAAAGTATTGCCGACCAGCGGCCAGCCATCTTCGCCCGGAATGTTACGAATCGCGCGTTGCGGGATCGGCTTCAACCAGTGCGGATTGGCCTTGAAGGTGTGGGCGAGTGCCATGCGGATCTCCGGCTTACTTACATCCGTATAAGTAAGCGACGGGGCCGTGCCAAGGCAGTCCTTGGCCCCATCTCCGCGTTATCCCTGCTGCCGGTCGAGCCAGGCGGTGATGCGCGCGCGCACCGGCTTGCGGACGTTCGGGTGCAGCAACAAGGGCACCAGCACGATCAGCCACGGCTTCCAGATGGCGAGCAGACCATATAGCACCGCCGCGATCATCAGCGCGTGACGAAGGCGGCTGACCAACAGCGCTGCGCCCGGATCAAGCGCGATCGTCCGAGGCGCGTTCAGGTCATAAAGCCGGTTCGTGACCAGCGCCGCGCTCCCGTCAAATTTGGTTCGGCGCGGCGCGCCAAGCGCCGTCGTCATTGATGGGGCCGGGCGCGGCGGAGCGGCTTTGTCGTTCCATTGGTCGATCACGACCAGCTTTCGGTCCTGCTCGACAATCCGGTAGCGGGAAGGCGGCGCATCGGTCATGGCCGGGCGATCCTACATCATCGCCGCGCGCCACGCACGCCATTCATCAGATTTTTTGCTAAAGTCGGGGATGTTAATCATTCTGGCGGGCGAATGTTCCGGGCGTTGAAATGCCAAATGGCGATCGGGCAATGGGTCGTCAGATCGGTGTCGACGGCCGCCGCCGTTCAGCTGGGCTTCACCCCCCGAACCGCGTCTTCAGCGCCATCATCGCGAGCGCTGCTTTGGCCGCCTCGCCACCCTTGTCCTTTTCGGTCGGGCGCGCGCGCGTCAGCGCCTGCGCCTCGTTTTCGGTGGTCAGGATGCCATTGCCAATGGCTAGCCCGTCCATGCTGAGCGCCATCAGCCCGCGCGCGCTTTCGCCCGCGACGATTTCGAAATGATAGGTCTCACCGCGAATGACGACGCCGATCGCGACATAGCCGTCATAGGCGCCGGTTTCGCTGGCCAGCGCAATCGCCCCGGGGATTTCCAGTGCGCCGGGCACGGTGACGGTCTCGTGCCCATAGCCCGCTGCCTCGATCGCGGCGCGCGCGCCTTCGAGCAGCAGGTCGTTGAGATGATCATAAAAACGGGCTTCGACGATCAGGATTTTTGCCATTTTCTGTTCCTAAATCCCCCCCAGGTACGCCCGGAGAGGCATGATGTTACTCGCCGCCCGTGCCCGGAATGGCGCGTTCGCCGACGATCGACAGGCCATAGCCTTCAAGCCCGACCAGCGTGTGATGGGTGTTGGTCAGCAGCACCATGTCCTGCACGCCGAGTTCCGACAGGATCTGCGCGCCGATGCCGTAATCGCGCAATTCCTCTACCTGCGGATCGCCGGCCCCCTTGCCCTCGCTGCGCAGCTTCATGAAGCGCGAGACAATGCCCTGCATCGGTTTGTTGATCACCACGATGATGCCGGCGCCTTCCTTGGCGATTTCTTCCATCGAATGCGACAACAGGCCCGATCGTTCGGATTCCTCGCCAAACACATCGACGAACATCGACATGGTGTGCATCCGGACCAACGTGGGCCGGGCAGGGTCGATATGCCCTTTTTGCAGCGCCATCAGCTCGTCGCCGGTGGCTTTGTTGCGAAACGTCATCGCGCGCCAGTCGCCGCCCCAGCGGCTCGCAAAGCCGATTTCGGCGGTCTTTTCGACCAGATGATCATGGCGGCGGCGATAGGCAATCAGATCACGGATCGTCCCGATCTTCAGATTATGCAGCCGCGCAAAGGCGATCAGATCGTCCATCCGCGCCATCGTGCCGTCGTCCTTCATGATCTCGCAGATCACGCCCGACGGGTTCAGCCCGGCCAGCCGCGCGACATCAACCGCTGCCTCGGTATGCCCGGCACGGACCAGCACGCCGCCTTCGCGCGCGACCAGCGGAAAGACATGACCCGGCGTTACGATATCGTCGCGCCCCTTCGACGCATCGATCGCGACCGAAATCGTCCGCGCGCGATCGGCAGCCGAAATCCCCGTGGTCACGCCCTCCAGCGCTTCGATCGAGGTGGTAAAGGCGGTTTCGTGCCGCGTCCCGTTGGCGCGGCTCATCAATTCCAGCCCCAGCGTGTCGATGCGGGCCTTGCTGAGCGAAAGGCAAATCAGCCCCCGGCCGTGCGTCGCCATGAAGTTGATGGCATCGGGGGTCGCCATTTGTGCGGGGATCACCAGATCGCCCTCATTTTCGCGGTCCTCGTCATCGACCAGGATGAACATCCGGCCGTTGCGCGCTTCGTCGATGATGTCCTCAATCGGGACCAGCGTCGGGCTGTCATCGCTGCTGAAAATAAAGGTTTCCAGCTTGCGCAGCGTCTCCGCGGTCGGGTTCCAGTCAGCCTGGTCCAGATCGCGCAGCGTATTGGCGTGGAGACCGGCGGCGCGGGCCAGACCGGAGCGCGACATGCCGCCGTTGATGACAAGGTTGCGGACTTTTTCGATCAGTTGCGTGCTCATGACCGGGAAATAATCACACCGGAATGTGATCGTCAATCCATATAATCACATTGGAGCAATAAAACCTAGCTTGTTGCCAGGCGATCGCGCATCCGCGCGAGGTAGCGGGCAAGCACGTCAATCTCCAGATTGACCGCCTGCCCCAGCTGCAGATCACCAAACGCCGTTACCTGCCAGGTGTGCGGAATGATGTTGAGGCCGAACACGGTGCCGCCATCGTCACTGTCATCGATGGTGTTGACCGTCAGCGACACACCGTCGACGGTGATCGATCCCTTGGCAGCGACATAGGGCGCGATGTCGGAGGGCGTGCGGACATCGACGCGGTGCGACCCGCCTTCGGGGGCGATCCGAACGATTTCGCCAATGCCGTCAACATGGCCGGTGACGATATGGCCGCCCAGCTCGTCGCCAATCTTCAATGCCCGTTCCAGGTTCAGGCGGCGCCCCTGCGTCCACTGCCCCTGCGCGGTGCGGCTGATCGTTTCGCCCGACACATCGACCGCGAACCAATGGGGCCCCTTGTCGATCACCGTCAGGCAAACGCCCGAACAGCTGATCGACGCGCCCATATCAATTGTCGCGGTGTCGTAGGCGGTGGCAATGACCACGCGGGTGTCGCCATCAACGGTGACGCTGGTGATGGTGCCGATGTCGGTGATGATGCCGGTAAACATCGCTACGCCCTTTTATGCCGTTCCGCCCTATGCCCTGACGCGCTCGTAGACTTCCAGCCGGTCGCTGCCAAGCATCCTTGCGTCGCTCAATCGCCAGCGGCCATGCGCGTCGTCCAGCTGCTTCAGCCCGATATCGCCGATCGACGATTTGCCCCCCCCAATCAGGATCGGGGCGCGGTACAGCAGCAACCGGTCGACCAGATCGGCCGCCAGAAAGGCGGATGCGGCACCGGCGCCGCCTTCGACCAGCAGCTGGTCGATGCCGTCGAGTGTCGACACATCGTCGGGCGCGGCGATCCGGGTCCAGCCATCGGGAGCGGCGTCGCGGCGCGACAGCAGGATGCGGCGGGGGCTGCGCGGTTCCAGTCCGGGTAACCGCACGTCCAGCCGCGGGGCGTCCGCCTGCCAGGTCCCGCGCCCGACCAGAATGGCGCCATGCCGGGCACGCTCCAGATGCGCGTGCGCGCGCGCGCGCGGCCCGGTGATCCATGTGCTTTCGCCGCTCGCCAGCGCGATCGCGCCATCCAGCGACGTCGCCAGCTTGAGCGTGACCGATGGCCGTCCCCGTGAAAGCCGGGTCAGAAATCCGGCCATAGAGGCCTGCGCGCCGGCCGGGTTGATGCCGTGGCTGACGGCAATGCCAGCCGTTTCCAGTCGCGCCATGCCAGCACCGTTGGTGCGCGGATCGGGATCGCCCAACGCAACCACAACCCGCGCCACGCCGGCCGTTGCGAGCAAGCTGCTGCAAGTCGGCCCGCGCGGTGATTCATGGGCGCAGGGCTCCAGCGACGTGTACACGGTTGCGCCGCGTGCCTGGTCGCCAGCTTCGGCCAGCGCCATCGCTTCGGCATGCGGGCGTCCCCCCGGTTGCGTCCAGCCCCGCCCGACCACCCGGCCCTCACGGACGATCACACAGCCGACGTTGGGATTGGGGGCGGTCAACGCCTGGCCCCGGCTGCCTAGCGCCAACGCGGCGGCCATCCAGCGCTGGTCGTCGCCTGACGTTGGTGCGGTGGTGCTCAGATGCCCAGTGCCTTCAGCTGATCATCGACCTTTTTGAACTGTGCCTGGCGTTCCTTGCGCAAGCGGTCTTCCTCGGCCAGCCGCTTTTCCTTGGCGACCTGATCAATCGCCTGCTGCGCCTTTATTTCGGCATCGGTGCGCGACAATGGCCATTGCTCAACATAGATGATGTTGCGCTTATATTCGCGTTTCTCCTTGGAATCATGGACGAACCCAAAGAACAGCGCGACCACGATCGCGGCGGACAGCGCCATGAACCGGTAATGATAGCTTTGCCGGGTCGCAAAAAACTGGCGCAAATCGCGATAGGCGCGGAACGGGGAAAAACGGGCGAGAAAGGGCATGATCCCGCCTAGATAAGCGTCGACGGGGCGCTAGGCCAGCCCTGCACCCCGTCAACCTGCATCAGGGCGTGCGGCTGGCGCTATTCCAGGTCTTCCAGCCGAAAGCTGACGGCCATTTCCCGCCAAGATTCAACCGCCACGCCGTCGCGGGTGGCGGGTTTGAAGCGCCAGCGTTCCAGCGCGCGCCGGCGCGTGGCTTGCAGGAAAGATTCGGTCGTCGCGCTGACCGGTTCGACCGCGTGAACGCGCCCGTCAGTGCCGATCAGGACGCGGATGACAACGCGACCCTCGCGCCCGGCGCGGCGTTCATCGGGCGGGTAATAAGGCTGAAATTCGGCCATGTAGCGCGGATCAAGCGTGGATCCGATCAGCACGGGCGGCCTGGGCGGATCGATAACGACGCCGCCTCCGCTGCCCGTTCCGGTGCCGACCGAGCCACCGTCATTGCCCTGGGGCGGCGTTACATCAACATCATGTTCGGTTCGATCGACCTGCGGTACCGGTGGATCGACGATCCGGTCGACGGTTGTAATCGGCGACTTTTCGGGCTGCTTCCTGGCCTGCTCTGGCGGAACGGGGGGTGGATCTTTGGGGATGGGAATGGTGCGGATGACGATGGGCGGATCCTTGATGATCCCTCCGACAATCTTGGGCGCCGCGGTGGCGATCCCCAGCAGGACCAGCCCGGTGGCCCCGGTTGCCATCGCAATCCCGCCAGGGCTCATGCCCCGCTTCGACTGAAATCGATCTGCGTACATAGCCGTCTCCTTGGCATTGACTCCTTGTCCCCGGATCTCACGCCCGGACATTAGTAATGATACAACATAACATGACCAGCGTAAAGCGACGGTCGTTGATTGTCAGTTCTGACGATCTGACAGAAATATCAGCTATTTGGCGAACAATGCCCTTGCGTCGGCGCGCAGCGCGGCACCACTGGCATCGCGCGTGTAAAACATATGCCCGCCCGGATAGAGGCCGAGCTTGATCCGCTGCGCGCTGCCGAAATCGGGCATCTGGTCAATAATCAGTCGTGACGCAAAAAACGGGCAGGACAGGTCATTATAGCCGTGCACGATCATCACTTTCATCCGCGGATCATTGGCGATCGCCTTGCGCAGGTCGCTGACCGGCGAATCGGTCAATTTGCTGCGATCCCACGCATCGCCAACGGCGTAGGACAGGGCTTCGTAATGCGCGTCCGATTTCCAGCCGACGATGCGGGTGACGAAATCGACCATGGCGCTGGTGGTTGGCGCCAACAGGGCATCAAGGATCGGGTCTTCTGATTTCCGGTCCGCCGATTCGGGGAAAGGATCCCAGGCAGTAACGTTCGAATCATAGACGCTGCCGATCCTGCCGGCATCGCGGTGGCTTTCGCGCAGAAATGTCCCGACATCCACACGGCCGCGCAAACGGGCAACCAATGCCGGATCGAGCCCGGTCAGCGCGCTGACCTTGTCCGCCAGCCGCTTAACAGCCGCCGCATCGCGGGTCCCCGCCAGAAAATCGGTCACAAATTCGGTTCGCGTATAGAGCTCAATCGGCGCGATCGTTGCCGCCGACAACTTGCCGTCGCGTTCCAGCCTGGCTGCCGCCATCGACGGGAGGTTGATCATCCACGGCAGCGGCGACAGCGCGGTATCCTCTCCCACGGCGGCGGGATCGAGATA
>JAIELC010000085.1 GCA_019753375.1 Sphingomonas sp.
GCCGTGGCGCTCGAAATAGTCGGGCGATCCGCAAATGACCCGCCGGGCCATGCCGACCTTGACCGCGCTATAGCTGGAATCGGGGAGGTGCCCGATCCGGATCGCGACATCGATACCCTCGTCGACCAGGTTGGTGACGCGATCGAGAAAGAGCATTCGGCCAGTCATATCGGGATAGGTATCAAGGAAGTCGGTCATGATCTCGACCATGTAATTCTGTCCGAACAGCTCTGATGCTGTGATCGTCAACAGCCCGGTTGGCTTCGCAAAGGAGCCGGCGGCCGATGCTTCAGCTTCTTCGATGGCCGCGATGATCCGGCGACAATCGTCAACATAGCGTTGCCCGGTCTCGGTCAGTTTCACCGATCGTGTCGTGCGCGTGAACAGGCGCGCGCCAATCAGATCCTCCAGCCCGGCAATCGCGCGGGTCACCGCGGGCGGACTATAATTCATCTGGCGCGCTGCTTCGGCAAATCCGCCGGTATCGGCAATGCGTACCAGGACGCGCATGGCATGAAAGCGATCCATTGCCTTCCCCTTTTGGCGATATATCGACACTGTCAGTGTAGATTAGATATGTTAAATTCCCCGTCAATGTTATTTCATTTTACGGAATAATGACTTCAAGATGATGAGACTTCTGACGTTCGGGGTAATGGCCCATTTTCCCTGACGGTGCCGCTGGCCCATTCCACTCAGGAGACTGTCGATGAAGCTTTATTTTCACCCCATCTCCGGCCACGCCCATCGTGCCCGGTTGTTTCTGTCGCTGATCAACGCCGATGTTGAGGTTGTCGAGGTCGATCTGACCAAGGGACAGCACAAGTCGGCGGAGTATCTTGCGCTCGATCGCTTTGGTCAGGTGCCCCTGCTCGATGATAATGGCACCGTCATTGCCGATTCCAACGCGATCATGGTCTATGCCGCCAAGAAGTTCGGCCGGACCGACTGGCTGCCCGAAGACGCGCTGGGCGCAGCCCGGGTGCAGCGCTGGCTGTCGGTTGCTGCCGGCCATATCGCTTTTGGCCCCGCCGCCGCCCGCCTCGTGACGATCTTTAACGCCGGCTTTAATCCCGACGAGGTGATTGCGCGCGCGCACAGCATTCTTCGGCTGATCGACGCTGAACTCGAAGGCCGGCAATGGATTGCTGCTGATCACGCCACGATCGCGGATGTGGCGCTGTACAGCTATATTGCGCGGGCGCCCGAAGGGAATGTCGATCTGGCACCCTATGGCAACGTCGCTGGCTGGCTTCGCCGGATCGAAGCCCTGCCGGGTTTCGTGGAATTCGGAAAGACCGCGGTCGGTCTCAACGCATAGCCAATGCGCCGGGGGTGCCCGATGGCACCCCCGGATTTTCGCCAACACGCCGCCAACACGCCGCCAGCATTCAGCCAGCACTTTGCCGACAAGGGAATTCGCGATGACGCAACTTGATCCTGCTGCCTTTTCGCCATTCCATCCCGGTGAAGTGGCGCTTCAACAGTCGGTGGGCGTTGCCGAGCGCATGGCGGAAGTTGGTCGCCGGGTGATCCGCGATTACATGCCCGATCAGCACCGCGAATTCTATCGCCAGTTGCCGTTCATTGTCCTTGGTTCGGTCGATCCGGCGGGCGATAGCTGGGTAACGCTGCTGAGCGGCGAGCCAGGCTTTCTGACCAGCCCGGAGCCCCGGACGCTGACATTTGCCGTAACACCCGATCCGCAGGACCCCGCGACAGCCGGTCTTGGCGATCAGGCCGCGATCGGGTTGCTCGGCATCGAATTGCATACACGCCGGCGCAACCGACTGAACGGGACGATCATTCGGCGGCACGACACGGGCTTTGACCTTCGTGTCGGACATTCGATTGGCAATTGTCCGCGGTATATCCAGCTGCGTGATCATGTGTTCGTCGCCGATCCGTTGGCCTTGGCGGACCTGCCAAGGGCCCGGGAAGCCGACCTGAACGACGCCGGCGTTCGCGCCTTGATAGAGCGTGCCGATACCTTTTTTGTCTCATCCTACATCGATGGCGACCATGGCCGCCAGGTCGACGCATCGCATCGTGGCGGCAAGCCCGGGTTCGTGCGCATCAACCACGACGGCTCGCTCACCATTCCCGACTTCAACGGCAATCTGCTGTTCAACACGCTTGGCAATTTCATGCTGAACCCAAAGGCGGGACTGGTCTTTCCCGACTTTACGACCGGCGACATGCTGCATCTTACGGGCGATGCCGAGGTCATCCTTGAATCGCCCGAAATCGGCGCTTTCCAGGGCGCGGAGCGGCTGTGGACCTTTCGGCCGCGCCGCGTTGTCCTTCGCCCCGCCGCGCTGCCGATCCGATTTATGCCCCAGTCGGGGGGCGAGGCACCGGACAATCAGATGACGGGCGATTGGTCACAGGCCGCCGCCCGGCTCGACGCCGATGCGCTTAAGGCCCAGTGGCGCCCGTTCCGCATCGCCAGGGTGGTCGATGAAAGCAGCGTTATCCGCTCCTTTTATCTTGAGCCCACTGACGGCAAGGGCATCGTTGCCCATCTGGCCGGCCAGCATCTGCCGATCCGGGTCAGGCCGCAGGCTGACGGCCCGCCGGTGATGCGCACCTATACCATTTCAACGGCGCCATCGGACGGGCATTACCGGATCAGTGTCAAGCGACAAGGGCTGGTGTCCAGCCACCTGCATGACCGGCTGACAGTTGGCGATCTTATCGACGTCCGGGCGCCGGCGGGCGGCTTTACGATTGATCCCTCGCAAGCGCGGCCAGCCGTGCTGCTGGCGGCCGGTGTTGGCATTACCCCGATGCTCGCGATGCTCCGGGACATTGTTTATGAAGGTCGCCGCCGCCAACGCATACGGCCGACATGGATGATTGTGGCCGCCCGCACCCTTGCCGAGCGCGCGTTTGACCGCGAAATTGCTTCGCTGGTCGACAGCGCTGGCGGTGCGATCCGGCTTGTCCGCGTGCTGGATGATGCAGAGGGCGCAATCGAAGGCACGCACTTTGATGCGGTTGGTCGCGTCGATCTTGCCTTGCTGCGACGCGTGCTGCCGTTCGATGCCTATGATTTCTACATGTGCGGCCCGCCCCCCTTCATGCAGGGTCTGTACGATCAGCTCCGCGACCTGGGGACACCCGACGACCGCATCCATGCCGAGGCATTCGGTCCCGCGTCGCTCAAGCGGCGGCTTGACCAAGCGGTTGCGGTTCAGCTGCCCGCGTCGACGAGCCCTGTCCCGGTGGCGTTCGTCAAATCCGGCAAAGAAGCCCGGTGGCAGCCTGAATCAGGATCGCTGCTCGAGCTTGCCGAAGCGCGCGGGCTGGCCCCTGAATTCAGCTGCCGGTCGGGCAGCTGCGGCACGTGCGCGGTCAAGATTGTGGCGGGCAAGGTAAGCTATGCGCAGCCACCGCAAGCCAAGGTCGATGATGATACCGCGCTGATCTGTTGTGCGGTGCCCGCCGATGCGGCTGCTGGCGGCGGTGATCGCCTTGTCCTTGATCTCTAACCTAATCAGGAAACCGGCAATGACCAAACGGGTGCTGTTGTTACTGGCCGATGGCTTCGAGCTGCTCGAAGCGGCTGGATTTACCGATGTTTTCGGGTGGGCGGCGATCGATGGCGCTGAACCCGTGGAGCTTGTTTCCGCGGGGCTGCGGACGCCCTTGCGCACCACCTTTGGTTTTTCCGTCATGCCGCAGGCCCTGGTCGCCGATCTGGCTTTGGCCGATTTCGATGCGCTGGCCATTCCCGGCGGTTTCGAAGGGGCAGGTTTTTACGACGATGCGCTGTCCGAGCCATTTCTGGCGGTCATTCGGGCGTTCGAAGCGCGCGGGCGGCCGATTGCGTCGGTCTGCGTTGCGTCTTTGTCGCTGGGTGCCGCCGGGATTATGCGCGGGCGGCGGGCAACGACCTATCATCAGGTCGGCGGCAAACGCAAAGCCCAGCTTGAAGCGCAGGGCGCCGTGTTCGTCGACCAGGCCGTTGTCGAAGATGGCGGGTTGATCAGTTCGACCGGGCCCGGAACCTCGGTGGAGGTCGCGCTGCGCTTGTTGGGCGCCCTTACTGGCCCCGAAAATGCCGCCCATATCCGCGCATTGATGCGCGTGCCGTTGCCCGATCCCGCTTGGCTGGCCAAACCACAGGTAGAACGCCCATGAACCGACGTCCGGTCGATATCGCCTTTTCGCCGTCGGTAAAGGCAGCGCAGCAGCGCAAGGGATCCCGCGGGGCCTATGCCGCGATGGAAATGGGCAACACGATTGACCCCAATCTGGCGGCGTTCATCGCGCAGGTCCGCAGCTTCTACCTTGCGACCGCCAGTGCCGATGGTCAGCCCTATATCCAGCACCGCGGCGGCCCGCCGGGCTTTTTGCATGTGCTGGGCGAGCGCGCGCTGGCCTTTGCGGATTTTAAAGGCAACCGACAATTCATATCGACCGGCAACCTGGCCGAGAACCCAAAGGCATTTATTTTCCTGATGGATTATGCCCACCGCCAGCGGGTAAAAATATGGGGCAGCGCGCGGGTGGTCGAAAGTGACGCCGAACTCGAGCGACGCCTGATGCCAGAGGGTTATCGGGCCCGCGCCGAACAGGTTATTTTGTTCGATGTCGAAGCCTGGGATGCCAATTGCCCGCAGCATATCCCGCAGATGTTCCATGCCGACGATGTGCAGCAGGCGATCGAGCAGCGCGACGGCAGGATTGCCCTGCTCGAGCAAGAAATAGCGACGTTGCGTTCAACGCAATAATCCATTCCTGTCAAAGGCCATTCCTGATTCGAAGGGTCTGTCCCACATTGCAGTTGTCATCAGGCTCCCCTTCCTGATGTCAGACTCTTCGCCCGGCTTCCCCTCCCGGCGAGAGTGTCACGGACCAGGCGGGGTAATGCCCCCCCGACCCCGCCTGGTCACTTTCTAGCGGGACTGGTTTTGCCCTGGGCAACGGAGTTTGATCCATGACACGTGCATTTTCACACGCAATGATGCGAGTCCATGATCTGGAAACCACCAAACGCTTCTTTGTCGACGGGCTCGGGCTGGTCGAAAAGGGGACGTATGTGAACGACAAGGGCGGCTATACGATGGCGGTTCTGAACGTCGTTGGCGACGATAATTTCGAAGTCCATCTGACCTATAATCATGATGGGGAACGCTATGTCGGTGGCCGCAGCTTTGGTCATTTGGCGTTCGTGGTCGACAATATCTACGACACGTGCAACCGCATCCTCGATCTTGGCTTTACCGTTGCCCGACCGCCGCGCGACGGCCGCATGGCGTTCTTGCGCACGCCGGAGGGCATTTCGATCGAGCTCGTGCAGGATGGCGCCAAGCTGGCGATATCCGAGCCATGGGCATCGATGCCGAATGACGGCAGCTGGTAAAGCCTGCTGGCCGCCCAATTCAACCGATTGACGAAGAAAGGACACCCCATGAGCCGCCCCCCTTTGCCTCCCTTTACCGAAGAGACCGCGCGCGAAAAGGTGCGCCTGGCCGAAGACGGCTGGAACAGCCGCGATGCCGCAAAGGTCGCGCTCGCCTATACCGAAGACACGATCTGGCGGAACCGCGCCGAATTCCCGCAAGGGCGCGCCGAGGTTCAGGCATTTCTGGCGCGCAAATGGTCCAAGGAGCTTGATTACCGATTGATCAAGGAATTATGGGCCTTTACCGGCAACCGCATCGCGGTGCGCTATGCCTATGAATATCATGACGATAGCGGCAACTGGTTTCGCGCCTATGGTAATGAAAATTGGGAATTTGTCGCCGACGGGCTGATGCATCGCCGCCATGCCAGCATCAACGAGCATCCGATCCGCGAAGAGGATCGCAAATTTCATTGGCCGCTTGGTCGTCGACCTGACGATCATCCGGGGCTGTCCGACCTCGGGCTATAGGTGCCATGATGGTCGAGACCGTTACCACAACCGGTTTCAAATCGTTGGTCATCGATGCGGAGACCCCGGTTTTGGTCGATTTTTACGCCGATTGGTGCGGCCCCTGCCAGGTACAGGCGCCGGTGCTTGATCGGTTGGCCACAACGCTGGGCGACACGGCAAGGGTAGCCAAGGTTGATATCGACCAAAGCCCCGAACTTGCCGATCTTTTTGGCATCCGATCGATCCCGACGCTGATCCTTTTTTCCAGGGGGAAAATCGCGCACCGCTTCACAGGCCTGACCTCCGAGCGCGATCTTGTGAACATGGTTGCAGGCCATCTGAGGAGCTGAACCGATGAACGACGCTTATCTCGTTGCCGGGCTGCGGACACCCTTTGTCAAAGCCGGAACCGCCTTTGCCGACGAAACGCCGCTGACCCTGTCAACCGCGGTTCTTCAGGCGATGGCGGCGCGCCATCGCCCCGACCTGATCGTCTGGGGGCAAGTCATCCCCAGCCTGTCACTGTCGAACATTGCCCGGGAAGCCGCGCTGGATGCCGGGCTTGACCCGACCATCCCCGCCTATTCGACGCAGCTTGCCTGTTCGACCAGCATGATGGGGGCAATCCAGGCAAGTGGTCTGGTCGGGCGCGGCGGGATCGAGGTTGCGCTCGTCGGCGGTGTTGAACAAATGAGCCGGTCGCCCATCGCGCTCGACGAACGCGTTTCGGCCCGGCTGGCAGCGCTTGCGGCATCCGATCCGCCGCGCGCCATGCAGGCTTTCGCCGAATTGCGCGTCAGTGACTTTGCGCTCCCCAAAAAGGGCTGGAGCAATCGCATTTCCGGCCGGTCGATGGGGGATCACATGGAAGAAACCGCGAAAATCCTGTCGATTGCCCGCCAGGATCAGGATGCGGTTGCGCTCGCCAGCCATCATCATGCCGCACGCGCGCGGGCGGCCGGGTTCTTCGACGATTTGCTGGTGCCGTTTGCCGGCATTGCCGAGGATAGCCTGGTGCGCGCTGACACCACTGCGGAAAAGCTGGCGGCGCTGCGGCCCGTATTTGATCCGGCGAACGGCACGCTGACCGCCGGCAACAGCTCGCCATTGACCGATGGCGCGGCCGGCGTCTGGGTTGCCTCCGCCAAAGGCCTTGCCTCATTCGGTGAAAATGCGGTGGCGATCAGGCTTGTCGACTTTGAGCTTGGCGCGCTGGATTTCCGCACCGATGGCATGTTGATGGCGCCGTCCTACGCCATTCCGCGACTGCTGGCGCGTCACGGCCTTGGCTTTGACGACATTGCGCTCTGGGAAATCCATGAAGCGTTCGCAGCCCAGCTGCTGGCGAATATCGCTGTCGCCAGCAGTGTCGAGGCGCGGTCCAGCCATGCCCCCGGTATTGGTGATCTGGGGACATTTCCCACCGATCGACTCAATCCGGTCGGCGGCAGTCTGGCGCTGGGTCATCCGTTTGCCGCGACCGGCGCGCGAATTATCAGCCAAACGGCCAAGCAGCTTGCGTCGTTACCCGCAGGGAGTCGGGCAATCATCTCGATCTGTGCCGATGGCGGGCAGGGCACGGTGCTGTTGGTGGAAGCGATCTAGAGCGCGTTCGGTTTTGATTGAATCAAAACCGGTGCTCCAGGTTTTTGGTTTGCCGCGTTTTCCGAGTCATCAGCTGTTTCCATCTGACTTGAAAACGCTCTAGCGAACCACGCCGCGCCGGACGAGGTTCACCACCGCGAGCAAAATCACGGCGCCGACCAATGAATAAGCAAAGGTCGTCACGGTAATAGCCTGGTTGATACCGCCGCCGAACAGATAAGACGCGATTACGGACCCGATAATACCGACGACAATATTCAGAATAATACCCTGTTGGGCATCCGTACGCATCAGCATACTGGCAAGCCAGCCGACGACGCCACCGACAACAAGCCAAATGATAAGGTCGACCATGCAATCCTCCATGTTTTCGGCATTGTACCGAAATATTCATGGTAAAGGACGCTTGATCGACCAAATCGTTCCATCAACGAAGCAAGAATTGCCCCGGAACCAGATTAGTATTTTTGCTGACGCTCGTAGAGTGAACGATAATGCTGAATGCGTGTGACGCGTAAGCCAGGCATGCCTGACCGATCGATCGCGCGCTGCCAGCTGGCAAATTCCTCGACGGTAAGATTGTACCGCTCGCACACTTCATCGACCGTCAACAGGCCTCCATTGACGGCTGCAACCACCTCTGCCTTGCGCCGGACAACCCAGCGGGTTGTTTGCGGCGGCGGAAGCGACTCCAGCGTCAACGGCTCGCCAAGCGGGCCGATAACTTTTGCGGGGCGGATCTTTTGGTTTTCGATCATTCCTACCTCGATCGGGGCGGGGGCCCCCATTTACTCTGTAACGACCATTAGCGTGCGGACTTGAACAGCGATTGAAACGGCACGGTAAACGGCCCGTTCATTCCTCTTTCCAGGCAGCGATCGATTCTGCGACGATCCCGCTGAAAGCGCCACAAGCTGGTGCCAGCAAACCGTGCTGGGTTTCCGGGCTTGCGCCGCGATCATTCAATATTGCCGTTGGGCTTGTGGCTTGGCGCGCCGCGATGCCAACCAGCAGAATAGCAAGATCGGGCGGCAATGCCGAAACCGTGCTATCTTGATCAAATCGCGGAAAACTTAGGTCCACCAGCACTACCCTAGACGTGACGACTCTCGACACGGGGTGATCTAGCCGAACAACCTAAAGGTCCGGTTAAGCCGCTGGAAAGGGTTTGTAAAACTAGGTTACTTTGCATCCTGCGCGATCAGTGCCTATCTGCGCATCATCATGGACAAAGGTGATTTTCAGCTGGGAGCAGACCCGCAGGCCAAGCGCATCGTTGTTGCGATGTCGGGCGGCGTCGATTCGTCGGTGGTCGCGGCGCTGGCGGTGCGGACCGGGGCCGAGGTGATCGGCATTACGTTGCAGCTTTACGATCATGGCGAGGCGGTCGGCCGGGCCGGCAGCTGTTGCGCCGGACGCGACATCCGCGATGCCCGCGCCGTGTGCGAGCGTCTGGGGATTGCGCATTATGTGTTCGATCATGAATCGAGCTTTCGCACGCAAGTGATCGACGAATTTGCCGACGAATATCTGGCGGGCCGCACCCCCATTCCCTGCATCAAGTGCAATATGGGGCCAAAATTCACCGACCTGTTCAACCTCGCGCGCGACCTGGGCGCCGATTGTCTGGCAACCGGCCATTATGTGCGCCGGGTCGACGGTGCTGGTGGCGCCGAGCTGCACCGCGCGATCGATCCGGCTCGTGATCAGAGCTATTTTCTGTTTGCGACGACGCGCGACCAGCTGGATTTTCTGCGCTTTCCGCTGGGGGGCATGGAAAAACCGCTGGTCCGCCAGATCGCGCAGGACATGGGACTGATCGTTGCTGCAAAGCCCGACAGCCAGGACATTTGCTTTGTGCCGGATGGCGACTACGCGACGCTGGTCAGGAAATTGCGCCCCGAAGCAGACACGTCCGGCGAGATTGTCGATGAAAGCGGCCGGGTGTTGGGACATCATAAGGGCCTGATCCATTTCACCGTCGGCCAACGGCGCGGGCTGGAAATTGGCGGCGAGCCCGAGCCGCTTTATGTCATTCGGCTGGAGCCTGCCGCGCGCCGGGTTGTGGTTGGTCCGCGCCGGGCGCTGGCCGTGGCGTCGGCGCGGCTTTCAGGCATCAACTGGCTGGGCGACGCGATCAATGGCGTGGCGGGGGATACCGTGTCGGCGGGCTTGACGGCCAAAGTGCGGTCGATGGCAAAACCCGCCCCGGCCCGGCTGGAAGGCGACCGGGTGGTTTTTGACGCCCCCGAATATGGCGTCTCGCCGGGACAGGCCGCCGTGCTTTACGCCGGCGACCGGGTATTGGGCGGTGGCTGGATCGAGGAAACCGAACGGGCGATGATTGCTGTGTGATCGCGATGCGATCGCTGCGTGATCCTGGGTGATCAGCCCGCTTGCTCCGCCGCTGACTGGTGCTAGCCTTGGCGGCGCACGGTGGGGGAAGCGGGATGACGCAGGCTGGCTGTTGGAGCATTGATCGTATTGCGGCGCTGAATTTATTTCAGATTCTCGACCTTGCGCCGGATGCGCAGCAACTGGATTTGGCGGCCGAGCGATTCGCCGAACATCGCCGTGATGCCTATGGCTGGGCAGCGAGACGCATTCACGGCGGTATGATCGACCGGCTCGATGCCGCATCGGCACCATATTTCGAACGGCATAGCGATGCCTGGGGCGATGGATTTCGCACCGCGCAATATGAAGTGATGCGGACGCGACCCGACGACCTCATCGCGCCCGACCCGGGCCCTGCCCCCACCAAGGGCAAAATTCTGCGCAGCATGATCCGCCAAAGCCGACAGGCCTAGCGGGGCAGCGCCTCTGGCTGGCAGCCCAGCAGCGGATCAAAGCGCACCGAACGGCGGGCAATCAGCGGCACCGATGCCGTGACCGTCTTTGTGCGGGGATCATCGGCAAGCCTGATCGGCTCCATGCCGGGCTCGAAATCATGATAGCAGCTCGCCAGCGGCCGGTTGCCGATATAGCGGCACGCACACGCCACCCGCGCACCATAGCCGACGCCAAGCTGCAGTTGCGGCTGGATCGCACGGATATACAGCCAGCCGCCGACCACCAGCGCGGCAAGGACCACCAGGGCAGCGGGCAGGATCAACCGTCTTGTGTTCATGGCGCGGGAGCCTAGGCTACAGCCATGCAACGTCAATGGCCGATCGTCGCGGCAGCCGCCGCTATCCTGCTGACCAGTTCGGCGCCGGCCCGCCCGGCCAGCACGATCGATCCGCGGATCGCGCCGCTATTTGCAGCCGATCAGGGCGAACCCCGCGCCGCGCTGTTGATCAAGGATGGCGCCGTCGTCGCGAAACATTATGCGCCGGGCTATTCGGACGCGACCCGGTTCATCAGCTGGTCGATGGCCAAGACGGTGACGGCGATGCTGGTTGGCGAACTGGTCGCCGACGGCAAGCTGCAGCTCGATGCGCCCGCGCCCATTGCCGAATGGCACCGACCCGGCGATCCGCGCGCCAACATAACGCTGCGCCACCTGCTCACCATGGCGTCGGGGCTGGAGCATATCGAAGTCGGCAGGATCATCGAGCGATCCGACACCAACCAGGTCCTGTTCGTCGGCGGCACGCAGGCGATGGCCGCGCGCGCCATTGCCAAGCCGGTCGATCATGCTCCCGGATCGATGTTCAAATACAGCTCGCTCACGACGATCATTCTGGCCGAAATCATCACCCGCACGCTGACCGACAGCGCCGATCCGCAGCTGCGCGCCAAGGCCTATCGCGCCTTCGCCTATGCGCGGTTATGGACGCCCGCCGGGATCACCACCGCCTTCCCCGAATTTGACGGTGCGGGCACGCAGATTGGCGGATCGATCATCCACATGTCGCTCGACGACTGGGGCCGGATGGGCAAGCTGCTGCTCGACGGCAAGGGCGCAGACGGGTCGCCGATCATCGCACCCGACTGGCTGGCTTTCATGAAAGCGCCCAGCGCGACCAATCCCGAATATGGCGGCCAGACCTGGCTCAACCGGGTCAGCCATGTCGCCGGCGCGCCCACCTTGTTTCCCGGCAAGGGGCCCGACACGCTGGCGGCGATGGATGGCCATCTCGGCCAGTTTGTCATGGCGTTCAGCGGGGTCGGCCGCGACGGCAAGCCGCACAGCTATGTGCTGGTCAGGCTTGG
Organism: Sphingomonas sp.; assembly: GCA_019753375.1. Lineage (GTDB taxonomy): Bacteria > Pseudomonadota > Alphaproteobacteria > Sphingomonadales > Sphingomonadaceae > Sphingomonas. Next base: position 11,630 of record JAIELC010000085.1, read on the forward strand.
CAAGACGCAGGACGACAAGCTGGCGCCGGTGATGGCCGCGATGGGCAATGCCGTGGACGCGCTGGTGCCCGCGCGATAGCCCGGCCGCGCCCGGTCCATCTGGCCGCTACAGCAGAAACACGCCTTCCAGCATCGTGACGCAGCGCCCGGTCAGGATCACCTGATCGCCCGCCAGCCTGCAGCCAACATCCCCCCCGCGCTTGCTTGCCTGAAAAGCGCTGAAGCTGTTACGGCCCAGCCGCGCCGCCCAATAGGGGGTCATCACGGCGTGCGCAGAACCGGTGACCGGGTCTTCGGGAATGTCGAAACCGGGCGTGAACACGCGACTGATCACATCGCTGGTGTCGCCCGGCGCGGTCGCGATGGCGACAATAGGGCCGAGCTTTGCGAGCGCGCCGGAGTCGGGCTTGAGCGCGCGGACCTGCGCTGCACGCTCGAGCACGATCAGCGCATAGCCCCGTTCGTGCCACAATGTATCGGTCGCCGCCGCCACGCCCAACGCCGCGACGATTTCGGGCAGCGGCTTTGGACTTGGGCCCCAGGCCGGCAGCGCCATGTCATACCCATCGCCCTTGCGCGCGACCGACAAGATCCCGGCCTGACGGGTCCGGAACCGCACCTGATCACGGTCGGGGTCAGACGCCAGCACATAATGGCCGCTGGCCAAGGTGGCATGCCCGCACAACGCTACTTCAGCGGCGGGCGTGAACCAGCGCAGCTCGAAATCGGCGGCATCGCTGTCGTCGGGAATGATGAAAGCGGTTTCGGACAGGTTATTTTCCGACGCAATCTGTTGCAGCACCGAATCGTCCAGCCAGGCATCCAGCGGCATCACCGCGGCCGGATTGCCGGTAAAGGGCCGATCGGCAAAGGCATCGATCTGGGTAATCGGCAGGCGGCGGCTCATTGGTCTGCTTCCTTCAGTTTGGCGATCTCATCGGTTTCGACCAGGTCATTGCCGGGATGGTCGACCTGACCTTCGGGATCGATATGGATCAATACTTCGGTGCCGGGGAATTCGGCGGCAAGCCGCTGTTCCAGCGCCTCGGTCACGTCGTGCGCGGCAAGGATCGTCATGGCGGGGTCCATGGCGATATGGAACTGGACAAAATCGGTCGCCCCACTCGTCCGCGTCCGCAGATCGTGCAGGCTTTTCAGTTCCGGGAACTGGCTGGCGACTTCCACAAAGCGACGGCGTTTCTCTTCGGGCCAGGCCTTGTCCATCAGCTGGTCGATCGCATCGGTTGACGCCCGCATCGCCCCCCACAGCAACCACAGCGCAATGCCGATCCCGAACACCGCATCGGCACCC
>JAIELC010000128.1 GCA_019753375.1 Sphingomonas sp.
CCGAAATGGCGGGCGTATTGGGATGACCAGCGCCCGGCTTTGCCCTGCGGGCAAAGCGAGCCGTAAGGAAGCCGGCGACGATGAGATAGCCGATCCCGGCCACCGCAACCAACGCGCTTCCCATCGCCAGCGTTGCGACGATCAACGTCGGATTGCCATGGAGTCCCATACCTTGTCGCCGCTACGCCTTCAGACCCCGATCGGCAAGATGCACACGGCTTGATTTGTCCGGATAATTGTCGGCGCGGGTGGGTCAGCACCAACCGTCGCGATCATCAAAGGCCGGCTTTTTGGCCCGCGCCGCGCAAAATTTGCGGTACGCTCGGCGTCGTCATGCATTGATCTTGTTGGGGGACCGTTTCGGCGCGCCAACAGTTCTGGACGGTCGTCATTTAATCCTTTGTTAACTATTTGACGTTTACCTTTTGTTAACGCCCTGAAACGGTGATTTTTTCTTATTTTTCTAGGACCGGAAATGCGTCGATTTGGCCTGTTGCTGGGGTTGCTCGCGCTTGGCGGGTGCATGGCACATGCGCCGAAGCGTGAAGCTGTCGTGACGGTTGACGCGCCGCCACTGGCCGCGTGGCGAACGATTGCCGTGCCCGATGATCAGGCGAGTATCGACAGCCTCGCGACCCAATGGGACGCGGCGCGCAGCGAGGCCGCACGCCGATATCCGACCAGGCTTCGGATCGAGGGGCCGTTGCTCGACCCCGCCGGCGCGCAACCCCTGCCGGCGTTGCCGCCGGGCACGTATCAGTGCCGATTGGTCCGGCTGGGCGCGCGTCCGGCCTATATCGCCTATCGACCCGATACCTGCGTGGTCGACGGGGATGACAAGGCGCAATCGCTGACGAAGCAAGACGGCACCACGCTGCCAGGCGGATGGTTGTTCAGCGATGAAGGCACCAAGCGCCTGATCTTCCTGGGGACCAATCGAACACGACCGCAGGACGCCGCGCCGCCTTATGGCGCCATGCCGGGACATAATGTGGTCGGCGTGGTCGAACGCATCGGGGTGTTTCGCTGGCGGCTGGTTCTCGCCAAAGGCGGCGGGCCCAGCGGCGCACTGGATGTGCTGGACCTGGTACCGCTGCCGCCCAGCCCCCCGACAGCGCTGCCGCCAACCGCCGCCCCGGTCAGCGAGCGTGCGGCCCGCGTTCCGCGTGGCTAGGGACCGCAAGGGAGAAGCGGGCGGCGCTGGTGAATTGAAGGGCGGGGATTGGTGGTTAGCTGTCGTCAGACGCGTCGTCGCGCAACCAGTAATCGATGATGTTTTGGTAGTAGCCTTTAAAACCCTCAGGCTCGGGCGCCGACAACATCAAACTTTGTTGGTCCTGCGGTTTCAGATTACCGAACCAAGCAGCAAATTTATCACTGTAGCACGCGCCAAAGCCCATCCTCCAGCCCATGCCAGGGGCTATGTCGGGATAGGCAATCCACGGTGGCTTCATTGATGGACACTCCGAGATTCTTCAATGCCTACGGCAATTCGATAGCGTCCGCTATTGGGCGATGGCCGACCGTCGGTTTTTTGATGCCCGCTCCATCCAACGCCTTTGTCTGGACTTGGAAAGAAATCGCACACGCCGGGTTCGGGAACTTAAGTGTGGCTAGCGGTCGTTCCGCGCGGCTAGCAATCGGACCTTGTTTCTGGTCCCGCGCGTTTTGTAACTCGCCAAAAAAAGACGTGATGGACGCTCCCGACAAATTACGACATCAGCACCGCGCTCTCGCAGGAATCGTCGGAGTCGTTGGCAGTTTTTTCTTCCCCACACACCAACATAGCGTTTCATCCAAGGTGCCTGGCGGTATGAGGCATAGCCGCTGAATGCCTCATCAAGTTCAGAGACAGTCATATAGCCGTCAAGCATTGATAGACGCACGACACATACCACCGGGTCGCTGCCTTCGACGAACGCGGTCTCTGAGAATTCATAGGCATGGATCTGATGGGCCATATAATCAGAGTGATTGCAAACCACGGGGTCTGCAAGTGGGCAGTCTGCTGCCCTCCCGCATTTCCGGATCGACTATGACTAATGCTGCCCTGCTCGGTGCGGACCCCGCCGACTCCAGTATGCCCGCGAATTGATGACGGGGATGCGTCGCGCTTATGCTATGATTGGGCATCACCCGATCTGATCCGCAGGCATCTTGTGACTGAGGGCGCTTTTGTCCCCGCCTGAGAATGACGGACTATCATCATGGACACCAATTATCTGCTCGCGCGCGAGCAAATATCGTTGATGCGCGCCCGGACGGCGGCGAGCCCGGCGGCCCGTGCAGCGCATGCCGGGCTGGCACGGGGCTATGGAGCGATGCTTGCCCAGGGCACGTTGTTTCCGCACCGGATGGATGGCTTGGTTGCGGCGATGCCTGATGACCCCAGCGAGAACCCCGATCGCGGCCGATTTTCAGCATGATCGGCGCGGCCTGATCGCCGGAACTTTTCGGCACCACGGGGTTTCAACCGGATCGTAAATCTTTAACGACGGGAAATGGACCATCCATTTCAGGGGCGATTAATGCTGTTTGACGACGTTGTGCTGGGGCGCCGGAGTATTCGCGGGTACAAGCCCGATCCGGTGCCGCAAGAGCTGATCCGGGAAATCATCGCGCTGGCGATGCGCGCGCCGTCATCGATGAACACGCAGCCGTGGAATTTCTATGTGATCACCGGCGAACCGCTGGACCGAATCCGCGCCGGCAATACCGAGCGGATGGTTGCGGGCGTGCCGCAGTCGCGCGAATTCCGGACGGGTCAGCCCTTTGCGGGCGCGCACCGGGAACGGCAGATCGGCGTGGCCAAGCAGCTGTTTTCGGCGATGGGCATCGACCGCGATGACAAGGAACGTCGGCAGGACTGGGTGTTGCGGGGCTTTCGCCAGTTCGATGCGCCGGTGTGCGTGATCATCACCTATGACCGGGTGCTCGACGGCAGCGACGACACCCCGTTCGATTGCGGCGCGGTGGCGACGGCGCTGGTCAACGCCGCCTGGTCGCGCGGGCTGGGCACGGTGATCAACAGCCAGGGGATCATGCAATCGCCCGTCGTGCGCGAACATGCCGGGATCGCCGATGATCAGATCATCATGAAAAGCATCGCGCTGGGCTGGCCGGATGACAGCTTTCCCGCCAATGCGGTGGTCTCAGAACGCAAATCGGTCGACGAGGCGGCGGTGTTTGTCGGGTTTTAGGACGGGGCAGGCGCGCGTCGCGATACTGCGGCAGAGACGCAAAGTGGCCGGGAAGCAATGCGGCCGCGGCGCCGTCAGCCGATCGTGACAAAGCTGTCCATGACCCGTTTGCGCCCGGCATTTTCGAAATCAATCTCCAGCTTGTTGCCCTCGATTTCCGCAATCGCGCCATAGCCGAACTTTTGGTGAAACACGCGCATGCCAAGCGCAAGGTCGCTGCGCCCCTTATTGCCGATGCTGACCGCGCTGGCGCGGGCCTCGACGATGCGGGCGGGTTCGCGGACAAAACCCGAGCCGCCGCCACCGACACCGGCGGCACGCTGCCAGCCGGGGCCGCGGCCGGTGCCGCGCCCGACATCGGCAAAAGGATCGGCATGGGTTGTCCAATTGGCGCGCCACAGGCTCTCGCCGCCGGTCATGCTCGATTCTTCCTCGACATGCGCGCGTGGCAATTCGCCGACGAAGCGGCTCGGGATGCTCGATGACCATTGCCCGTAGATGCGGCGATTGGCGGCATGGAGGATGGTCGCGCGACGGCGCGCGCGCGTAATCGCGACATAGGCGAGGCGGCGTTCTTCCTCGAGGCTGGCCAGCCCGCCTTCGTCGAGCGCGCGCTGCGACGGGAACACGCCTTCTTCCCAGCCGACCAGGAAGACCGTGTCGAATTCCAGACCCTTGGCCGCGTGGATGGTCATGATCGTCACCTGGGGATCCTGCGCGCCCGCCTCATTGTCCATCACCAGGCTGACATGCTCCAGAAACTCGCCGAGCGTTTCATACTCTTCCATCGCGCGGACAAGCTCGTTCAGATTCTCCAGCCGCCCCGATGCCTCGACCGATTTTTCGACCTGGAGCACCCCGGTATAGCCGCTTTCATCAAGGATCAGCCGGGCGAGTTCGGGATGGGGCAAGTCGTTCGCGGCGGCCCGCCAGCGGGCGAGATCGATGACGAAATTGCCCAGCGCCCGTCGCGCCTGCGGAGTCAGCTCATCGCTATCGAGAATCCGCGCGGCGGCAAGGCTGAGCGGGATGCCTTCTGCGCGGGCGAGCAAATGCAGTTTCTGAACGGCTTTGTCCCCCAGGCCGCGCTTTGGCACGTTGACGATACGTTCAAACGCCAGATCGTCGGCGGGCTGATTGACCAGCCGCAGATACGCCAGCGCATCGCGGATTTCGGCGCGCTCGTAAAAGCGAAAACCACCGACGATACGGTACGGCATGCCGATGGCGATAAAGCGATCTTCAAATTCGCGTGTCTGGTGCTGCGCGCGGACCAGGATGGCGATGTGATCAAGGCTTTTGCCGCCACGCTGGAGCGTCTCGATCTCTTCACCCACCCGGCGGGCTTCCTCGGGCCCGTCCCAGACCCCGATCACGCGGACCTTTTCGCCATCGGATTCCTGCGTCCACAGCGTCTTGCCCAGCCGGCCGCCATTATTGGCGATAACGCCGGATGCCGCTGCCAGAATATGGGGGGTAGAGCGGTAATTTTGTTCGAGCCTGATAATCTTCGCGCCCGGAAAATCCTTTTCGAACTTCAGGATATTTTCCACCTGCGCGCCGCGCCATGAATAGATTGACTGGTCATCGTCGCCAACGCAGCAGATATTTTTGCGTTCCTGCGCCAGCAAACGCAGCCACAGATACTGGACGCTGTTGGTGTCCTGATATTCATCGACCATGATGTATCGGAAGCGCTGCTGATACTGGCTCAGCACCGCGCGATCCTTGCGCAGGATGACGAGCATATGCAGCAGCAAGTCCCCGAAATCGCAGGCGTTCAGCGCCGCGAGCCGGGCCTGATATTGCTGGTACAGCTCACCGCCGCGGCCATTGGCCCAGCGTTCGCTTTCGCCGGCATCGATATCGGCGGGGGTTAGTCCCTTGTTCTTCCATTCATCGATCAGCCCGCCCAGCGCGCGCGCGGGAAAGCGCTTTTCATCGATATCTGCGGCGAGAACGAGCTGTTTCAGCAACCGCAGCTGGTCGTCGGTATCCAATATGGTGAAGTTCGATTGCAGGCCGACCAGCTCTGCATGCCGGCGCAGCATCTTGGCGCCGATGGCGTGGAACGTCCCGAGCCACGGCATCCCTTCAACGACATCCCCGACAATATTGCGGACGCGTTCGCGCATCTCGCGCGCCGCTTTATTGGTGAAGGTAACCGACAGGATTTCCGATGGATACGCCTTGCGCGTGTATAACAGATGCGCCAGTCGCGCCGTCAGCGCAGCGGTTTTTCCCGTTCCGGCACCGGCCAGTACCAGGACCGGGCCGTCAGTCGTCATCACCGCGTCACGCTGTGGCGCGTTCAGTCCTTTAAGATATGGGGGATCGTCGGGCTGGTGCGCGGGAAGACTCATCCGCGAACAGTTAGGGAACAGCGTCCCCCTCGGCAAGCGCCGTTACGCTAATGCTAAGCGGCGAACCGGTTCACGCTCGGTAAGCTCGAGCCCCAACGCGATATAGGCGCGCGCGCCCGCTTCGAGTGTGTAGCTGCGCAAGTGATCAAACGCCTCGGCATATTGCGACTGTCCCGGCCCGACACCGTCCATCGCGCCGGCCAATGCCGTCACATCACCGACCGGAACCAACGTGCCAAACCGGCCATGTCCGGTCAGATCGGCCATGCCCGCACTGCAATCGGTCGCAACAATCGCAAGGCCAGCCGCCATTGCTTCAATCAGCCCGGCGGGAATGCCTTCAAAGTTGGACGACATGCAAAACACATCGGCATTTGCCAGCCTGTTACGGACATCGGCCACGTGCCCCGGCATGACCAGTCGATCGGCAATCCCCAGCTGCGCCGCCCGTTGTTCGATGGCGGCACGTTCCGGGCCTTCGCCCAGAATCGTCAGCCGGTCATCGGGCCGTGCAATCTCTGCAAATGCGTCGACCAAAAGAATGAAGTTTTTTTGCGGAACAAGCCGACCGATCGCGATAAACCGCCGACCATTGAGCGCCGGGATGCGCGCCAGTTTCGCATAGCCGTTCAGTTCGTCGTTGCTCAGAACCGGGTTGTTGATCACGCTGACCCGATCTGCGGGCACCTGCATCAACTGCTGGATTTCGGTGGCCATCGCCGGTGCAATCGCAACGAACCGATCAATCCAGCGTCCCTGCAGCCACAGCCAGCGATGATAGAAAAAGCGCAGGACCGGGTTCATGTCGCGCCGATGCAAATCGTTGCTGATCTTGGCGATGATCGGAGGGCACTGCCTCCCGAGCGCGAGCTTCAGCGCTACGGCCACCAACGTATAGGTATTGCCGGGGCAGAAGATCAGATCGGGGCGTTCTTCGCGAATGATGTCCGGCAGCGCGCGCAGCATCCGGAGCAGCGGCGAACGCAAGCCGGGACCGCTTTCTTCGGGAAGGATTCGGATTTCCGCGCTGTGGTCTATCGTGTCCGGCCGCGTTGCAGCGGAACCGCTCGCCCGGCCTGCAACGACGCGCGCCGCAATCCCCATTCGGCGCCAGGCGGCATTCAGACGCAACGCCACGCGCTCTACCCCGCCCGGATCAAAACTGTTGATCACCGTCAGGATGCGCGGCGCCTGGTTGGGCAGCACGCGCAGGAAATCCTGCTTGGATGAGCAATCCTGGTCGTCCGGCCATGCCGCCAGGCTGCTGTTATCGTCGACGGATTTCGTCAGAACCAAGCGATGCATACTCATTACAGACCTGCGAAATGGCCAGAGACGACGACGTTAACCCAGACAGATTTAACAAACTCCCTGCAGCCCCTTGCCAGATTTTGCGGCAAATTTACGGCTTTGGTGGGGAGATTAATTGCACTGCAGCCCTCAAAACGTTGCTGGGGCGTTATGGTTCCGGCGTTGCGCCGCAGCGCATCGCCGCGAATGACAAAATGCAGCTAAACATGCTGAGCGAGCCATTAGTTTAATGTCTGCCGCACATCGGTGAACCAATTTTTCGTCGCGTTGCTTAGCGGGGTGATGGCGATAGTAGCGATCGCCTGACGGGATAGGTGCGACTAGTGGGGCATCGCCTTCGCCCGCATACTCGATTATGGCAGGAGTTGGTCGCCGGGTGCGGAAACGCGCCGGACCGGACATTATCGAAAGGACTAATCCGAGATGGCTGTCGCAATCGATCACTGGCACCGGATGATGGAGGCGCGGGATCCGGCGCAACTGCACGATCTGATTGCGGACGATTGCATCTTTCAGTCACCGGCCGTGCATACCCCCCAGCATGGCAAGGCAATTACGATTAAATATCTGACGGCAGCGCAGGCAGTATTGGGCACACCAAGTTTTCGCTATGTCGAGGAGTGGATCGGCGAGACATCGGCCGTATTGGAGTTCGAGCTCGACCTTGACGGTATTCACGTCAACGGCGTCGATATCATCCACTGGAACACGGATGACAAAATCACCGGATTTCGGGTGATGATCCGACCGGTCAAAGGGCTGCAGGCGGTTATGCCCGCCATGGCGGCGGTGCTGAGCGGGCTCTGATCTTTCGGGCGCTATCTACCCTGATCCATGTGTGACGGGGACAGTGAACGGCGGGCCGCTTTGGGGGTTATCCTTGACCGCTGCTCGCGAGCCGGTCTTTCAGCGCCCGATTCTCAGCTTCAAGCGCGGCAAGCTGTTCCCGCAACGGCTGAACGGCTTGGTCTATTTCAGCTTCGGTGAAGCGCGGGCTGATATGCTGTGGGCAATTCCAGTCAAACGCTTCGATATGGAACACCATCGCGCGCTCGGGAATCGCGCGGTAGCCGGCAAGCACGATCCGTTCGGCAAGCCCCGGGTCTGCGGAGAGATCACGAACTTCCAGCCGCGCGTAAATTTTTAACCGGCGACGGTTTGGATAATCCATCAGAAACAAGGAAACCCGGTCGTTGGCCGTTGTGTTGCCAAGGCTGATATACTGCCGATTGCCGCGAAAGTCGGCGAAGGCCAGCGTTTTGTCATCGATGACCTTCACGAAACCAGCCGGCCCGCCGCGGTGCTGGACATAGGGCCAACCGGTCTCGCCGGCGCTGGCGAGATAAAGGCTGTCACGGCGGGTGATAAAATCCTCCTCGGCAGGGCCGAGGCGGGTCGTCATGCGCATCGCACGCATCTTGTCGTAGAGCCCGGCTGAACCATTGCTGGCCTGTGCCGCCTCGACGGATGGGGTAAACGCGATATCGAGATACCCAGTAGCCATCGTCAATGCTCCTAAAGCAAGGTAACCCACCGGCGAGCGAGGGGGGTGGGAGGGATGCCCGCCGGTGGAGACCCAGACCTTAGGCGGCCTGAGACGCGAGCACGACAGGGAAATCGATGTCGGTTTCCGCGACGTTGTTCATGTAATTGGTGAAGACGTTCAGCGTTACATTGAGCACAATGTCGACAATCTGAGCGTCGCTAAACCCTGCGAGGCGAACCGCCGACAGATCGGCATCATTTACCTTGCCGCGAGTCGCAACCACGCGCGCCGCGAATTGGACGGCGGCATCGGCCCGCGCATCGGATGAATGGCCGGCGCGATTCAGCGCGATCTCGGCTTGGTCAATTTTGGCAAGGTTCAGGCCGAGATAGGTGTGTGCAGACAGGCAATAGTCGCAACCATTGGCCTGTGCGACTGCCAGGGCAATGCGTTCGCGGGTCTTGACGTCAAGCGTGCGACCAAGGGCTGCGCCAAGGCCTAATTGCCCTTCAAGTGCCGCCGGGCTGTTGCCCACGAGGCGGAACAAGTTGGGGACGACGCCAAGCTGCTTTTCAACGGCAGCCAGCAAGGGTTGTGACTTTTCCGGTGAAGCATTGACGGTTGGGATGTTGAGACGTGCCATGTGTTTTCTCCAGGTCGGCCAGATCGGGGGTCCGATGCCGATGGACGCTATATGGAGTGCTGGATTGTCCGAGATAATTGTCTTATTTGGCAGTTTATAGTTGCGAAATACGGGATAATAAGATGGACCGGCTCGACGCTCTGCGGACCTTTGTGGCGGTTGCCGACGCTGCCAGCTTTGCCGAGGGCGCGCGTAGTCGCCACGTTTCGGCCACGGCGGCAAGCCGCGCGATTGCCGCGCTGGAGGCTGATCTTGGCGCTGAACTGCTGCGCCGAACGACGCGATCGGTCCGGTTGACCGATGTCGGGGCGGCTTATCTGGCGCGAGCGCGCTTGGCGCTCAGCGAGCTTGAAGACGCGGCGCTGGAGTTGAAAGGGCAGGGCGCGGCACCCGGCGGTACGATGATGATTACCGCGCCGGTGGTGTTTGGGCGACTGCATATTGTGCCGTTGGTTTCGCGGCTGTTGATCACGCACCGATCCTTGACGGTCCGTCTGCTGCTGGTCGATCGGATCACCCGACTGGTCGATGAAGGTATCGACGTCGCGGTGCGGATTGGCGACCTGGTCGACAGCGCGCTCCACGCCGTCAAACTGGGCGATGTACGCCGTCGGCTCGTCGCCAGCCCGGACTATATCGCCCGATCCGGATTGCCCGATCGCGTGGCGCATCTGCACGATTTCTGCCTCATCTCGTTCGATGCGGTTGACCACGGGCATGAATGGCGATTTGGGGATCGCACGATGGTGCGCATCGAACCGCGCCTGCTCTTGAACAATGCCGACGCAGCAATTGCCGCCGCCGAGCAGGGGTTGGGGATCGTGCGTGTGCTTTCTTATCAGGTCGCCGATGCGATTGCGGCGGGCAGGCTGGTGCCCATTCTTGACGAGGTCGCGCCCGAGCCAGTGCCAGTCCACCTGGTCTATCAACCCTCACGCAGCCGGTTGCCGAATGTGCGCGCATTGATCGACGCGGCGCGCGCTCATTTTGCGGCGATGCCCAGCGGCGCCCTGCTGTAAACGTCATCCGCGCGCCAAAATTCGCGCTTGCCCTGTCGCGATTGGCAGGGCAGAGGCCCCGCCTGTCATAAATTCATCATACACGGGGCCGATTGGCAGTCGCATGGCGACAATTTCACTAGACAGCGATGCGTCTGATTCGGACCCGGCGCTTAGTCATCGGCTCGATCAGCCGGTAAATCCCCTGGGTCAGGCGGCCTTTTTTCTCGCGATCCTCGGGGGCCTTGCCTATGCGGGCTACAGCATTTTTACCGACACCGCCTTGGTTGGTGAAAGTCTGGCGCTGGGCGTGTTCGCGTTTCTTGCGCTGGCGCTGGTGATTGCGCTGGGGTTTGAATTCGTCAACGGCTTTCATGATACCGCCAATGCGGTCGCCACGGTTATCTATACCAATTCGATGCCGGCATCGGTGGCGGTGGTCTGGTCGGGGGTATTTAATTTTCTGGGCGTGCTGTTTTCCAGCGGTGCGGTTGCCTATTCGATCGTAACGCTGCTGCCGGTCGATCTGATCCTGCATGTCGGGTCAAATGCCGGATTTGCGATGATCTTTGCGTTGCTGTTCGCCGCCGTGGCCTGGAATCTGGCGACCTGGTATGTCGGGCTGCCCAATTCGTCGAGCCATGCGCTGATCGGATCGATTTTGGGCGTTGGCTTTGCCAATCAGCTCTTGTCCGCTGGTACCGGTGGCACGCAGGGCGTCGATTGGGCGCAGGCGCAAAAGGTGCTGTCTGCGCTGTTGTTCAGTCCGCTGATCGGTTTCGTCGCGGCGATGCTGTTGCTCTGGGTCATGAAGCTGGTGCTGCGCAATCCGTCGCTGTACCGCGAACCGGTAGGCAATACGCCGCCGCCGCGGGGCATTCGCGCGCTGTTGATCTTCACCTGCACCGCGGTCAGCTTTGCGCACGGCGGCAATGACGGCCAAAAGGGCATGGGGCTGATCATGCTGATCCTGATCGGCTGCGCGCCCACCGCCTATGCGCTCAACCGGACGATGCCCGAAAAGGAAACGCCGGCCTTTGTCCAGACCGCCAACGATGCGGCGAACATCTTTCGGGCGCATGCCGAGGGTACGCCGATTGGCGTTGATGCCGCGCGCGAGGCGTTGACCAGCGCGCTCAAGACCAAGGACGCGAGCAGCCCGGTGGTTTATGCGTCGATTGAAACGGTGTCCCGCGACCTCAGCCGTCGTCTCCAGGGTTATGGCAGCTTGTCCAAGGTACCGGCGGCAGAGACACCCAATTTACGCAACGACATGTATCTGGTGCTCGACGTCAGCAAGATCGCGACCAAGGCCAAAACTGCGCACCAGACCTTTACTGATACCGAGCTGAAAGCGCTGAGCGCTTATCAGGGCAGGCTCGAACAAGGCACCCGCTATATCCCGCTATGGGTCAAGGTAACCGTCGCGCTGGCGCTGGGGCTGGGAACGATGGTCGGCTGGCGGCGGATCGTCGTGACGGTTGGTGAACGAATCGGCAAGTCGCATCTGACGTACGGCATGGGCGCGTCGGCCGAACTGGTTGCGGCCAGCACCATCCTGCTGGCTGAAAAATTCGGGATGCCGGTGTCGACCACCCACATCCTGACCAGCGGCGTCGCGGGGGCAAGCGTTGCCAACGGCGCCGGGCTGCAGGCGCGGACGATCCGCAACATGGTGCTGGCATGGGTGATGACCCTGCCGGCCGCCATGCTGATTTCGGGCGGGCTGTATTGGCTGTTGCTGACGATCATCGGGTCGATAGGGACGGTCTGACCCCCGACGCAGGCGCGCGGATCGCTAGGGTGTCGCCATCCGCAGCAGCGTGATCCGCGCCTTGCCGTGGGTGCGGCTGACATCGATATCGAACCCCTGAAGCTCGATTTCTTCGGTCAATGCGGTTTCGATACTCACCCAGCTGGCAGGATTGATCCAGCCAAGCCGCGCCAGCTTGTCAACGGCGACCGCGCCGGCGCCGGACCCATAAGGCGGGTCCATCATGATCAGGTCGAGCGGCTTGACCGCAGGCCCAAGCGCCAGCACCGATTGTGCCCGGACGTCGGCGCCGGTCGCACCAAGTTTTGCAATATTGGCACGCAGGGCATCGATCGCCGCGCGGTCCTGTTCGACGAACAGGCACGTTGCCGCTCCGCGTGACAGGGCCTCCAGGCCCAGCGCGCCCGATCCGGCAAACAGATCGGCGACCGCCAACCCGTCAAACGATCCCAGCCGGCTGGTCAGCATCGAGAACAGCGCTTCCCGCGTGCGGTCGGCGGTCGGGCGGGTGGTGTCTCCCCGGGGTGTCGCAATCGGGCGGCTGCGCCAGGCGCCAGCAATGATCCTCATCAATTCGGTCTCGACTTATCGGTTCTGGATAGTGTCAGCGGCGCCGGTCGGGTGCGCGCGGTTTGGTGGGTCGCGGCGGCCTTGGCCGCTTCGTCCCGGTAGGAGCATCGGCGGATCGTGCCTTGCCGGCCGTCCGCGCAAGCGGGCGTTTGCCGGGACGCGGATGGTGCGGCGCGTCGACACCTGCCTTGGTGCGCTGTGGCGACGGTGTGTCGCCATCGGTGCGCGCACGGCGCGGATCTGACGCGGTCCGCCGCTGCCGGGCGGTCTGCGGGCGCCCATCCGACCGGTCCTCGGCAGGTGATTGATGGCGCGATTGCGGATCGCGAGATGCTTGCCCACGCGCCGGCTGGCGGTTTGGCCGCTCACCCTGCGGGCGTTGACCCTTTGGCGGTTGGCCCTGGGCGGCTTGGCCGGGTGACGGCTCGCCGCGTCCCGGTTGATCACGGATCGGACGTCCGGCTGCCGGCCTGCCCCGTGCAGGGCCTGCCCCGGGTTTCGCCGGGGCCGCGCCCCGTCGTGGAGCGGGCG
>JAIELC010000069.1 GCA_019753375.1 Sphingomonas sp.
ACCATGGCGCTGAATGGCGATCGCACGATCATCATCGATGCCGACGTCCGGCGCGCGCAACTTCGGCAAGTGTCGACCGGCGAAAGGCCAGCAAACGGGTTGGTCGAGATACTCCACGGCGATGCCCCGTTCGAGGCCGCGATACATTCCGGTGGCATTGAAAATCTCGATCAAATCCTGACGCTGAAGCCTCACTTCAGCTCCGAAAACCTCTTCGGCAACGACCGCATGCCACAACTGCTCGAGTATCTCTCGGAACGCTACGATGTGATCATGCTCGATCTTCCACCGCTCGTCGGTCTGGCCGATGGACGTTTCCTGGCAGCCCTCGCCGACGCGGTTGCCTTGGTGATCAAATGGGATACGACACCAAAACATGCAGTGGCCGCCGCAGCGTCCTGGCTGAAGAGCGACGGCGCCAACCTGGTCGGCGGGATCTATTCAATGGTCGATACCAGCTCGCAGTCGGTCGGGGCATATTATTATTATTCAAAGAAATATTCGGGCTATTATCAAGATGCCAATGCCTGACTTGGAAGCGATCGATGGCGCGACCGGCTGATCCGGTCATTGGGCAGGACGACAGGCTGAGCGTGGGCGCCCGGCCCATTATGCAACGGCCGTCGTTCTGCCGATGATCGCCTGGCTGGACTCGGCGTTCAGCCCCAGGACGACTGGGTCGACACAGTCCTTCAGCCGTCAACTGCGCCTAGCTGTCGGCCTCATTTGGCTGGCACTCACCCTCTATTTGGTATCACACCACGTCATGTGGCGCGACGAGGTCCGTGCTCTCAGTCTCGCGCTCAGCGGCGACACCATCTTTGATATGCCGAGCTACGCGCGCGGCTACGGCCATCCCTTGTTATGGCATGTGATCCTTCGAACCAGCCACGACCTATTTGGGACACGCCTCGTTCTGCCCGGCGCCGCGCTGGTCGTCACCGTCGCCGCGAACGCCACCTTGTTATGGGCGTCGCCGCTGCGGCTGTCGGTCGTCTGCCTCGTGATGTTCAGTTTTTTTGGCCTCTATGAATACTGCGTCACCGCGCGAAACTACGGGATCAGCATGTTGCTGCTATTCGCCATCGCCGCCAGCTATACCAAGTCACGACACCGCGGCCCAGTGCTCGGCCTGCTGCTCGCCTTGCTGTGCAACACAAATGTTCATTCCGTCGTGCTCGCGCTTGCCTTTTATCTGTTCTGGGCCATCGATCTCATTTTCGAACAGGGCATTCGCTGGTCGCCTGCCAAGAAAAATCTAATTTTAAACGCCGCCATAGTCGCGGTTGGTGTGGTGGCGAGCATTGCTTCGGTTGTGCCCTCACTCGAGGACGCGCCGTCGGTTGCTCCGTCAAGCTGGCTTTCGCGCGCCCTGGAGATGATACCCGGCACTGCCTATGCCCGCATTTTTGGCAACTTCCATTTCAGCCCCTTGATGCAAATCGCCGCCGCCATCCTCGTCTTTGGCAGCACCGCCATGTTTGCCAGGCGCCCCGCTGCGCTCATTGCGGCGCTGGCAGCACTCGTTGGACTGCAGGCGATCTTTGTCTTCGTCTACCCCGGCTTCTACCGCCATGAAGCACTGGTGATCGTGTTCGACATCACGCTGCTCTGGCTGGTGGTGCAAGGGCACGGCGGCCGCTGGCAACCATCCGGGCGAGCTCCACCTTGGCTGCAACTGGCCGAGTTTGGCGGTCGCGCGCTATTCCTGGCGCTACTGGCTTCGCAACTGCCAGCCTCTGCCCGCGCAGTGGTGAATGCCGTGAACGGAAAGCCCGAAAGTGAGACCCAGCATGTCGCAGAGCTGATCGCGCGGCACGGGCTCCAGCGCGCCATCATCGTCACCGACCCCGATTTCATGGCGGAGGCGCTGGCCTATTATCTCGACAATCCGATCTACTCATTGCGACAGAGGCGCTTCAGCCATGTCGTCGGCATGAGATTGGCTGAGTCTCGCCCGATGACGCTGGCCCGCATCCTGACGACGGCGCAGATGCTACAAAACACGACCAGCCGCGATGTATTGGTGTTGCTCAATACCCCGCTCCCATCAGATAATCGGTACATGGTCATCGATCGCAGCACCTTCGGACCGCTGGTGCTGACTCCCGGCGACCTACGCGCCTTTCGTGACGCAGTGGTGCCGCTGGGCGAACTTCGCCAGGCGTCGGGCGACGAGGATTTCAGTGTCTATCTCCTGAACAGACACCTCCGCAGCCGAGCAACACCCAAAGCGCCCAAGCGCGTGCCGGGCACAGCGATGCAACCTTCACGCCCGCGCCCTTCACCTGCGAAGGAGCGCATGGAAACGATAGGCCGCGGTAGGGGGGACCGAGATGAAGTACCGGCGTGACATCGACGGGCTGCGCGCAATCGCCGTCATTCCCGTCGTCATCTATCACATCGCGCAATCGCTGCTGCGCGGCGGCTTTGTCGGCGTCGACATCTTCTTTGTCATCTCCGGCTATTTGATCGGATACAAGATCGTCACCGACATGCGCGCCGGGCAGTTCAGCGGGCGCGATTTTTGGGGCAGTCGTTTTCGACGGATTGTGCCGGCTCATGCCGTGCTGCTGACAGCGGTCAGCGCTGTTGTCCTGCTCCGCTATTTTCCCTTCGAGGCAGCTGAATACGGTCGCTCGCTGATCGCCACCGTGTTTTCGGTTTCCAATCTATATTTCTGGTGGACGATCAACTACTTCAACCCAGCCGGCGAAACCCTTCCACTGCTCCACGGCTGGTCGCTTGCCATCGAGGAGCAGTTTTATCTGATTTTTCCGCTGGTCGTGCTCGCAGTGCTGCGCTGGGTACCGCAGCGGCTCGAACGCATCATTCTGCTGCTTTTTGTGGCATCGCTTGGCCTTTGCATCGCAACCATCGGCTTTTCGCCAAGTTTTGGCTTCTACTGGCTCTTCGCGCGCGCTTGGGAACTGTTGCTCGGCTGCATGGTCGCCCTCGACATGGTACCGCGCCTTGCCCGGCGCTGGCAACGCGAGGCAGCCGGGCTCGCCGGCATCGCGCTGATCGGCTTGCCGATGATCTTCTACACGCCGTTCATGCTGTTCCCGGGCTATCTTGCGCTCTTGCCCTGTATTGGTGCCGCGCTCGTGATCCATTCAGGCCACAGCGGTGACACCTTGGTTGCACGCACTTTAGCGCTGCCGCCGCTCGTCTTCCTCGGGCTCATCTCCTATTCACTGTATCTGTGGCACTGGCCGATGATTGCCTTTCAAAAAGCCGACTGGCTGCTGGTCGCTTCAAGCTCCAAGCTCGTTGAACGCAGCACTGTCCTCGTCGCCTCGCTCATTGCGGCAACATTATCGTGGTGGCTTGTCGAACGGCCAACCCGCGATCGCTCGCGGGTATCGATGCGCTCGCTGTTAATGATTTTTGGCGGCGTGCTTGGCGCGCTGGCAGCACTCGGCGGCGTGCTGATCATCAGCGCCGGCCTGCCGCAGCGTTTTTCGCCTTTGGCAAACCGCCTTGCGAGCTATCTCGATTATGATTTCAACCGCAGCATGCGGGTGGGTCAGTGCTTGCTGTCCGACCGGATGCCGATCTCGCAGTTCGACCGCCAGGCGTGCCTGCCAAACAGGCCCAACCGACCCAGTTATATGCTGGTCGGCGATAGCCACGCCGGCGCCCTTTCCAGCGGGATGATTGCAACCTATCGTGACGCCAATATCCTGCAGGTCACCGCCTCAGGCTGTCTGCCGGTTCTTGTGCCGCAACCGCTCGCTCCGGCTAAAGCCTGCGATGCGCTCATGCGATTTGCAATGCTCGACCTGCCGCGCGAACGCAGGATCGACGGGGTCTGGCTTTATGGCCGCGTCGGTACAGGCGATATCGAGGAGCGGGTCCGGGAAATGATCGCAACCGCTGTACAACTAAAGGCGCAAGGACTCTCGGTAACCATCATCGGCCCTAACCCGGAATACCGCGTCGGCTTACCGCGGCTGCTCGCCAAAGCAGCGCTGCGCGGTGACCCAGATTACCCTGCGGCATTCCAGGCGCCAGAGCCCATCTTGGCCGACGTACGCCTCAAAGCAGAGACCAAGCGGGCCGGCATCCCCTATCTGTCGCTCATCGAGACGTTATGTAACCAGCACCGTTGCATCATCGAAGCGGCACCGGGCGTACCAATGCTGTTCGATTCCGACCACTTCACCAAGGAAGGGGGCGCGCGCGTGGCACGCGCCCTGCAGGGGACGCTGATCGGACCACGTACGGCAACTGCAAAGGCGCAGTGACAGGTTTGGCGTCAACGCGTCGAGCGCGGCTGGTCGAACAAGCTCATCAAGAAGCCGGTCACGATCGTTTGCAGGCCAACGCATGACATTAACACCGACGGAATGGTGAGCCGCATCAGACCGGTCGGATTCAAATCGCCGAACCCCGTCCGCGCCCAAACCAGGGTCGCGGTAAGCGCGCCGCCCAAACCAAGTGTCAGCATGGCGCCGCCGAAAAGACAGGCCCGCTCGACGGTAAACCACTGGCGTAGCCAGCGCATATTGCCGGAATCGGGCCAGAGCCCGGCGACAACACCATAGCGACGGGCTATAACGCTCAGGCCGACCAATTGGGCACCCATGATCGCGGCCATTGCCGCAAAGATCATCGTATGAATGCCAAATTCGACACCGCCAAGATTCACATCGCCCCCAATCAGCCCGAAGATACCGACCAGCCCAGCACTCAGCAGTGCCACGCCTGGATAGAGCAACAAGAACTTAGGAGCAAAAATCAGCAGAAAGCGCAGATGTCGCCATCCGTCGCGCCAGGTCCGCAGATGCGGCGCGCGGCTACGACCATCGGGGGCCAGGGTGGTCGGCACCTCGCGGATTTCAAGCCCGGCGATTGCTGCCTTGACCACCATTTCGCTGGCAAACTCCATCCCCGACGACTTCAGGTCCAATCCGACGATCGCATCGCGGCGAAACGCGCGCAGGCCGCAATGAAAGTCGCCGATCGCAACGCCGAAGAACCGCCTTCCCAGAAAACTGAGCACCGGATTGCCGAGATAGCGGTGGAGCGATGGCATCGCGCCGGGCTGGATACCGCCCTGGAACCGATTGCCCATGACAAGGTCGGCCCCACCTCGCAACCTGGTGAGGAAAGGCATCAACCCGCCAAAATCATAGCTGTCGTCAGCGTCGCCCATAGCAATGAACTCGCTTTGAGCCGCCGCGATACCGCCGATCAAAGCAGCACCGTAACCGCGGATGGGGATATCGGCGATACGCGCGCCAGCCGCTGCTGCAATTGCTTGCGAGCCGTCGGTCGAGCCATTGTCGGCGACGATGACCTCGCCTTTGATCGCGTGGTCGACCAAAAATCGCTGCGCCTTTTCGATACAGATCGCCAACGTCTCGGCTTCGTTGAGGCACGGCATGATGATCGAAAGTTCAAGCACGGTCGGCGCTGCGTGCCCGGCTTTTGTCAGCACCTGGCCAGACGATGGTGCAAAGCTCGTCACTTTGCGACTGCAGTGCAGTGCTGGCGCGCCGACGCACGATACGGCGCGGGCGTACAGGGCGCCGGCTCGCCCCAAATCCAGCCCGACCCCTTGTACCCGATATAGACCCGGCCGAACACATCAGGGTCAGCACCCAGGGTTGTCACCTGGTCGAGCGTACCAACCGGGAAGTCGACCAGCAGCTGCCAGGTAACGGCTGCGTCTAGGGAGCGCCAGATTCCGTAGCTGCCCCCTACCCGGCCTGAAATATATATGGTCGGATAAGCGGCACCTTTTGCCACCTTGCCGAAGGCAATATCGTCAACGCGCGTCACCTCCGGGACAAGTTGCCAGGTTTCGCCACCATCGAGACTGCGGCGCAACTGGGTATCGGCGGCATGCTCATACCCCGAGGTGAAGAACAGATGGCCCGGTTGTCCCGGGACCGAGCGCAGCTTTGCCGCCTGATCGCTCGACGGGGCAATCTCACCGTCGAAAACCTTGTTCCAGGTGGTGCCGCCGTCGCGCGTCCGCCACAATCCGGCGAGTTCAAGATTGGGGACATCGCCACTATGGAAAAGGTAAAATGTCCCGGGCCGCGTCTTGTCTGCGGCGAGCGTCTTGCGCTGATACCAGAAATTCCGGAAGGAGCCCGGCGTTTCACCAACAGCGCCGGGCAACACCACCGGCTTCCAACTCGAACCGCCATCCACTGTGTAGAAGGGCTGACGATTAAAGGCCGGCTCCCAAACGATGTTGGCAGGGTTGTCGGATGCCACCGCGATCGTCCCAAACGACATATGCCACGGGTCACTGGCCTTGGTCCCCGGCGGGACCGGCAGATTGCGGAAATTGCGCCAGCGTCGCCCGCCATCGGTACTCGTGCCCGCCATGACGGCATTGCCGTCATCCGAACAGCAGCCGATCCGTGCGTCCGACGCATTTGTTACGATCAACCCCGATTTGGCCGGTGTCCAGTCCAGTTGCTGGACTGACATGAGCGCGCGCTCATTGGGGCCAAAGGTCGTCGAATAAGCATTCAGATCGTCCTTCACATGAATGCCAAAATCCCAGCCGGCAAAGATGGGCGACTGCCCTGGCGGCTGGATCACGTCATTTGCAACGAGCTCCTCAATGCCCCGTGTCTGGCTGATCCAGCCAACCGTGCCGGTTGAGGGCGGAAAATCGGCATAGAACACTCCCACGCCCGAGGCGACCCAAAGCCTGTTGGGAACAACCGGGTCGAACTGCGCATCCGCCGTCGTAAAAAAGGGCGCATCGGCGACGCGCAGCCACGGCGGATCGCCCGGCCCCGGTTCTGCTGTGTGACTGACGCTGCTCCAGCTGCCACCGCCATCGGTGGTCTGATAGCCGACGCCGCCGCGATCAAAGATAACAACCTGGTCTGCCCGTGGATTGGCGGCGACAGCGGCATAGTCGCGCGCACTGAGCCCTGCTTCCGCGGTCAGATCGTGCCAAGCGCCAGCGCGGTAGGACCAGACCGATTTGCTTGCATCGTCGACGCCGAAAAAGGTGCCACGCCGGTCGAACGCGCCGCGCTGGAGGGTTACAGGGTGCGACGCTCCAGCCCCAAGCGCTGTGAAGCTGACGCCGTGATCAGCCGAGACATACATACCGTGGCCCGACGCCATGGCGAATATCCTGCCCGTTGGCCTGCCACCAGCAGGTTGTTCGAACCAGAGCATCGTCCCGGGTGCCTGCACGCCAGCGGCCGCGTCGCGATCGACGCTGGCAGGGACAGTGGCAACGCGCGTCCAGGTAGCGCCCGCATTACCCGATCGCCATAAACCATTCGCTGGCGTGCCCAGCAGCACCAGATCGGGGTTGACCGGATCAACTGCGAGGAACGGGCCGTGCAGGCGAAACTCGCTGTTGGCATCCCAAATGAACGGAAACGGGTTGCCCGCTGTTGGGAGCGTCCAGCTTTGCCCCTGCGTATCGGATCGGTAAACGCGGCCCTTGATCGCCATATAGAGCCGCTGCGGCTTGGACGGCGCGACCACGACCGCATAAATGCCCTGCGCGGCCCCGTTCTGCACCTGGTCGATGCCCGGCATCGTGGCAGTCGTAACTAGCTGGCTCCAGCGGTTTGCGGAGGCATTCCAGACATAACCGCCATAAACGTCAGTGCGGATCACAAAGGTCTTGCCCGAGGGATCAATCGACAACCCCGAGATCATCCCGCCGCCGCCAATTGCCACCGGCCGCCATTGATATCGTTCATTTGGCACTGGCCCCCCCGCGCTCGACAATGCGCGCGGCGGCACGTGAGGGACTGCCTCAGGCGCTAGCCAGAACGCAGCAAGTCCTGCAATAACCATGGCCGCGATCACGGTCGCCAAAACCCAGGGCCAGCGGCGGCGACGCGGTTTGACAAAATCTTCATAGCGGATCCTCCGGCGATTGATTGACCCGGCCGATGGCCCGCTCGCCATCGGGGAAGCGGCAGGGCTGTCAGTCATGTGTTTTGGTGAGCAGGTGATACAGGGCAGCCGGACTGGTCACCAGATAGCGCCAACCAAGCCGCACTGGCTCGCGCGCTGCACGGTAGAGCCACTCCATACCGGCCGTCTGCATCCAATGTGGCGCCCGCGAGACGCCCCCGCCATAATGATCGAACAATCCTCCGCATGTCCTTATCCATGCCAAACCCTCTAGCAAATGCCGATTATTGACGGCGAATCTTTCTTGCGCGGGACTCCCCATCCCGACCCATAAAATATCGGCACCCGACGCCCGAATTGCCGCGCAAATGTCAGGCACGGCATCTTCTCCAAAATAGCCATGCCGCGCACCGACAATTTTCAGATCGGGGAATCGACTGCGCAAATGTTCGGCTGCCCGGGCCGCGACGCCTGGCCGCGAGCCAATGAAAAAGAAGCGCAGACCCTCGCGCGCTGCAACCGCTGCGGCATCAAGCAGGAAATCGGTCGTCGCGGTCCGCTCAGGCAGCGGTCGCTTGGTCAACAACCGGCTGAAAAAAACAAGTGGCATGCCGTCAGCATCGACCACATCGGCTGCATCGACTAGCCTTTTGAATTCGGGGTCGGCGTGATAGGCCGCGACCACACTGCCATTCGCCGACGTAATGATCCGCGGTAGCGGCAGCGACAGCGCGCGCGCGCGCCGAACATCGGCAAGCATCAACTCGGCAAGATCGGTCCGCGACAAGCGTGCGATCCGAATGCCGCCGATCATCAAGGTGGGTACAGACGGCAAATCTGCCGCAGACCCCGCCCCGGACATCAGCCCAGGCGCTCCGTCAGACCCTGGCGTCATATCGTCAACGTCATCCCGGACGGCGACCAGGAGGGGCCCGGAGGATTCATATCCTGCATGTCTGCCACCAGCCTCAATCAGCATTCCTCAACACTGCGATCGCGCATCGCTGGTTGCCTGGCCGGAACCCCCATACCGATCACCCCTCGAGCGGAGCCGCTACCAGCAAGTGCAAGCGGGCCGCCCAGACGCCGCTCCGACCACAGATTTCGTGCGCTGGCGCCGCGATCGGCAAGGCGAAAAATGAGCGCGATCGTAATAATGAGAAATACCTCCACCACTGACGGCCCGTTGAGCAAACTCGATTCGGTCAGATTGTGGCCGATGCAAAACGCAAGCATCGCAAACAAGAGCGATCGCTGCGGCTTGGTGATCGACAAACTGAGGAATAGCCGAACAAGCGGCCAGGCCATGAGGACAGCGATCGTAAGCACCAGGCCCGGAATGCCGATCGTGACCAGCAAATCGAGATAGCCATTATGCCCGTGGCTCGACTGGGCCACCCAACTGCGCGTAATTCGCCAGATCGGGCTGGCGTTACCAATCTGCCAAAACGAGCCGAACCCCGCTCCAGTCCATGGATGCTGGTTGGCATAATCAATCAGAAGCGGCCAAATGGCGCCGCGTCCGGTTAAACTCGTCGGATCGTTCACCACAGTCGCCAGCACCGGCAAATAAACTGAACTTAGTTGCAAAGCAAAACCTGTGCCAATCAGCACTAAAGCACCCAAAATCGTGCGGTAATTCGCACTGTACGGGCGAACGATGACACCACAAACAATCCCGAACACCAGCACTGCTTGTGATGTCTTGGAAACGGTGAAATATAAAAAGATCAACGCGCCTGCGATCGCCAACCAGGAGATTACCTTTGGAAAGCGCCGTACGTCAAAAATCTCGAGAACGATCATGAAGGCGCAGGCAGCGCCGGCAATATTCTTGTGCGGCATGAGCCCGCGCCAGTTGCCAACAACCGTTGATTCTTCGCGCAGCGCTGGATGGACGCCGTAGGGCGTTAACAAAACGGTCGCAAAATTGAGGATGAGCAAAATGATCAATCCCCAGCGCATGATCAACAACACCCGTTCATAGCCAAGGTCGGCCACACAGCGAAACAACACCCATATAACCAGGCTCGTCAAAATCAGGCGGCGCAGCGAGATCATGGGATCAATCGCCCAGGTGACCGTCAACAGACAATAAGCGAGCAGCACTACAACACTGAGCGGCAAGGGCTGAAGCTGGCGCAGCGTCAGCGCCCCGCCACTACCGAACAACAACATAAACAAAATGCCGAGATGCAGCGCCTGGTTGATAATGTCGCCCTGCCCGGTCTGATCGGTCATGACCCATTCCTGAAATGGGGCGACGCCGATCAGGATCAGGGCCAAAAAGGCAGCAAAGCAAAGATTGCTCACGATCCAGCCGCGACGTCTGGCGACATCGCTAAGCGTCCCCACAGCAGCGCGCCGCTCGATATAAACAGCAGATCTCATCGAACCCGTTCCGGCCTGCATGCGTTGCTCACCTCACACACCTAGCGCGAACGAGCCACATCGACCAGCATCTGCTCGTATCGATCGATCATCTGCATGTGTGATCGTTCCAAAGCAAGTTTTCGCGCCAACCTGGACCAATGCGCCCGCGTCATCGGGTTATCAATCAACGTGGCGATTCGCCGCGCCAACTCATCGACATCACCCAGCGGAACAGCGATTCCGCAGCGCTCGCCGTCCGCTGCGGTAATTGCTTCAACTTGCTCGGGGATGTCCGAGACGATCAACGGCAGCCCGAGCCGCGCTGCCTCAATCAACGCAAGGCTGTGCCCTTCATAGCGGCTCACCTGTACGAAGATTTCAGCGCGTGCTGCCCGGTCCAGCGCCTGTATGCGCGGCATCATTCCAGCGAAGTGCACGCGCTCGGCGATGCCGAGCTCTTTGGCCAATGACCGCAAATCGGCCTCGTCCTCGCCGCCGCCGACAATTTCAAGCGTGATGCCGGGGAGCCGCGCAAATGCTGATAACAGCATCGGGTAGTTTTTTTGATAGCTCAAACGACCAAGCGCGACGACGTGGCACCCAGGGTCTTGATGCTGCACGATTCGCCGATCGTCGATCAGTTGCTCGATCGATTGAGGCAACGCATTGTGAATAGTTCTGCGCTTTGCTCGATAGCGGCCAGGCTTGTGTGCGAGGGAATCCGAGACGGCATCGGACACACTGATCACGGCTGCCACATTGCGCAGACTTCCGGTCCAGCTATCGAGCCGATCCAGCAGCGCATTATGGGTGTGGGTCGGCGAATGGTGCGTGACAAACACGCGCGTCGGCAGGCCCGCCAGTCGAACCGCCAGCGGGATGGCGACATTGGCGGCAGGCATCGCTGTGACAATCGCAACCGGGCGCATCTGGCGCAGGTATTTTACTAGACGAGAGAATAACTTGAGGGTCGCCCCAATCGAGCGCGGCGGTCGCTCGACGATATGGTGCCAGGCAGCCCAGTCTACCCCCTCACCATCGCCACTGGCTGGCGCGTAAAGCGCGAACCGTCCAACCGCATAGCCGCGGAGCGCGAGGCCTTCAGCGATATCAGACCATAGCTCGCGAAGGCCCCCAGCCGAGGAATGAGTGACGGCAAACAAAATCAAAGGAGCGTCGTGCTTGACGGCAGTCGCCGATACTTTTTGAATCGCCTTAGCTTCAGAGTTTGCCTCGATTACCGTCATGTACGGTCCCCGGCTGCGACTGTGTGCGCGCGCAACCATGCAGCATCGCCCGGCGTGCCGCTAATCCAACGGCGCACCATCTCACCCCATTTGACAGGGATTTGCATACGCTGCCAAGCTGCCGGCCCGCCAGCAGAAATAAGCTCATACAAACCGGGCAACGTCATGAGCTCGACAATCGCCTCAGCCAGATCGCGCGGTCGCCCGGCTGGATACACCACCGCGCTGTCGCCGTTGACCAGGTGGCCGGCAAACATCGGATGGTCCGACGCAATGACCGGCGTTCGCGAGGCCAGCGCTTCATAGAGCGTCAATGGCAACCCTTCAGGAAAGCTGTGCCTACTCGGCACGACGACGGCATCAGCGGCATTCATCAAATTGGGGATCTCGCCGTTCGGCACGAGCCCGAGAAAGCGCACCTTCTGTCCTAGCCCGAGCCGCTCTACCAACCGTTCATAGCGCGTGCGCTGGCCCATGCCTGCAATATCAAGCTCAACGTCAAGTCGATCGCGCAGCAACGCGACCGCCCGAACGAGGTCGCCGACCCCCTTTTTGGTCGAGATCGCGCCGGCATAGAACAGCCGAAAAGGCGGGCCCGACGGCCCCTGCTTCGGCGCAAATAAATCTGGTGTTCGCAGATGCGGATAATCCCATGCGATCACCCGCTCAGCCGACACCCCCAATGTCACCAGCGCGCGTGCCGCATTGGCGCCGTGATTGGCGACCAGCGTTATGCGCGGGTCACCAAGCAAGGCTGGCAACTTGCGAAAGCGCAACAGCCGGTAGAACGGGTTGGCAAAGCTGTCGGCAAGGATCACACCGAGCGCCACTTTATTGGCCAAGCCCCAACGGATCAGCGCTGGCATCGGCCCCTGCACAATGAGATGGGTCGGGGCATAACGCTCGATCAGGCGTAGGACAGGCTTTGGATCCTTATCCGGATTGGTGTCGGCACCAATCACTGTCACGCCGTTGGCAAGTCTATCCCAATAGGCTGGCGCAAGACAGCACATGAAGCCGACGTCGTGCCCCGCTGCACGCATTGCGTCGAGCTGCTCGAGCACATAGCCGTGCCCATAATAAATTTCCTTGCCCTCCTCGCGGAGCAACCGGTCCGATTCGCGGTAATCGCCAGCATATTGAACGATCAGCACGCGCGTCATGACGCCACCATCTTCAAGCCAATGCCCCCCAGCGGATTACCAAAACCAAGGCCATGGCGCACAGCGATAATCAAGCTAAACAGTGCCACCCCCGAAAGCAGCGCTATTGCGTCCTGCCGCCAAAAGGCAAGCCGCACCGAGTGCAGGCCCACACCAATATAGCCATATTGCAGGAGCTCGGTGA
>JAIELC010000121.1 GCA_019753375.1 Sphingomonas sp.
GCACTGTCGGTCGTGCGGTGTGGGGACGGCCCTCTGAAAAGGACAAACGCCTGGCCCTCGTGCTGATCCAGGGTTTCGCGTATAACAAGGCGGTCGAGAGTCTCGACAGCCCGATGGGCAAACTCACGGCGCGCCTGGTGCGCGGCAAAGACGCGTTCATGGCTCGGCCAGGAGAAGGTGTATGACCAAACGTGCCGAAATCGATGCCGAAATGCTGATGGCTTATGCCGATGGCGAACTGTCGGCGCCGGAAGCAAAACGGGTCGAGCGCGCGATCGCAACCGATCCGGTTCTGGCCCGGCAGGTCGCCGATCACCGCAAGCATCGCGCGATGCTTGCCAACGGGTTCGTGACCGTCATCGATCGGCCGGTGCCGAAAAGGCTGGCGGCGCTGCTGCAATCAGGACCGGTTGTCGATCCGAACCGTGCGCGGGCGGCGCAAATGTCCGCGCGAGCGCGCTGGCACCCGTGGGGAAAGCGCTTGGGCGCCGGGATCGCGATTGCCGCCAGTCTGGCGGTCGGCATGCTGATTGGACAGCGGATCGATACCGGGCCGGTGGATAGTCAGAGCGGGGGGCTGATTGCCTCGCACGGGCTTGCCCGGGCGCTCGATACGCAGCGTGCATCGCGGCCGGGCGGCGACGCGTCGCTAAAAATACTGGTTACTTTTCGCGATCACCAGGGCGCCGTCTGCCGCGGTTTTTCAAGCGCGGCGCTGAGCGGCATTGCGTGCCGCGATGGCCGCCGCTGGCGCCTGCGCGAAACACGCAGCGGTATGACGATGGGCGACGGGCACTATCAGCAGACCGGCTCAACCGACGCCGGACTGATGGCCGATGCCAGGGCAATGATGGCGGGAGACCCCCTGGACGCGGCCGCGCAAGCAAAGGCGCAAGCGGCGGGTTGGCGGTGAAGCAACGCAGCGTGCGAAAATTGTGACCCCGCCCGAGCAGATTTTCGAGCAGCGCCTATATCGGCACAACCGCCCGATCATTCATTGGTTGTTTCAGGCGACGCGCACGCTTGGGCCGGTCGTGTCGATCCCGCGCGTTGGCCGCCTCGTCAATGATGCCATGGTCGCGCGCGCGATCCTGCTCGATACCGATCACTTCAATTCGCACGGCCCGGGCAGTTTCGGGGCATTGATCACGCAGGCGCTTGGCCCGAACGCGCTGATCAATATGGATGGCCCCGCGCACCAGGCATATAAGCGGGCGCTGCTGCAGGTCTTTTCGCATCGTTATGTTGCGGAGGTCGTCGCAGCCTTTGGCCAGCCGATGGTCGAAGGTTTGCGGGCGCGACTGATTGCGGGCGAGACGGTCGATTTTGCCGCATTCATGCGCGACTATGGCGGCGCGATGGCGTGCGCACTGATCGGTGTACCGATCGACCGTGCCGACGCGCCCGCCGAACATGATGACATCTTCCGGCTTGCGACCGAAATCATGGCCTTTGCGGGTGACGGCAAGAAGCGACTGACGGCAGCCCAGGTGACGCGGGCACGCGGGCTGGCAGATCAACTCTATGCCTATGTCCGGCGCAGCTTTGATGGGGCGCTCGGCGATGATTTGTCGGTAACGCAGCGGCTGCGCGCCGAAGGCCTCGATTTTGATACCGTCAAGGATCTGGTCACGGTGGTGCTTGTGGGCGCAACCGAACTGGTCATCTACGGTCTGCCGCGCGCGTTGGCGGTCCTGATCGATAGCGGCGCGTTTGATCAGTTGCGCGCTGCCCCTGACATGATCGATTCGGCGATTGACGAAGCGCTTCGGGTAACCACGCCTTCCAATGTCATTCTGCGATCGGTCGCGGCCGATTGCGTGGTGGAGGGACACCGGTTTCGACAGGGCGATCGTGTGCTGATTGCGTTTCGCAACATCATGCGACGCGCGGACCGCTTTACTGATCCGGACCGGTTTGTGCTGGGCCGGGAGATGCCGCCCGAGCTGCGACGGCTGCCATTCGGCGCGGGGCCCCATACCTGTCTGGGTGCAGCGCTGACATTGGCTGAAATGCGCCAGCTCTTGGGCATGCTGATCGCGCTGCCCGGCGGTTTGAAAATTGGGGACCGCGCGTTCAACCGTGGCAAACTCTATCCCGGCTACACCCGACTGATGATTAGTCCTTGCTGAGCACCGCCGTCAAATAGCGCGTCTTGCCCGCTTCGAGCGCCCGCCGCATTGGCGTGCCGGACAAGGCGTAAGCGCCGACGGCGAAGCTTTTGAACCACCCTGTGACATGTGCATTCAGGAAGGCGCGTTTTCGGTCTTCATCGGCGGACAGCGAAGCGGTGATGTTGTCGGTGATATCGTCGATCCGCACCAGTCGCATCGGGCTCGATTTCAGCGCAGAAAGCAACCGTTCTTCGGCCGCGCCCGAGGCGGCAAACCCCGCAAAGAGCAACTCCCCGCCGGGGCGCAATATGCGCGCCACGCCTTCCAGAAAGCGCGGGACGCTGTCGTAACAGTGCGCGCTTTCGATGTTGATGACAATATCGGCACTCGCATCGGGCAGCGTGATGGCTTCGGCATCGCCGGTCAGAAACGTCAGATTGCCGATGGGCGCGTGCTGGTCTGCCGCCAGTGCCGTCGCGGTCTCGGCAATGTCGATTGCGGTGAGTCGCTTAGGGGCCAACACCTTCCCCAGATAGGCGGCTCCGCCGCCGCGACCGCTGCCAATTTCCACTATCTCCAGACCCGCGAGCGCCGCGCCGCGCCGCCCCGATGTGGCGACCCGCCAATACAGGTTCAGCCCCAGCGCTTCGGTCTCGTCGCTGGCGAGCGGACGATCAAATGGCTCACCGCGCAGCGGGGCATAACCATAGTTCATCGTGGTCCAGTCGGGCATCGGATAGCGGTCGGCCAAATAGGTGTAGAGCCGCTTCACTACCCAGCGCCGGGCACGCCCCAAGGTACGCCCACCCACCGCGCCGGTCACGATTGCGCGGGGATGGAGCGCAGAATTAACCATGACGCGCAGCCTAAAGCGAGCGGCCGATCAATTCTTTCATGATTTCATTGGTACCGCCGTAAATACGGCTGACGCGCGCGGCGCGCCACATGCGCGCAATCGGATATTCATTCATATAACCCGCACCGCCGTGCAGCTGCAGGCATTTATCCATCACTTCCCATTGCAGTTCGGTGTGCCAAAGCTTGGCGGCCGCGCCTTCGGTCGGGGTCAGTTCGCCGGCCAGATGCCGCTTGATCGCCCAGTCCAGATGCGCCCAGCCCACCTGCAATTTGGACTTCAGGTCGGCGAGCACGAACCGCGTGTTCTGGAAATCGAACACCATCCCGGCAAAGGCTTTGCGCGATTTGGTGAATTCGACTGTCTCGTCGAACGCTTTCTGCGCGCTTGCCTGGGTCCCGACCGCAATCGACAGGCGCTCCTGCGGGAGCTGGCTCATCAGGTAGATGAAACCCTTGCCCTCCTCGCCCAGACAATTGGTCATTGGCACGCGCACATCTTCGAAGAACAGCTCGCTGGTGTCGGCGGCGTCCTGCCCGATCTTGTCGAGCTTGCGCCCGCGTTTGAACCCGTCGCGGTCGGCCTCGACCAGAATGATCGACATCCCCTTATAGGCGGGCTTGGCGTCGGGATCGGTCTTGGCGACGACCAGAATCAGATCGGCATTCTGCCCGTTGGTGATGTAGGTTTTGCTGCCGTTGAGGATGTAGTGATTGCCATCCTTCTTCGCGCTCGTGCGGATGGCCTGCAGGTCGGAACCGGTGCCCGGTTCGGTCATCGCGATGGCGGTGATGGTCTCGCCCGAAACCAACCGTGGCAGCCACTGCTTCTTCTGCTCGTCGCTGCCATAGGCGACGAGATAATCGCAGACAATGTCGGACTGGAGCGAGAAGCCCGCCGGCACGCCCAGATAGCTCATCTCTTCATCGACGATCGCGTTATAGCCGAAATCGAGGCCCAGCCCGCCAAATTCCTCTGGGACCGTTGGACACAACATCCCGATTTCGCCTGCCTTGCGCCAGAATGCCTTGGGCACCAGCCGATCGGCTTCCCACTGATTGACGTTGGGAACACCTTCCTTTTGCAGGAAGCTGCGAACGGTTTGGCGAAACGCTTCATGGTCCTCATTATAAGCGAAGCGGCCGGGGAGCGTGTCGAGCATGTGAATCCTCTCAGATTTGATTTGCCCATAGCGTGCGAGCGATTGACGGATGCGTCAAGCGGTGCAACCTCGACATCAACAACAAATGCGCTAGGCAAACTAGTTGCAAACGAAACTATCAGGAGAGTGACGCGTGAAACTTGCCAGCCTGAAACACGGTCGTGATGGATCGCTTGTTGTTGTGTCGAACGATCTTGCCTGGTGCGCCGATGCCGCACACATCGCGCCAACGTTGCAGGCCGCGCTGGACGATTGGGACCGGTTGTTACCCGATCTCCGGAATCTGGCGATTGATCTTGAACACGAAACGATCCCGATGCGGCGCTTCCACGAACACGCCGCCGCTGCCCCTCTGCCACGGGCCTATCAATGGGCCGATGGATCGGCTTATGTGAATCATGTTGCGTTGGTCCGGCAGGCGCGCGGTGCGGAAATGCCGGAAAGCTTTTGGCACGATCCGTTGATGTACCAGGGCGGATCCGATGGTTTTCTTGGCGCGCGTGATCCCATCCCGCTGGCGGATGAAAGCTGGGGCTGCGATCTGGAAGCTGAGGTTGTTGTGGTCACCGGCGATGTCCCGATGGGCGCGAGCCGCGACGTGGCCCTCGCCGCCGTCCGGCTGGTCGGGCTGACCAATGATGTTTCGTTGCGCAACCTGATCCCCGGCGAACTCGCCAAGGGCTTCGGCTTCTTCCAGTCCAAGCCGGCCAGTGCCTTTTCTCCGGTGTTCGTTACGCCCGATGCGCTGGGCGCATGGTGGCAGGACGGAAAACTGCACCGCAAGCTGATGATCGATATCAACGATCAGCCCTTTGGCCGGGTCGATGCAGCCGTCGACATGACGTTCGATTTCGGAACGCTGATTGCGCATGCCGCTAAGACGCGCGCGCTGGGCGCCGGGACAATCATCGGGTCGGGGACGGTATCCAACCGCGATGCAGATGGCGGCCCGGGCAAGTCGATCGCCGATGGCGGCGTTGGTTATGCCTGCCTTGCCGAACTGCGGACGGTGGAAACGATTCGCTCAGGCGCGCCGGTGACACCGTTCCTGAAGTCGGGCGACAAAGTGCGGATCTGGGCAGAAGATGACAAGCATCACGCCATTTTTGGCGTGATCGAGCAATCGGTTGGCTGATGCGCCGATCAGCGGCGCGTCGTTGGGGCGATTCGGATCGGGCGGGGCTTTGGCGATCGGCCGCGCGCAACCGCAGCGATCAGCGCAAAGGCGGACAACGCAGCCATGACGGGCAAGATCATCAGGGCGGCGCCAGCAAGCAGCGCCATGCCGACAAGACAATCGATCGGCGCCATCGTTTGTGGGCGCGATCTGGGGCGGACGACCGACATTGACGGCATGGTGATCTCCTTTGCGCCTAACATGGCAGCTAACGCTTAAATGATCGTAACGATCACGCGCGATGTTGGGTCCGCATGATTTTCCGCCCCCTCAGCCTTACCGGGTCGATCTTGCTCAGGGTTGAACCCATGTGCGATTGACGCAGGTAGAATTATTGTGATCTGGTTCCGCAGCGGAGATTCCCATGACGATCAAGGCACTGCGTACCCCCGAAACCCGGTTTGCCCATCTGCCGGATTTTGATTTTCCAGTCAGCTATGCCGATGACCTGCCGGGCTATGAAGGGTTGCGGATCGCCTATGTTGATGCCGGGCCACCCGATGCCGATCGCGTCTTTTTGTGCCTGCACGGCGAACCCAGCTGGAGCTTTTTGTATCGGCGGATGATTCCCGTTTTTCTTGAAACCGGCGCCCGGGTCATCGCCCCTGATCTGCTGGGCTTTGGCCGTTCGGATAAGCCCGTCGAGCAAAGCGATTACAGCTTCGAATTTCACCGCAATTATCTGGTTGCGCTGGTCGAGCGGCTGAACCTGCGGCGCATCACGCTGGTGGTGCAGGATTGGGGTGGCATTTTGGGGCTGACGCTTCCGGTCGCGCCGGGCTTTGACGCACGAATAGAGCGGTTGATCGTCATGAATACCGCGCTGGCGGTTGGGGTGTCGCCCGGCGAGGGCTTCCAGATGTGGAAAAATTATGCGCTTTCGACGCCCGACCTGCCGATCGGCGCGCTGATCCGGCGCGGGACGCCGCATCTGACCGATGCCGAAACTGCCGCCTATGACGCGCCCTATCCCGATGCCAGCTACAAGGCGGGCGCGCAGGTTTTTCCGGCCCTCGTGCCCGTTGAACCGGATATGCCGGGGGCAGCGATAAGCCGCGCCGCCGCCGAATTCTGGTCGAGTCGTTGGTCGGGACCCAGCTTCATGGCGGTGGGCGATGCCGATCCCGTGCTGGGGCCGGCGCAGATGGAATCGCTGCGCGCGACGATCCGTGGATGTCCCGAGCCCATGACCATTCGCGGTGGCGGCCATTTCGTGCAGGAATGGGGAGAACCGATTGCCCGTGCAGCAATTGCGGCATTTGGTGGACGCTGAAAAAGGCGCCTGCGCGTTGACCGGACTCGCAATCGTCGTTGAAATTTTATAACAATAGCGAAATAGAAGATTAGTCAGCAATACTGACCCGATTCGAACTGGAGAGAGCATGGCCGGCGTTCCCCCGCGCGCCAATCTGCAACCCTTGGCGCTGCACGTGCCCGAGCCGCGATTCCGGCCCGGCGACGCGGTTGATTTCGTGGATGTCGATGTGCCCCCGGCGGGATCGGTGCGCCGACCGGACATCGCCGACGACGCAAAAAGTTTTACCGATCTTGCCTATACGCTGGTTCGCGTTCTCGACGATGACGGTAACGCAGTCGGTCCGTGGGATCCCCGTCTGCCTCCGGAATTGCTGCGGCGGATGCTGCGCAGCATGGCACTGGTCCGCGCCTTTGATGAGCGGATGTTCCGCGCCCAGCGCCAGGGTAAAACCAGCTTTTATATGAAGTCGCTGGGCGAGGAAGCCGTTGCCGTCGCCGCTACCTATGCGATCGACCGGGATGACATGTGCTTCCCCAGTTATCGGCAGCAGGGCATTCTGATCGCGCGCGACTGGTCGATCGTCGACATGATGAACCAGATTTATTCGAACAGCGCGGACCGGCTGCAGGGCAAACAATTGCCGATCATGTATTCGGTCAAAGACGCCAGCTTCTTTTCGATCTCGGGCAATCTGGCCACGCAATATCCGCAGGCGGTGGGCTGGGCGATGGCGAGCGCTGCCAAGGGCGACACGCGGATCGCGGCAACATGGTGCGGCGAAGGATCGACGGCAGAGGGCGATTTCCATTCGGCCTGCACCTTTGCCAGCGTCTACCGCGCGCCGGTAATCTTCAACGTGGTCAACAACCAATGGGCGATTTCTAGTTTCTCGGGCTTTGCCGGGGCAGAGGCAACGACCTTTGCCGCGCGGGCGGTCGGCTATGGCATTGCCGGCTTGCGGGTGGATGGCAATGACGCGCTGGCCGTTTATGCTGCAACGGCCTGGGCGGCAGAACGCGCGCGCACCAATCAGGGGCCGACGCTGATCGAGCATTTCACCTATCGTGCAGAAGGCCATTCGACGTCGGACGATCCCGGCCAGTACCGTTCGGCCGGAGAGCCCAATGCCTGGCCCTTGGGCGATCCGGTAAAGCGGCTTAAGGATCATCTGATTGCACTGGGTGAATGGGACGATGATCGCCACGCCGCGCAGGATCTGGAACTCGCCGAATATGTAAAGGCGGCGCAAAAGGAAGCCGAGAAGAACGGCATTCTCGGGCACGGCCTGCATCAGCCGCTCGATACGCTGTTTGACGGCGTGTTTGAAGAAATGCCCTGGCATCTGCGGGAACAACAGGCGCAAATGATGGCGGAAGAAGAGACGAGCGGACGACCATGGGACCGGAAATCGTGACTGATCCGCGCGATGATGCCGCATCGGTGTCCGACCCCGCCACCACCCGCATGAACATGATCCAGGCGATCAATTCCGCCTTGGACGTGATGATGGCGCGTGATCCCGACGTGATTGTGATGGGCGAGGATGTCGGCTATTTTGGCGGCGTCTTTCGGGCCACCGCCGGGCTGCAGGCAAAATTTGGTAAAACCCGCGTGTTTGATACGCCGATCACCGAATGCGGCATCATCGGCGTTGCGGTTGGCATGGGCGCCTATGGTCTGCGGCCGGTCCCCGAAATCCAGTTTGCCGATTATATCTATCCCGCGCTTGATCAGCTGGTCAGCGAAGCGGCCCGGCTGCGCTATCGGTCCGATGGCGAATTCACCGCGCCGATTACTGTGCGCTCGCCCTTTGGTGGCGGGATTTTTGGCGGACAGACGCACAGCCAGTCGCCAGAGGGAATTTTTACCCATGTGTCGGGCATCAAGACGGTGATCCCCTCCACCCCCTATGACGCCAAAGGGCTGTTGATTGCGGCTATCGAGGATAATGACCCGACGCTGTTTTTCGAACCCAAGCGCATTTATAACGGGCCGTTCGATGGCTATTGGGACAAGCCGACCCGCAACTGGTCGCAGCATCCGGCAGGCGAGGTGCCGACGGGCTATTACAAGATCGATCTGGGCACCGCGAACATCGTCCGATCGGGCGAAGCGGTCACGATCCTTGCTTATGGAACGATGGTCCACGTTTGTGCGGCGGTGGTTGCAGAGGCCGGGATCGATGCCGAAATCATCGATCTGCGAACGCTCGTGCCGCTCGACATCGACACGATTGAGACGTCAGTAAAGAAAACCGGGCGCTGCCTGATCGTCCACGAAGCAACGCGGACGGGCGGCTTTGGTGCTGAATTGTCGGCGTTGGTCCAGGAGCGCTGCTTTTATCATCTCGAGGCGCCGATCGAGCGCGTCACCGGCTTTGATACGCCCTATCCACACAGCCTTGAATGGGCGTATTTCCCTGGCCCGGTCCGCATTGGCATGGCGCTGAAGAAAATTCTGAAGGATTAGACCTTGGATGTCCTCCTTCACCCGTTTGTTTCGAGCGAAGTCGAAAGACGGATATTTGTCCTGCATCACCGTGTGTCGGCTTCGCCCGGCACCAACGGAGTGAGTTGATGGCGCGGTTCACGTTCAAGCTTCCCGATATCGGCGAAGGCATTTCCGAAGCAGAGATCGTTGCCTGGCACGTCAAGGTGGGTGACCGCGTTGAGGAAGATCAGCAGGTCGCCGACATGATGACCGACAAGGCCACCGTAGAGATGGAATCGCCGGTGTCGGGCATCGTCGTCGAACTGGCTGGCGAGGTCGGCGATCAGGTATCGATCGGTGCTGCCCTGGTGGTGATCGAAACCGACGGGGTCGTGGCGGAAGCCGCCGAGGCGATAGCGCTGGTTGAATCGCCCAATGCTGCGGCGGCAGCTATGGCGGATTTGGAAGACGCAGCGCCTGCCCCCGCCCCAACCAGTGCGCCTGTAGCCGCAGCCGCCCAGAACCCCGGGCGTTCGGCCAGCGGCTCCGGTCTCCAACAAGTGCCGGAGCAGGCTGCCACGGCAGCGGCCGCCGATGGCGAGCGCCCTGTTCTTGCATCCCCCGCCGTTCGTGCCCGAGCGGCTGATCTTGGCATCGATCTGGCGCAGGTGAAGGCCGACGGCGATCGGGTGCGGCATTCAGACCTGGATGCGTATCTGCGCTATCAGGCTGGGCAGGGCTATCTGGCGCCCCACGCAAGCAATGCGCGCCCCGACGAGACGATCAAGGTTATCGGCATGCGCCGCCGCATCGCCGAAAACATGCAGGCGGCCAAACGCCATATCCCGCATTTCACCTATGTCGACGAAATCGACGTGACCGAACTGGAACGGGTGCGCGCTGATTTGAATGACAATCGCGGCAATCGGCCCAAGCTGACGATGCTGCCGTTGCTGATCGTTGCGATCTGCAAATCACTGCCACAATTCCCGATGCTCAACGCGCGTTATGATGACACCGCCGATAGTGGGGCGGGCGTGGTGACGCGGCACGGTGCGGTTCATCTTGGCATGGCGACGCAGACCGATGCGGGGCTGATGGTGCCGGTGATCCGCAATGCGCAGGACCTGAATGTCTGGCAACTGGCGACCGAGATTACCCGGCTGGCCGACGCGGCGCGGACGGGCAAGGCGAGGCCGGAGGAATTGTCGGGATCAACGATCACGATCACGTCGCTCGGCCCGTTGGGCGGCATCGCCACAACGCCGGTCATCAACCGCCCCGAAGTCGCGATTATCGGCCCCAACAAGATCGTCGAGCGCCCCGTTTTTGTCGGTGATGATATCGTCCGCGCGAAACTGATGAACCTGTCCATCAGTTGCGACCACCGCGTCGTTGATGGCTGGGATGCCGCAAGCTATGTCCAGGCGCTGAAGAAATATCTCGAAACGCCGGTGCTGCTGTTCGCCCACTAATTGAGCGGATTTCAGGTCCGTCAATACGCTTGCAATCCCGAAACGATTCGGCGGGAAGCATCATGCAAGCCGACAGTCGGGAAACTGTCACCCGCCACTTGGTAAGACATTGGCG
This sequence comes from Sphingomonas sp., assembly GCA_019753375.1. Classification (GTDB taxonomy): domain Bacteria; phylum Pseudomonadota; class Alphaproteobacteria; order Sphingomonadales; family Sphingomonadaceae; genus Sphingomonas. The sequence goes on from JAIELC010000121.1 coordinate 10,588, forward strand.
TTCATTCAGCGATCGGTGATAGGGTCGGGGCCGACGGGGGGACGGACCAATGCCTGATGCACCAACCGCGCGCACGGCGCGCCCAGGCCCCTATCGCGGCATTGGCGGCGAACTCTTCCGCTGGCTGTGTCGGGTCTATCTGCGGCTGAGCGGGTGGACCATGGACGGTGATTGGCCCCCCTTGCGCAAGGCGGTGCTGCTCGCCGCGCCGCATACGTCCAACTGGGACGGGATCAACATGCTGGCGGCGGCTGGCTATTACCGGGTGACGCTGCGCTGGATGGGCAAGAAGAGCCTGACAACGGGGCCGTTTGGACGGGTTATACTATGGCTGGGCTGCGTACCGATTGATCGCGCGGCCAGCCACGATGTCGTAAAAGCAATGCGCGACGCCTTCGCTGCGCAGGATTCGATGATCCTGGCAATTCCACCCGAAGGCACGCGCAGCCTGACCCACGAATGGAAGACCGGCTTTTATCACATTGCCTGCGAGGCAGACGTGCCCATCATCCTGACCGTTCTGGATTATGGCACCAAGACAATCCGGATCGCCGGGGTGTTTCACCCCACCGGCGATTATGCCGCTGATCGTGACGCGATCAGGGCGCCCTATCGTACCGCCGTCGGCAAGGTGCGTGGAGCTTTTACGACCGGCGCGTAAGTCATTTCCGTGTCCAGACCTGCTCGCCGCCGACCCATGTCTCCTCGACCTGTGTTTTGCGCAGATCGGCCGGGCTCGCGGTGGTTGGATCACGATCGACGATAATGAAATCGGCCCGCTGGCCGGGCGCAAGCCCGCCAAACTTGTCTTCGGCAAAGCCGGCATAGGCCGCGCCGCGCGTATAGGCATACCACGCTTCGTAAAAGCCGATCTTTTCCTGCGCCTGCCAGCCGCCGACGGGCTGGCCATCGGCGTCGGTCCGGGTGAAACCGGCTGCCCAGCCCGCGAACGGATCAGGGCTTTCAACCGGAAAATCGGTGCCAAACGCCAGATGAGCGCCGTTCCTGAGCATTGATGCCCAGGCATAGGCACCCGCCAGCCGATCACCGCCCAACCGTGCTTCGGCCATGGTCCGATCGCTGGTCTGGTGGACGGGCTGCATCGACGCGATGATGCCGTTCTTGCCAAAGCGCGGCAGGTCGGCGGGATCAACGATCTGGGCATGTTCGATCCGCCAGCGCCGGTCGCCATTATAGGTATCGGCCAGGGCATCGATCGCATCCAGCACCTGCGCATTCGCCTTGTCGCCGATCGCATGGACCGCGACCTGAAAATGGTCGAGCGCGGCGCGGCTCATCAGGTTGCGGATAACATCATCCGACAAAAATCCCGATCCGCTTTGACTGGTTACGTCTGCATAGGGGGTCTTCAGCCACGCCCCGCGGGATCCCAACGCACCATCGGCGTAGAGTTTGACGCCGGCCAGTCGCAGCCGATCCGCGTAGAGCCAGGGCGTCGGGCCAGTGCCGCCAATCCGCACCGCAGCATCAACCCCGGCACCATAGCTGATGATCCGGACGCGCAGCTGGCCGATATCCCCCATGCGGCGATAGACGAGCCAGTCGTCAGTCGATGTCCCCATATCCGATGCCGCGGTGACGCCATTGGCCAGCAACAGCTGCTGGGCTTTCAGGAAAGCGGCATTGCGATCGCGCTGGTTGGGTTCGGGCACGGCCTTTTCGACCAGTTGCTGGGCCTGATCAACGAAAACGCCCGATGGATTGAGCCCGGCCTTCTCGATCCGCCCGCCCGGCGGCGACACGCTCTTTGCGCTCACCCCCGCCAGCTTCATCGCCATGCTGTTGCCCCAGGCGGCATGACCGTCGGCGCGCGCGAGCCAAACCGGCCGGTCGTTGACGACCTTGTCGAGATCGGCGGCAGTCGGAAAGCGGCCCAGCTTCCAGCGTTCCTGATTCCAGCCGCCGCCGATGATCCATTTGCGCTCGGGATTGGCGGCGGCATAAGCCGCAATCTTTGCCAATGCCTCATCGAGCGAAGCGGTCGCCGACAGATCAAGCTGGAGCGCCCGAAAGCCCAGTTCCATGATATGGCCGTGCGCGTCGACAAATCCGGGCAGTAGCGTGCGGCCTTTCATGTCGGTGCGCCAATCGAGCTTATCGGGGCGCTTGTCATTCTGCTTCAGCAGTCGCGTAACCTTGCCATCGGGCGTCATCAGGATTCCTGTGAACCGCACTTGCTT
>JAIELC010000034.1 GCA_019753375.1 Sphingomonas sp.
TCGGCCCATAGACGATGGTGGGGTGATCAAACGGGCCATACAGCACCGCCGAGGTTTCATAATCCCGCGCATCAAATGCTGCCCGCGCCTGGCTATCCACCGGGCCCGCCGGGGCTTCGACCCGCAATGTCGGCGGGGCTTCATCGGGCCTGAAGACAGAACGCAGCCGGGCATCGGCGCTTTCAAGGGCCGGTTTCTCCGCCAGCGGAGCAATCACCACCACGCGGTCCCGGTCGGCGGATCCGCGCGCCAGCGTCGACCCGCCGACCGCGCCAACCACGCCAAAGCCGATCATGATCAGCGGTGACAGCAGGAAAACCAGAAACAGCGGCGTGAAGACGGTCGCGATAAAATCGCGCCGCGCGATGGTCAGCGTCTGGCGGATCAGCCGGTTGCGGATCATTGCGGCATATCCTCCAGCGCCTTGCGGCCGACAATATTGACAAACGCATCGTGAAGGCCGGGTCGTTCGATCGACAGGCCGGCGATACCGTGTCCGGCATCGATCAGCTTGACCAGCAACGCTTCAACACCCGCATCGGGCATGATGAAACGCCAGCCACCATTTTCCCGTTCGGCATCGGGCGGCAGCAGCGATGTCAATCCATCGCCGGGATGGTTGGGCACATAATGCACCCGCTGCGGCAATGTCTCGCGCGCTTCTGCCACCGTCCCTTCAAAACGGCGCTTGCCCCCGGCAATAATGGCGAGTCGGTCGCACAGGCGCTCGGCATGGCTCATGATATGGGTGGAAAACAGGATAGTCGCGCCACGATCGCGCTCGGCAAGGATCAGCTTTTCCAGCCGTTCCTGATTGACGGGGTCCAACCCGGAAAAAGGTTCATCGAGCACCAGCAAATCGGGCTGGTGGACCACCGATCCCAGCAGCTGGACGAATTGGGCCATGCCTTTGGATAATTTGCGGATCTTCTCGTCAATCGCGTGGCTCAGCCCCGCGCTTTCCATCAGGGCGACCGCGCGCTTGCGGCCGATGCGCCAATCCAACCCGCGCAGGGCGCCCATGAAGGCAATCGCTTCGCGCGCATTCATCGCGGGATACAGACCGCGCTCTTCGGGCAGATAGCCGATCCGGTCGCCCGCGTCGCGCGGCCGATCGCACCCCAGCAATTCGCGATGCCCTTCATCGGGCTCGATAATGCCGAGCAACATCCGCAGCGTGGTCGTCTTGCCCGCGCCATTGGGGCCCAGCACCCCGTAGATAGAGCCTGTCGGGACTGACAGATCAACGCCGTCAACCACCCGCTTGCTGCCGAATTTCTTCACAAGACCCGTGGCGCTGACCGCCAGTTGTTCATGCACCGTGAAAAAATCCCCGCCTTTGTTCGTTCTTCGTGGTAGCGGGTTGCGGTGCACGAAGACAAGGCTTTGACACGGTTACTCAAACAAAAAGCCGCCGAACTGGGGTTTGTTGCGGTGGGGATTGCCTCTGCCGATGCCGCGCCTTTGGCCGGCGCCAGGTTGCGCAACTGGCTGGCAGCAGGCGCGCATGGCGACATGGTGTGGATGGAAAGCCGGGTTGGTCAACGCGCGGCGCCGACCGCGTTGTGGCCCGACGTCCGGTCGGTTATCGCCCTGGGGATGAGCTATGCCCCGGCGGTTGATCCGCTCGCGCTGGCCGATCAGCCAAGCCGCGCGCGCATTTCGGTCTATGCGCAGGGCGGCGATTATCACGATGTCGTCAAGCGGGCACTCAAGGCGCTGGCGCGCTGGCTGGTTGATCAGGCCTGGGGTCCCGGGGCCGCCGACGTCAAGGTCTTTGTCGACACCGCACCGGTGATGGAAAAGCCACTGGCCGAAGCAGCGGGCATCGGCTGGCAGGGCAAGCATAGCAATCTGGTCAGTCGCCAAGACGGGAGCTGGCTGTTCCTGGGGATGATCTACACCACGCTTGATCTTGCGCCCGATTCCCCCGGCGGTGATGCCTGCGGGTCGTGCGATGCGTGCCAGCGCGCCTGCCCGACCGATGCGTTTCCCGCGCCCTACACGCTCGATGCGCGGCGCTGCATTTCCTATCTGACGATCGAACATGCCGGGCCGATCCCCACCGAATTCCGACGCGCGATTGGCAACCGCATTTATGGCTGCGACGATTGTCTGGCGGTGTGCCCCTGGAACAAATTTGCCGATCTGGCGCGTGCCAACCGGGCCTTTCTGCCCCGCGCCGAACTGGTCGCGCCCGCGCTGGCCGATCTGCTGGCGCTCGATGATAGCGGCTTTCGTCAGATGTTTTCGGGGTCACCGATCAAGCGGATCGGGCGGAACCGGATGGTCCGTAATTGTGCCATCGCCGCGGGCAACAGCCGCGATCCGACCCTGATCAGGGCCTTGACGCCGCTGCTTGAGGATGAGTCGGACATTGTCCGCGATGCTGCCGACTGGGCGATCGCCGAGCTTATTTCCCACCACCCCGGCGACTGAGCGCGGCGATGCAGCTTGCCCGGTCAATCGGGCTGCCATTGGGCTGGCGGGCGTCGATATGGGTGACCAGCGGTGTCCCGGCGCCCTGCGGATAGAGATAGGCGTCGAGGATGCAGAACGGACCGACGAACTGGAGCTTGCGCGCGGTGCCTTCGCGGACATCGGCGTCGGGCTTGCCGAACAGGCTGGTCAGCGCATTGGCGTTCCGGCCGATCACCCGATCGAGCCCGGCAGGCCGATAGACAGGCGCGGCGACCGCAATCGGGACGGGTGGGGGCGGTGCCGACGGCGCGCCAACGCAGCCCGCCATGGCGGTCGCCGCCAGCATCACCATCATTGTCCGCCGCATTGCCTGCCTTTCCACGCACCTTGGTCGTTCAGCCATCACCGCGCCCCGGTCAACCGCAATCGTCCGGTGCATCGCGGCCAAGGTTGCGTATCCGCGCGCGCGCCTCTACCGGACGCGCTCCCCTATCTTCGGAGTGTCAATCTGTGAGCAGCCCGTCCCTTGATATTGTCGCGATTGGCAACGCGATTGTCGACATCCTGTCGCCCTGTGACGACGCATTTATCGATGCGCAGGGGATGACCAAGGGATCGATGCAGCTGATGTTCTCGCCCGCCGAGGCCGATGCGCTCTACGCCAAAATGGGCCCCGGTACCGAAGCCAGCGGCGGATCGGCGGCGAATACTGTGGCGGGCATTGCCGCGCTGGGGGGCAAATGCGGCTTTATCGGTCAGGTGGCAAGCGATCAGCTCGGCCAGGTCTTTGCGCACGATATCCGCGCGACGGGTGTTCATTTCGATACCCCGGCGCGGAACGGCGAGCCGACCACGGCGCGCTGCCTGATCTTCGTCACGCCCGATGGCCAGCGAACGATGAACACGTTTCTGGGTGCCTCGCAATTTCTGCCCGCGCATGCGCTTGACCGCGATCTGATCGCCAATGCGGCGATCCTGTATCTGGAAGGCTATTTGTGGGACCCGGAAGAGCCGCGCGCCGCAATGCGCGCCGCGATCGACATCGCCCGCAGCGCTGGCCGCAAAGTCGCCTTCACGCTCAGCGACATTTTCTGCATCGGCCGGCATGGCGGCGATTTTCGCGCGCTGATCGGCGATGGGTTGATCGACATCCTGTTCGCCAACGAGAATGAACTTCTCGCGCTGGCTGAAACCGATGACTTTGATGCGGCGGTGGCGACCATTGCCGCCAAGGTGCCGACCTTGGTGGTTACCCGCAGCGAAAAGGGCGCGATTGCCCTGTCGGGCGGCGCCCAGGCGCAGGTATCGGCAGAGCCGATCGAGCGCGTCGTCGACACCACCGGCGCGGGCGATCTTTTCGCGGCGGGCTTTCTCCACGGTCAGGCGCAGGGCTGGGATCTGGAAAAATCGCTGAAGCTTGGCGCGATCTGCGCCGCTGAGATCATCAGCCATGTCGGCGCGCGGCCGATGATCGATCTGAAGGCACTTGCGGCGGCAAAGCTGGGTTGATCCCACCGCCATCACCGCCAAACTAAAGGGGCCGGGGAATAAACCCCGGCCCCTTTGTTTTTCTATCCGCCGAAGCGGCGATCAGCCGACAACCGGCCCCGGAAACTCGCCCATATCAGGCCCGGGCATTTCATCCTGATCCTGCTGCAGCCGGCTGGAATGGATGCCATAAGCAAAATAGACAATGATCGCGGCGACCGAATAATAGAGAAAGAACCACAGCACTTTCGCCTCGATCGCGGTGATCAGGTACAGGCATGATCCAATCCCGAGGATCGGCAAAACCGGTCCGAGCGGTACCCGGAACCCGCGCGGCAGATCGGGCGCTGTTACCCGCAGCCAGATGACCGTCAGGCAAACGATCGCAAAAGCGGCCAGCGTGCCGACCGACGTCAGATCGCCCAGCACGTTGATGTCGAAAAAGCCCGCCGCGACGGCAACGATCAGGCCCACGGTGAGTGTATTGACCCACGGGGTCTTGAAACGCGGATGGACGGCGGAAAAGATGCGCGGCAGCAAGCCGTCGCGCGCCATGGTGTAGAAAATCCGCGTCTGGCCGTACATCAGCACCAGCACCACCGATGTCAGGCCGACAATCGCGCCCGCCTTGATGATGCCGGCAAACCATGCCCATTGCGGGCCCATGCTATCGACCGCCACTGCCACGGGATCGGGCACATTGAGCGATTTGTAATTGACCATCAGCGTCAGCACCGCAGCAACCAGCATGTACAGCACGGTGCACACCACGAGCGATCCGATGATGCCAAAGGGCATGTCCTTTTTGGGGTCCTTGGCTTCCTGGCCTGCGGTTGAGACCGCTTCAAATCCGATATAGGCAAAAAAGACGATCGACGCCGCGCGCATGATGCCACCAACGCCGAAATGACCCTCGCCAGCTTCGGCTGGCGGTATGAACGGTGTCCAGTTGGCGGCGATGCGCGCGGGCAGGTCCATCAGCACCGTCGTGCCGCAGATGACGATGAACGCCAGGATCACCGATACTTTCACCGCCACAATCGCATTGTTGACCTTCGCGCTTTCCGACACGCCGACCACCAGCAGGATCGACAGGATCGTACAGATCAGAAAGGCGGGAAGGTTGAATTGCGTCAGGACCGGTGCGCCGTCGATGATCACCTGCACGCCGTCCTTCAACAGCGGATAGCCGGCGGGTCCGGTCAGCTGTGGCGGGATGATCACGCCGAAATCCTTGAGCAGGCTGACCACATACCCGGACCAGCCGACCGCGACGACGGACGCCGCAAGACCATATTCGAGCAGCAGCAGCGCGCCCATGATCCACGCGGCAAACTCGCCAAGCGTTGTATAGCTATAGGTGTAGGCAGAGCCCGACACGGGAAGCGTCGACGACAATTCGGCATAGCACAGGCCAGCAAAGGCACAGACCACACCGGCGACCACAAAGGACAACAGCACGGCCGGGCCGGCATGCAGGGCGGCGGCATTGCCCGTGCGGACAAAAATGCCCGCGCCGATGATGCAACCGACGCCCAGCAGCAACAAATTCCACGATCCCAATGTTCGCTTGAGTTCGCTTGTCTGGGTTTCGCGTTGTACTTGCGCCAGGGTTTTTCGTCCCCCCATGCGCGCGATAAAGCCCGGTTTCGGACGTGTCGCCATGATTATTGTCCCCTTTGCCGCATGGTTCTGCGGCGAAAATTCGTGATCGCGGCAAGCCTAACCGCAAATGAAGGCCATGCAATAGCCTATCGCACCAGCATCGGCCCCAGCGGCTTGCCCGCAAAGAGATGCACGTGCAGATGCGGTACTTCCTGATGTGCGTCGAGGCCGGTGTTCGCCAGCAAGCGATACCCCGGCGCCACCAGACCGGCGGCCCGCGCCACATGGCCCACCGCCCTGACGAACCCGGCGATTTCGGCCTCGGTCGCGCGCGCGCTGAAATCGTCCCACGAGACATAGCGCCCGCGCGGAATCACCAGAATATGGGTCGGCGCCTGTGGATTTATATCGTGAAAGGCGATTGCAAAATCGTCTTCATAGACGCGCCTCGACGGGATGTCGTCGCGCAGAATCTTGGCAAAGATGTTCTGATCGTCATAGGGCTTGGTCGCGTCGATCGGCATGGTTTACTCCTTGCGTCCGGCCTTTTCATCAATCCCCGATACACCCTCCCGGCGGCGCAGTTCGGCGCGCACATCGTCAAGGCTCAGCCCGGCATCGGCCAGCAGGACCAGCAGGTGAAAGACAAGGTCGGCGGCCTCGCTGGTCAGCGCGCCGGGGTCGTTGCCCATCGCGGCAATGACGGTTTCGGTGGCTTCCTCACCCAGCTTCTGGGCGATCTTGCGCCGGCCACGGGCAAACAGACCGGCGACATAGGATGTACCGGCATCGGCGCCGCGCCGCAGACGGATGGTCGCTTCCAGCGTATCGAGAATAGGGTCGGTCATGGTTATCGGCTGGCCTATGGCGGCGCGCCAGTCAATCCTTCGGCGCGTTCTGCCCGCGCCGTTTGGCAAAGCGGGCCCGCAAGGATCGCCGGACAAGGATAACGCACGCCACCGCCATCGCGAACAGCGCGATATCGGAAAGCTCCGGCGATGTCCGTTGCGCGGTGGCGCCGGCATGCGGCGCAACCGCGCCCGGGGTCGTCGGCGCCGGGCTCATCCCGCGACCGGAGTCCGCACCGGCACCCCGGCCTGCGCAAGCGCGCGGTGCGCATCGGCGATCGACGCTTCGCCGAAATGGAAGATTGAGGCAGCCAGCACCGCGCTGGCATGCCCGTCGATGATCCCGGCGACCAGATCGTCGAGCCCGCCAACACCGCCCGAGGCGACCACCGGGATGCGGACCTGATCGGCGATGGTCCGGATCAGCGCCAGGTCATAGCCGTCGCGCGTCCCGTCGCGGTCCATCGACGTGATCAGCAACTCGCCCGCGCCCAGCTCGGTCAGGCGCCGCGCATGCGCGACCGCATCGATGCCGGTTTCGCGGCGGCCACCATGGGTAAAGACTTCCCATCGCCCCGGTGCCACCTGCCGCGCATCGATCGACGCAACGCAGCATTGGCTGCCGAACCGATCGGCAATATCGGCGACAATTTCGGGTCGGGAGACGGCAGCGGAATTGACCGCGACCTTGTCGGCGCCCGCCAGCAGCAGCGCGCGCGCATCCTCCGCCGTGCGGACCCCGCCGCCGACGGTGACGGGCATGAAGCAGACTTCGGCGGTGCGACGCACCACGTCCAATATCGTGCCGCGCGCTTCATGCGACGCGGTAATGTCGAGAAAGCACAGCTCGTCTGCACCCGCTGCATCATAAGCGCGCGCCTGTTCAACGGGATCGCCCGCGTCCTTCAGGTCAACGAAATTGACGCCCTTGACCACGCGGCCATTGGCCACATCGAGACAGGGGATAACGCGCGCACGGACGGTCATGGTCGATCGCGCCTCACGCCGCCCGCGCGACGTTCAGCGCCGCGGCCAGATCCAGCCGGCCATCATAGAGCGCGCGCCCGGTAATGACGCCTTCAATGCCGTCCTTGGCGTGGAGCGCCAGCATATGAATGTCGGCAATGCCCTTCACCCCGCCCGATGCAATCACCGGGATGGTCACCGCGCGCGCCAGATCGACCGTTGCTTCCAGATTAACCCCTTTGAGCAGCCCGTCCCGCCCCACATCGGTGAACAGCAAGGCGGCCACGCCTGCATCTTCAAACTCGCGGCCCAGATCGACCACGCTGGTGGTCGATATGTCGGCCCATCCCTTGGTGGCGACCATGCCATCGCGGGCATCAACGGCGACGACGATGCCGCCGGGAAAATCGCGCGCGGCTTCGCGGACCAGCACGGGATTGTCGAGTGCGGCGGTGCCGATAACGACGCGCGACACGCCCAGCTCGAACCAGCGCTCGATCCCGGCGCGGTCGCGGATGCCGCCGCCCAGCTGGACATGGCCCGGAAAGCGCTCGACAATCGCCTTGACCGCGTCGCCATTGATCGATGCGCCCGCAAACGCCCCGTCAAGATCGACAACGTGCAGATGCTGTGCGCCCTGATCGGCAAACAGCATTGCCTGCGCCGCGGGATCGTCGCCATAAATCGTGGCGCGATCCATATCGCCCTCGGCAAGGCGCACGACCTGGCCAGCCTTCAGATCGATTGCGGGAAAGACGATCAGGCTCATGCCGCTACCTTCTTCATGCCAACAATTTCACGGTCACGGTCACTGACATGGTCACGGGCGCCACGCCAGAAAACGTTCGAGCATCGCAAGCCCGTAACGCTGGCTTTTTTCGGGGTGGAATTGCGTGCCGATCATGTTGGCGCGGCCAATTGCCGCCACCACCGGGCCGCCATGCTGGGTGGTCGCCAGCACGCCCGATCCTGAAAATGCATAGCTGTGCAGGAAATAGGCTTCGCCCGGCATCATCAGCGGGTGCGGTGTGGTCGGCACAACATCGTTCCAGCCCATGTGCGGGATCTTTACGTCGGCATCGCTGGATTCGATCAGCGATATGTCCCCCTCGATCCAGCCCAGCCCCTGGTGCGTCCCGAATTCATGCCCGGCATTGGCCATCAGCTGCATGCCGACGCACACGCCCAGAAACGGCACCCCGCCGCCCAGCACCCGGATGTTAAGGGCTTCGACCATGCCCGGCAGCGCGCGCAGCGCATTGGCGCAGGCGCCAAATGCACCGACACCGGGCAGGACGATCCGGTCCGCGTTCATGACGACGCGGGGATCGGCGGTAATCGTTACCCCGGTCGATCCTGCGGCTTTCAACGCATTGGCGACCGAATGGAGATTGCCCGCGCCGTAATCGATCAGCGCGATCGTCTGCGCCACCTACAGCATCCCCTTGGTCGACGGGATGCTCCCGCCCTTGCGTGGATCAATCTCGACGGCGGTGCGCAGTGCCCGGGCCAGCCCCTTGAAGGCGCTTTCGATAATGTGGTGGTTATTCTGGCCGTAGAGCGTCTCGACGTGCAGCGTGATGCCGGCAGATCCGGCAAAGCTGTGGAACCAGTGTTCGAACAGTTCGGTATCCATTTCGCCCAGCCGCATCGTCGTGAAACTGGTCTTCCAGACGAGATAGGGCCGCCCGGAAATGTCGAGAGCAACGCGGGTCAGCGTTTCATCCATTGGCGACAAAGCGTCGCCATAGCGGCGGATGCCGGCCTTGTCGCCCAGCGCCTGGGCGACCGCCTCGCCAATCGCAATGCCGGTATCCTCGACCGTGTGGTGTTGGTCGATATGCAGGTCGCCGACCGCCTTGACGCCCAGATCGATCAGCGAATGCCGCGATAATTGTTCGAGCATATGGTCGAGAAAGCCGATTCCCGTCGAAACCGTGTAGGAACCGGTGCCGTCAAGATTGACGGTCACGTCGATCGACGTCTCCTTGGTGGAGCGCGAGATGGTCGCGGTGCGCATTGGCCCCCCATAGCGCGTTGCGCCTGTGGTGCAATCTTGACGCATCAATCTTGACGCATCAATCTTGACCGGGGGGAATAGCGCGCTAGTCCAAGGGTTATGACAGCCGATATGCCCGACAGCCTGATTCCCTATGACGAAATCGTCCAGGAGGCGCTGCGCGCGGTGGTCGGCCGAGTGCTCGGTTCGGTTGCCGAAAATGGCGGCTTGCCGGGCGAGCATCATTTTTACATCACCTTCAAGACGCAGGCGCCCGGGGTTGAAATCCCCGATCGGCTGATGGAGCGCTTTCCCGACGAGATGACCATTGTCCTCCAGAACCGTTTCTGGGATCTGCTCGTCGACGATACCCGCTTTTCAGTCGGGCTCAGTTTCAATCAGGTCGCGTCGAAACTGACGATCCCCTATGCCGCGATCACCGGATTTCAGGATCCGGCGGTGCATTTTGAGCTTCGCTTCCAGGCGCTCGACATGCCTGACGATGCAGAGCCGCATGACGAAGCCGAAAATGATGGGCAGGATACGCCGCCGCCGGCTGATGGATCGAATGTCGTGTCGGTGGATTTCAAGCGCAAGAAATGACCCATGTCGAGGTGGTGGCGACGCCCGGTGATGCCGAGCGTGACGCGATCCTCGCCCCGCTTGCTGCGCATAATGACAGGGCGACGGGTCCGACAGTGCGCGCGCCCGTCGCCATTGTCATCCGCGATGATGATGGCAAGGTGGTCGGCGGACTGTGGGGCGCGGTCGGCTATCAGTGGCTGTTCATCCAATATCTTGCGCTGCCGCCGGATCGCAGGGGCAAGGGGCTGGGACGGGCGCTCATGGCCGCAGCCGAAGCCGAAGCGCGGCGGCTTGGCTGTGTCGGCGTGTGGCTCGACACCTATAGTTTTCAGGCGCAGGGGTTTTACGAAAAGCTGGGCTATCGGATATTTGGCGAAATTGCCGATTATCCCCCCGGCCATACCCGCTTTTTCCTGTCGAAACGGCTGAACGACTGACGGCTTTTTGGAGTCACGATTGATGACGATGCGCACCGAAACCGATTCGTTTGGCCCCAACGACGTGCCCGCCGATGCTTATTGGGGCGCGCAGACCCAGCGCAGCATCGACAATTTTCCGTTCGGCGACCGCGAACGCATGCCGATTGGCATTGTTCATGCCCTCGCCATCGTCAAACAGGCCGCAGCGCGGGTGAACCGCCGGCACGGTCTGGCGGGCGAGCTGGCCGATGCGATCGAAGCGGCGGCGGCAGAGGTGGCGGCGGGCACGCTTGATGACCAGTTCCCGCTGGTCATCTGGCAGACCGGCAGCGGGACCCAGACCAACATGAACGTCAACGAAGTGATTGCGGGCCGCGCCAACGAGGCGCTGACCGGCAAGCGCGGTGGCAAATCGCCGGTCCATCCCAATGACCATGTCAATATGAGCCAGTCGTCCAACGACAGCTTTCCGACCGCCATGCATATCGCGGCGGCGGTGGCCGCTACCCGCACCCTGATCCCGGCACTCGCCCGGCTGGAAGCCGCGCTGCTCGCCAAGGCAAAGGCCTGGGGCGATATTGTCAAAATCGGCCGGACGCATTTGCAGGACGCCACGCCGATCACGCTGGGGCAGGAATTCTCCGGCTATTATGCGCAGCTTCGGTTGGCGCGGACCCGGATGGCGCCGTTGATTGAGCACGGCCTGGGCAGGCTGGCGCAGGGCGGGACGGCCGTTGGCACCGGCCTGAATGCGCCACCGGGATTTGCCGAGGCAATCGCGGCTGAAATCGCTGCCATCACCGGCCTGCCCTTTGAAACGGCGCCCAACAAGTTCGAGGCGCTGGCCAGCAACGACACGCTGGTCGAGTTTTCGGGCCGGATGAACACGCTGGCCGTATCGCTGACCAAAATCGCCAACGATATCCGCTTGCTCGGTTCCGGCCCACGATCGGGGCTCGGCGAGCTCAGCCTGCCCGAAAACGAGCCCGGCAGTTCGATCATGCCCGGCAAGGTCAACCCGACCCAGTGCGAGATGCTGACGATGGTGGCCGCGCAGGTCATCGGCAATCACCTGGCGATCACGGTTGGCGGGATGCAGGGACAGCTTGAACTCAACGTCTTCAAGCCCCTGATCGCCCATAATATTCTCCGCTCGATCGACCTGCTGAGCACCGGCATGACCAGTTTTGCCGAGCGGTGCGTTGACGGCATCGCGCCCAATCGCGCGCGCATCGCCGAACTGGTTGACCGGTCGCTGATGCTCGTCACCGCGCTTGCGCCAGAAATTGGGTATGACAATGCGGCAAAAATCGCCAAGCACGCCCATGCGCATGACATGACGTTAAAACAGGCCGGCCTGGCGCTGGGTTTGGTCGATGAAGCGACCTTTGATCGATTGGTTCGGCCAGAGGATATGGTCGGGCATTGAGCCTTTGACCGGCTTGACGCTTGCGGCGCAGCGCGCCACTAGCGGCCATGGACGCTGCCGACCACGACTTGCACGGATTCAACCGCCGGGGCGTCTTGTTCGTTCTGTCGTCTCCATCAGGCGCCGGTAAATCGACCATTGCCCGCAAGTTGCTTGCCGATGAGCCCGATCTGGCAATGTCGGTTTCGGCTACCACCCGGCCGATTCGGCGCGGCGAGCGCGACGGCACCGATTATCATTTCGTCAGCGTCGAACAGTTCCGCGACATGGTTGCCGACCACGAGTTTCTGGAATGGGCCCATGTCTTCGACCATCGCTATGGCACGCCAAAGGCGCAGGTCGACGCCATGCTGCGCGCGGGCAAGGATGTCCTGTTCGATATTGACTGGCAGGGCGCGCAGCAATTGTTTCAGATTGCCGGGGGCGACGTGGTCAGGGTGTTCATTCTGCCGCCGTCGATGGAGGAGCTGCACCAGCGGCTGATCGATCGCAAGACCGATTCAACGGCGGTTATCGATGCGCGCATGCAGCGCGCCGCGTCCGAAGTCAGCCATTGGGATGGGTATGACTATGTGCTGGTCAACGACGATGTTGAGCAATGCTTCCGCGACGTAAAGACGATTTTGGCGGCAGAGCGGCTTAAGCGATCCCGCCAGACCGGGTTGATCGGCTTCATTCGCAAACTGATGAAGTAAGGCGCAAGCGCTGCATCTGCTGTATCGCTGATGGTGGCGATCGGGGTGCTGCCGGGTCCGGCATGGTCGCTAGCGCAGCAAGGCGAGAAACCTGACCGCTGCGTCGAAATCACGGCGTCGTACATCGCGCGCGCCGGCCGCCAGATCATCCTGGCCCCATTGTTCGGCCTGCCAGATTTCATCGACATGCGCGGCGTTCCACGCGTCGTCCGCCGCTATGGCTTGCTCGGCGAGCATCAGCGCGATC
>JAIELC010000067.1 GCA_019753375.1 Sphingomonas sp.
GGCGGTGGACCTTCCCGGGCGGGGCCGAACCCATGTCCAGCTGGACCGCCCTGCAACGGCGCGATCATCACGGCCCATGCCGCGCGTCGTCAGTCCCGTCTAAGGCTTGAGCACCATAAGCTGTTCAGGGCGTTTGCTCAAGGCCGGCGCTGCCTGAAATGCGGCGTCGTCCAAGCGCGTCATGCGGCTTCGTTCGCGATAGCGCGCACCTTCTTTCTTGATACCCTAAATCCATAGGCCAGAAGCCTTCGCCGTGCATTTCGCAGACTCACCTTGCTGAAGAAGGGAAGGTTGAGTGGGTTGGCCGATTTGCTGATGACGACAAAGACAACTTCATACTGCGCGGGGTCGGGCCGGGCATTGCAATCGGCAAGCCTGTGGGCGTCAGGCAGCTTATCATTCAGCTTTCTACGAAATTCGGCGTCGGATAGTAACAGCTCCGCCGACACCACACCTTGCGAGAACAGATGGCTGAGCTGCGCAGATCCGCTGTATCGCTTCACGTGCAACAGAACCTTGTCGGAGGTTAGCACGTCGCAGAACTCGATCCTGCTCTGGCCTCAACCATGCATGATCAGGTCGGCATCCATGCAATGTGAGCCAGGCAAGGCGGCGGTCACGTCCAGATTGTACAGATTTTCATTGCCATGCCGATATTCGGGCAGTTCGATCGGGCATTCTGGGGTGCCTTCGAAATCGGCGTTGACCAGTGCTGTGAAATCCCCAGCGACCTGGAACCATTTGCCCGCATTCAGAACATGCATCGCACCGTCGATCTCGATCTCGGCATATATGCATTTGTATGCCGGCCACGGGCGGCCGACAACGTCATCGCTCGCAGCTGATACAAGCAGGATATTCGAATTCTTTAGCCACTCGAGGCCGACTGCGTGATCGCCGGCGGCGCTGATGAGATCAGCAACATCCAGGTCGGGGAACAAGGGTGACCGCTTGCGAAGATATCGGAAGCCCTTCGCATCCGCCCAGTCGATGATATCCGGGGGAGCCATCCATATGTGATCCAGTTCACCCGCCTGAAGTCGGCGCACAAGTTCGTTGTTGAGCGCGTCGATGGCGTTCCTGGACCGCACTTCCTTGATCTGGTCGATCCAGTCGAAGCGGTCCTTGTACGTTTCCTTCCTGGACTGCTCGAGGGCCTCGGTCAGGAAATCAACGACATCCCGCACGTCGAATTTCGCGGAGGCCGAAAAGGTGTCGCGCCCCGTAATCGTCCGGCCAAATCGCTCGATGCGGGACTTCCCGGTAACGGAATTCACCAGGTCCTGCTCAATATCGATACCAAAGCTGGCCGCACCGCCTTCTCGACTGATCTGCTCCCGACTCTGCTTCGGAACAGATCCGAGGGCGGTCTTGTCGATGCTGCGAAGGCTGTCCGGGTCGACGCTGTTGAGTACGACCTTTAGGCCGAAAAGCTCTTCGAGTACTCCATCCCGCAACAAGTGACGTCCATGCCCGAAGATGACCGCAAAGGTGCGGGTTGCGTTTCCGTCAGCCACGGGCACGAGCAGAACGCCCTTTGCGCTTGACGTGATTATGCCGAGATTATCGCCAAGCACGTTGCCGAAAAAGTCGGTGATCCAGTCTGGTGGGCGTGGCCGGGATCGCTCGGTGAAGAACGTGCCCACCTCCTCGACCGCAATGCCCTGAACATCGGGTTTCACGATCTCGTCAAGTTCCGTCAGGTCGGCCCTTATGAGGCCGACCGTGAGCTTGTTGGTCTTTTCAGCCATGCCCCCCCTAAGCTCAACTATTACCCAGGCAGTATTCTAGCGACCGGAATATTGCATCAGGTATTTGCTGATGTCTCCAGGCAAAAATTACGCTTCAAGATGGTTGCTTGCGGGTATCGATCAGGGCAGGTCACAGATGACAACGAAGGCAACCATCACATCGGCCGTCGAGATGGCCCGATCCCGGGGCATCGATCCAAAACGGTTCCGTGCCGCGCTTCGAGGTGCCGGGCTGCAATGGCATTCCCATAACGGCCGCTGGGAGGTTCGCATCGGCAGTGCCGAGCACGCCGACATGACACGAGTTCTTGATACGCTCGCCCATGGCAGGGGGATCAAGCCCGCCATTGGTAAGGCACTTAACCGCTCGCCGTCATCCGTCAGAGCGAGCAGCGATGAGGCCTGGATCATCGACATCTGCGACGCGGTCCTCGGCAGGAAGGCTTCACGCCAGCACCGTTTTCCGTTTCTGCAGGGCGATCCGGGGCCCTCTGACCGACGGTCATTACTTCCCGTAGATGCATATTATCACGATCTTCGCCTCGTGATCGAATACCACGAGCGGCAGCATACCCAGCGCATGAAGCTGTTCGATGACCGGGTTACGGTGTCGGGCGTGCCGCGCGGCGAGCAACGACGGCGGTATGATGACTATCGCCGCACCCTGTTGCCGAGGCATGGCTATGGACTGGTTATCTTCGATTATGCGGCGTTCGATCATACAAGCGGCGGTCGCCTGATGCGAAACAGCCGCGATCGCGAGATTGTGACCGCGAGGCTTCAAGCATATTTGCGCAGCGCCGACACATAAGAGGCCTTCCACGCGAACTGGCATGCCTTGCTGGATGGTTGTGGTCAGAGCTCCTGACCGTCTTCATTCAGCGTCAAAAAGCTTTTCGCGGGCAAGCCGCGCATCAATTGACTCTGATGTCGAAGCAGCCCGCAGCCGTTCCAGTCTTTCCCTCAGCCAGTTCATGAACCTCGCGACCTGCTCCGGAACGTGCCGACCATCGACCATTTGTTCCAAGGACAACAGATAGCCTTCCAACCGGACCGCTTCCTCATGCTCGGTCACCAGTTTTTCCAACATGGCATTACGTTTGCGCTCGAGTTCAGCACGCCGTTCGCCCTCGACGCGGCGGCGTTCGGCTTCCTCGCGTGCCAGCCGGCGACGTTCATCAGCCTCGCGGTTCTCCCGCTTCGCGACAGCGATCGCGGCGATGCTGGAAACGATCTTCGGGATCGACTTGATGACATCCCGGTTTTTGGCATCCGCGAACTTCCCCCGGATGGTGGGACCCCAATATTGGTTCTCTGTCCGGATCCGCACTTCCTCGAGTCTTATCGCCAGGCGACCCTGATATCGCTCCTCCCACTTCGGAATGTGCGGGCAGCCCCAGTCCCGATCGTAGCCGGTCCGTTTCCGATAGGCTTCGCGCTCAGCCTCCCATTTCGCTACAGCCTTCAATTCGGCCTCGGTGGGGACATGCGCGACGCGGTCGGCCACCTCGGCGAGATCGAAAGAGACTTCCTCACCTTCGGCACGCCACACCGCACCGCGCTCTCCCGCAGCCAGCGTAATCCCGGCTGCTCGGGCGCTTCGAACCAGCGCTCCCAGGACCTGTTGAGCGCGCGCCGCCGATTCTGGGCGGACGGCGACCGTGATCAAGTTCTTCCCTTCGATCTTCGCAAGGCCTGAGCGATCAGCCTTGACCTTGGACAGATGGTCAATTGTGCGACGAAGTATCGGATCGTCGACTTCATCTGGCTCCTGTTCCGGCCGACCGACAATGGCTTGATGGACTCGCGCCCGGGCCGTGGCGGCCGCTTCGCTTTCTGCCGACCCGGCACCCTCACGAATGATGATATGATACTGACTGTTTGCGCCTCGCGCTTTCGGCAACGGCGTGTTGGTCACCGGCTTCCCGTGCGCCTTCTTTGCCCAGTATCCCAACGGTGGCGTCGGGATTTCATGCTTTCGGCAGATCTTGTGCAAGGCTAGATCCGATAGCCCGAATTCCTGGGCCAGCCTCGTCATGGGGCGATCCCAGACAAGCGCATAGAGCTCTTCGCGGGTCAGTTTCGCCACGTCACCTTGTTCCCTGATCAACCGCTATTGTTCGCTGAACGACGTCTATGTCTTCCCTGTTACCGATCGTCCAACAGGCGCGGATTTATGCAGGGAAATCAGACTCGTTCGTCGACGAGACGTTGAGAAAGCGCGGTTTGGTGATGCTCACCGCGCTATTTTCCCTGATAACAGGGAAAGCGAGC
Source organism: Sphingomonas sp. (assembly GCA_019753375.1). Lineage (GTDB taxonomy): Bacteria > Pseudomonadota > Alphaproteobacteria > Sphingomonadales > Sphingomonadaceae > Sphingomonas. The sequence continues at coordinate 4,026 of JAIELC010000067.1, forward strand.
CTCGTTCGCCGACGACTACACACACCGCCAACGTTCTGAAGCTATCAAAAGATTAGTTAAATCAGAGCCCTTGGCAAGGTCGAGCACCTCCGACGTACCCCGTGATGTACCCTAGCGTATACCCCAAGACTAACGGCTGAACGAATCTGCTTTTCAAGGATAAGAGGCAGCCTCCATATTTTCGTCAGGAACCCGCCATTCAGCAGACGTCTCAGACGCATTTATGCTGGCTTGTGTTGATGAAAACCGTTTTCCGAACAGGTCAGAATCGACAATTGTCCGAAAAAGATATACGAGTTTCGGACATGGCCTCTGTTCGCGATTCCATTCTCCAACGGCTTGAAGCCAATGCCGCCCGCGTATGGACGCCGGTCGATTTCGCCGATCTTGGCGCACGGCCAACCATCGACAAGACGCTCCAACGCCTGACCAACGAGGACATTCTGCGGCGGATTGATCGCGGCCTGTACGACAAGCCGGGATTCAACCCCCTGACCGGTAAGGCAAGCGTGCCCAATCCGCGCGCGGTGATCGACGCTATCGCGCGGCGCGATCAGCTTCGCGTCATTGTCGATGGCATGACCGCCGCCAACGACCTTGGGCTGACCGACGCCGTGCCCTCCAAGGTGATCGCCCATACCGAGCGCCGCCTCAAAGCGATCGAGCTTGGCAAGATGCGGATCGAGTTCAGGCCGACGACGACGAGCAAGCTGTTCTGGGCCGGACGGCCTGCGATGCGGCTCGTCCAGGCATTGCACTGGCTCCATGACATCCTGTCGCGCCCAGGCGAACGGGAGATCATCGAGGCCAAGGTCCGCCGGATTCTGCATGCCAGGGACGATCATGATGCGCTGGCCGACGACCTGTTTGCGGGCTGGTCGGCGCTGCCCGGATGGATGCAGGATTTTCTGAGACCACTCATGCCCCGCCAGTTAGCCCGCACCACCGTGCAATGATCATGGCAGACGGTTATCAGGCCATTCTTGCCGCCGGAGCCGATGTGCGCCGCGACCTCTTCCAAGCGACCGCGCAGCGGATCGGCACCAGCGCCCCGAACATCGAAAAGGATTTCTGGGTCTGCTGGACCCTCGACCTGCTGTTCAACGGGATCACCGATGGCCCGCGCCTGTTGTTCAAGGGCGGAACCTCGCTGTCCAAGGGCTTCGCGCTGATCGAGCGCTTCTCCGAAGACATCGACGTTACGGTTTTCCGCCAGGACATTGGCGAGCCCGCCGACGTTGCCGAACTCGCCGCGCTGTCCGGCAAGCAGCGCGAGGCGAAACTCGATGCCATTCGCGAGGCCTGTCAGGCTTATATCAACGGCGAGCTTCGCGAGACGCTGGCCGAGCTGATATCGGAAAGGCTGGCCGCCGCAGCACTGGCTGCCGACGCGGCCCGGATCGAGGCCGATCCTGACGATCCCGACAAGCAGACGCTATTGCTCTGGTATCCGGTGACCACCGAGCCCACCCCGTATATCCGCAGCGCCGTCAAGATCGAGTCAGGCGCAAAGTCGGCACTCGACCCTCACCAGACGCATCGCATCACGCCATATGTTGCCGGCGACGCCGGGCAGCTCGACCTCACCGTGCCGAACGTTACTCTATCGTCGATCCGGCCCGCACGTTTTGGGACAAGGTCGTGATCCTTCACGGAACGCGGCGATGGTTTGATCATCGCGGCGAGCTGCGCGGCGCAGGCCAGCGCGTGTCGCGCCACTATTACGACCTCTACCGGCTGCTGGACTCGCCCATCGGCGAACAGGCGTCCGGCGATTTGGCGCTGGCCACCGACTGCATCGCCCATGCCGCCATGTTCTTCTACCGGAAGGACTTCGATCTTGCCGAAGCAAGGCCCGGCACGTTCACACTGACACCGAGCGAAGCCATGCTCGCGGCCCTGCGAGCAGACTATCGCGCCATGTCGGGAATGATCTTCGGCAAGACACCCGCTTTCGATGACATCATGGCTGCCATTGCCCGCTTCGAAGCGAGCCTCAACGAGGCCGGGAAATAGGGTCGAGAATCGGCAAATTGGCGACCGGGATTGCCCATGTCGGACTGCCGCGCCAAGGTCGAAACAGGCGCTCAAATCACCCCAAAATTTCGGTCGGTCTGGATGTCGATTGGCCAAATGTGGGAGCGGGGGTGGGAGCAGAATTCTGCTTTGTTCCAAACCACATGTTGAAAAATAATAATTTTCTGGAACGTTCTGCGGACTCCGTTTCCGCCACCGATGGCCTTGGATATATCGGTAACGTATCGGAAACAGCCCGTGGCAAACCCGCTGCCTGCCCGCCGATATCGCCGTAATCGCTCACCTGCGAAACGCGCGCACGGTACCTTAGATCGCGCGCGGGAGACTGATTTCCGCGCGCAGACCGCCTTTGGGGCGATTGCTGAGTTTCAGGGTGCCGCCTTCCACCGCCACCACGCGCGCGACGATTGCTAGCCCCAGGCCGAGGCCGACCGTGTCGCGCCGCCGTGCCGCGTCGAGCCGGGCAAAGGGTTGCAGCACCGTTTCCAGCGCTTCTTCGGGAATGCCGGGGCCATCATCGTCAACGGCAATGACGATTGCCTGATCGGTCACCGTCAGGCTTAGCGAAATCGTTGATCCGTAATGGACCGCATTTTCCAGCAGGTTCGATACGGCGCGTTTCAGACTGCCGCGCCGGACCCGCGTCTCGCAATGATCGGGGCCATGATAGCTGACCGGATAGCCGTGATCGGTGGCATCGTCGACCAAGGTTGCGCACAGCACGGCAATGTCGGTCAGCGTCGGCGTCTCGGGGTCGTTTTCGCCGCCCAGATAGGCCAGCAGCGAGGTGACCATCGCTTCCATTTCGGCAATATCGTTGCCGATTGTGGCGCGCAGAACGGCATTATCGACATTGTCGGTGCGCAGCCGCAGCCGCGCGAGGGGTGTTCGCAAGTCATGGCCCACCGCCGCCAGCGCTTCGGTGCGTTCGCCAATCAGCCGCTGAATGCGCGATTGCATGCGGTTGAACGCAGCGATGACCTGACGGATTTCGATGGGTCCGGCTTCACCCACCAGTTCGGGGCCGCCGGTCCCAAATCGATCGGCCGCGCGCGCGAGCCGCCGGAGCGGGTGGAGCGCGGCGCGGATCAGCAGGCTTGCCGATCCGATCACCAACAGCGCCAGCACGGCGGCCAGCAGGATACGGCCATGCCACCAGTCCTCGCCGCTCAGCGCGCGTTGCATCCGAAAGGACAGCCAGCTGCCATCGGCAAGCACCAGCCCCCCGGCCACGCGGGTCGCAAGGCCGTCGGTGCGCCGGGCAAGCCGCAAGTCGGTGGAGCTGAGCGAGGGCTCCCAGGCAATGATCTGGCTCCGCATCAGGGTCAGCGCATCCGCCGCTGGTGCGGGGGGCCGGGGGGCCCAGCCTGTCACATAATGATCCGTCGACAGCGATGCCGCGATCGCGGGTCGGCGCGCGGCGGGCGTCTTTTCCAGCAACTGGCGGGCAATCACCAGATGTTCGCCCAGTCGCCTTGCCTCGTCGTCGCGGACGGAGAACTCGCTCGCCCGCTCGTACAACATGGTGCTCGCCACAAACTCTGTGACCACCGCGATCAGCAATATGGCAATAATCTGCCCGATCAATCCGAACGGGCGGATGCCAAATCGGCTCATTCGCGGCTGACGGTTGCGTTGAACATATATCCTATCCCGCGCACGGTAACGATCGGGGCATCGTGCCCGTCGACCGAAAGCTTGCGGCGCAACCGGCTGACCAGAACATCGACGCTGCGATCAGAACTATCGCCAATCCGCGTGCGTGACAATTCAATCAGCCGTTCGCGCGCAATCACCCGACCGCTATGGTCGATCATGCTGACCAGCAGATCGAATTCGGCGCCGGTCAGTTCAATCGAGGCCCCGGTGGGCGACAAAAGCTCGCGCCGCGCCAAGATGACGGTCCAGCCGTCGAAGCGGATCAGCCCCTTGCTGCGCTGCTCGGTCCGGGGTTCAGCCGACGTACGCCGCAACAGCGCGCGCACCCGGGCGATCAGTTCGCGCGTCCCAAAGGGTTTGCCCAGATAATCATCGGCGCCGAGTTCGAGCCCGATCACCCGATCAGTTTCGGTCGCGCGCGCGCTGATGAAAATAATGGGGACATCGCTGGTCTGGCGCAGGCGCCGGCAAAGTTCGATTCCATCGGTGCCCGGCAGCATGATATCGAGCAATACGAGGTCGACGCGGCCCGCTTCCATCGCCAGCCACATTTCGGGCGCGGCGGCGGCGGTGCGCACCGCATAGCCGTTTTCCTGCAAGGCGCGGGCGGTCAGCGTGCGCAGCCCGGGGTCGTCTTCGACCAAAACAATGGTTGGCGCGATCGTCATTGCGCTGGCCTATGTCTGCCAATCGGGCGCGTCAACGAAAGCTGTCCGACTTTGCTGGATAGCAATAATTTGTAACAATCGAGTGAAATTCGGGAAAGGCCCAGCGCCTATCTGACGTCCAGTACCGGGCGCGGACCGCGACCCTGGATGAAGGAACCCGATAATGATCATTTTGGCTTCTCTGCTGGCCATGGTCGCAGCTCCCGCTTCGGCGCCAGCCACCGAGACCGACTCTGCCGCCCCGCGTTGCGCGCTGCATCACCTGCCGGTCCCCCCGGGCAAGGGCATGATCAGCACAGTCATGCGCTGCACCGATCAAAAGCCGGTCAACACCACCAAGTCGATGTCCGAGAAGTCGGCCCCCACCGCCGAGGTGCCAAAACCGGCGGCAGGTAGCTGACCCTCTCACCTACCCCGCCCCGAAAACTTGCAGGGTGAGCTTCCCTCCGGCTTGCCCTGCGCTTTTTGTGTGATTGCCGTCAAAACCCGGATTCCGACCGTGCATGACAGATATTTCGTCCGGTGATCTGTTACATTGCTTGTCTGGGACGGTCGGGTTCGGCCATATTTTGATTTAGGCCAGGGCGCGCGAGGCATTTATGGCAGGCGATTCTTCCAGCAGCGTTCGGCTGCGTGATGTCATCCGCTGGGCAACGCCAATCCTGGCGCCCCAGCGCGGGTTTTTTGCGCTCGCCATCATTTATGGCATCGGCATCAGCCTGTTGTCGCTGGCCACGCCGATATCGGTGCAGATGCTGATCAACAGCGTTGCCAACACCGCGCTGCCCGCACCATTGTTCACGCTGGCGGCGATCCTGTTTGTCCTGCTCATGCTGTCGGCCGGGCTCAGCGCGATGCGGGCCTATCTGATGGAATTGTTCCGCCAGCGCATCTTTGCGCAGCTGGTTGCCGAAATCACGCTGCGCGCGGTGCATGCCCGCAACCCGTTCTTTGGCGATGATCGCAAGGGCGACCTGTTCAACCGGTATTTTGAGGCGATGAACCTGCAAAAGGCGGTGCCGTCGCTGCTGATCGGGTTGTTCACGATCCTGTTGCAGTCCGCGGTCGGCTTTGTGGTCACATCATTTTATCACCCGTTTTTCCTCGGCTTCAACCTGCTGTTCATCCTGCTCGCCTGGACGATCTGGCGACTTTGGTCCCGCGGCGCGATGACCACCGCGGTTGCGCTGAGCCACGCGAAATACGACACCGCGCATTGGCTCGAAAGCGTCGGCGCATCGAACGGTTTTTACAAATCGAGCCGCCATCTAAGCTATGCGATCGACCGATCCGAAGCGCTGACGGCGCGCTATGTCACTGAATATCGACGGCATCTGCGCTACAGCTTTACCCAGACCGTTGCCTTTCTGGTGCTTTATGCGATTGCCAGCGCAGGATTGCTGGCGCTTGGCGGCTGGCTGGTGATCCAGGGGCAATTGTCGATCGGCCAGCTCGTGGCGGCGGAACTGATCTTGTCGAGCATCTTTTACGGGGCCTCCCAGCTTGGGCCCTATCTCGACATTTTTTATGATCTTGTGACCGCGGTTGAGGAGCTCAACCTGCTCTATGCGATCCCGCAAGAGATACCGGGACGCGTCAGCGCGACGGCCGACGGTACCGGGGACCTGACGTTTTCCGGCGTCAGGCTGGGTAATGCCGTTATCAATTGCACGATTCCCCAGCGGGCTCGGCTGATTGCGGATGCCGACCCGGATACCCAACGCGCCTTTACCTTGCTGCTAAAGCGGCACCGTGTGCCCGATCAGGGTTTCATAACATTGGGCGGGATCGAACTTGGCGCGCTCGACGCCTATGAACTTCGCAGCGATGTGATCGTCCTCGACCGGCCGACCATCGTCGAATGTTCGATCCGCGACTATCTGGCGTTGTGCGCGCCCGATGGCGGCCATCATTACATGATGGAGGCAATTGCGATGGTTGGCCTTGCGGCGCGCATCGGCGCATTGCCGAATGGACTCGACACCCTTGTCGCGTCGACCGGCTGGCCGCTGTCGTTGCCGGAAATGATGCGCCTGAAGCTAGCCGGTGCCATCCTTGCCCGGCCAAAGCTGCTGGTGCTGTCGCCGCTGTTTGACATGGTGCCGGGCGACGTTTTGCAGCGATTGCTTGACGCCATGCGCGATATGCCCGGCAGCCTTATCTACTTCACAAACCGACAGCAGCCGCCAGTGCTCGACGGGTATTTCTGGCTCGGTGCCGCGCGGCAAGTGATCGCCAGTGAAAAAGCCGCGTTTGATGCGCTGCGTCGACCAGCCGGGGAGGATGGCAATGCAGGCCCACGCTGAGGAACTGGGCCGCTTCGCCACGCTGCGCGGCCTGCGCACACCCCACGTCGTGCGCGCGCTCGCGATGATGCTGGGATTTGGTATTGTCCTTTGCATCATTGGCCTGGTCTATATTCCCTGGGTGCAGACCGCCCCAGGCACCGGATCGGTCATTGCGCTTAATCCCCGCGACCGGGTGCAGAACGTAACCGCCCTGGTCGCCGGCCGGATCGAACAATGGTATGTTACCGACGGCAGTCTGGTGCAGCGCGGTGACCCGATCGCCCGGATTATCGACAATGACCCGATGCTGCTTGACCGTATTCGCGCCGAGCGGGCCCAGAAAGTTGCCGAAATCGCGGCGGCGGAGCAGGCCGCTCGCACCGCCATGCTCGATGTCCAGCGTACCGGCGCGCTCTTTCGCGAAGGGCTGACCGCGCGGCGCGATTATGAAGCCGCGCAGATCAAGGTTGCTGACTATAATGCCAAGATTGCCGCCAGCCGCGCGGCGATCAACAAGGTCGATATCGATCTCAGCCGCCAATCGGCGCAGATCGTGCGCGCGCCGCGCGCTGGGCGGATCATGCGCATCAACGCCGGTGACAATGCGACCATGGTCAAGCAGGGCGATATGCTCGCTACCTTCGCGCCGGAAGAATCGTCGCGCGCGGTGGAGCTCTATGTCGATGGCCGCGACGTGCCGCTCGTCAAGCCCGGCCGCCGCGTGCGCCTGGCGTTTGAAGGCTGGCCCGCCATCCAGTTCAGCGGCTGGCCCTCGGTTGCCCAGGGCATGTTCGATGGTCGCGTCCGGGCAATTGATTTGTCGGCGTCCGAAAACGGCCTGTTCCGGATTCTTGTCGAGCCCGCCCCCGATCGTGGTCCATGGCCAAAGGAACCCTTTGTCCGATTGGGTGCCAAGGTCCGCGGGTGGGTGCTGATGGATACGGTGCCGGCGGGATATGAACTGTGGCGCCAGCTCAACGACTTTCCGCTGCAGTTCCCGCCGTCGCAGCCTGCGTCGGACAAACCGGTGTCGAAGGCAAAGGACAAGTTCGATGCGAAATAGCATCGCCCGGCTGCGCGCGTTGCTGTTTGCCCCCGTGTTTGCCGTGACTGCCGTGCTTGCCATGTTGGCGGGCACGGTCCCCGCCAGCGCCCAAACACCCCTGACGCTTGCCGAAGTGCTGGAATCATCGCGCACCCATGCGCCGCAGATTTTGGAAGCAATTGCCAAGGTCCGCCAGGCCGAGGGCAAGGTGCTGTCGGCCGAAGGGGCGTTTGATACCGTTGTAAAAGGCGAAGCGGAGTCGCGTGCGTCTGGATTCTATGACGGTGCCTATGCCGCGGGTACGGTCACGCGTCCGATCGAAAACTGGGGCGGCAGCCTGTATGGCGGCTACCGCGTTTCGAGCGGCCGCTTCCCGATCTATGAGGATGAACGCTTCACCAACCAGCTGGGCGAAATTAAGGTTGGTGCGGTGCTGTCGCTGCTGCGCGATCGCGCAATTGATGATCGCCGCGCTGGCCGAACGCTTGCCCGGACCGATGTCGATATTGCTGAAACCGAACAGCTATTGACCGCGATTGCCGTCCAGCGCCGGGCGATCGGTGCCTATAATCAATGGGTCGCGGCGGGCCTGCGGCTCACTATCTATCGGGACCTGCTGACGCTGGCGCGCGATCGCCAGAGCGGCTTCAAACGACAGGTCGATCTGGGCGCTCGCCCCAGCATTATCCTGACCGAAAATGAACAAAATATTCTGCGCCGCGAAACGCTGGTTGCGCGGGCGGAGCAGGATCTGGCCGCGGCCGGCAACGCGTTGTCGCTGTTTTTCCGCGACGCGGACGGCGCGCCGCTCCAGCCTGATCCTGCGCGGTTGCCCTCCGGGTTCGGCCCCGCCGTCCGGTCGTCACTCAATGGCCGAACCGCGCTTGCCGGGCGTCCCGATCTTGCCCAGATCGATTTGCGCCTTCGCCAGGCTT
>JAIELC010000103.1 GCA_019753375.1 Sphingomonas sp.
CTTGCCGCAGGTCCCGGCGTGATCATCCTGTGTGGTCGATTCGAAGGATTTGACGAGCGATTGTTCGACGCACGCCCGATTGAGCAGGTTTCGATCGGGGATTATGTGCTTTCGGGCGGGGAAATGGCGGCTTTGGTGCTGCTTGATGCTTGCATTCGCTTGCTTCCCGGCGTAATGGGCGCCCCTTCAAGCGGGGATGACGAAAGCTTCGAAAGCGGCTTGCTCGAATACCCGCACTACACCCGACCTGTTGAATGGGAAGGGCGCACGATCCCCGAAGTGCTGCGATCGGGGGATCATGCGAGGATCGCGGCATGGCGTAAATCCATGGCCGAGACCGATACACGGCTACGGAGGCCGGACCTTTGGGAGCGTCATGAGGACGCTCGGGTCAAGTCTCCCTCTGGCGCGCGGCGTGAAATGAAGGACGAATGAGATGAATCTCATCCAGCAGATTGAAGCCGAGAATATTGCAAAATTTCTGGAAACCAAAAAGATTCCAGACTTCCGCCCCGGCGATACGCTGAAGGTTGGCGTGAAGGTTGTCGAAGGTGAACGCACCCGCGTCCAGAATTATGAAGGCGTGTGCATCGCCCGTTCGAACAAGGGCATGGGCAGCAACTTCACCGTTCGCAAGATTTCGTTCGGCGAAGGCGTAGAACGCGTTTTCCCGCTTTATTCGCCGAACATTGATTCGATCGAAGTCGTGCGCCGCGGTGTCGTGCGCCGCGCCAAGCTTTATTATCTGCGCGGCCTGCGCGGGAAGCGTGCGCGTATCGCCGAACGCCGCGACGCGCGGCCGCAGGAAGACGCGGCCTGATCCGCCCTTTCGATCGGTAAAATTGCATCGGGGCGCGGAGGGCAACTTCCGCGCCCCTTTACGTTGTCGTTCCGTCCAGCAATAAGTTGCGCCGTCCGCCGCCATTCGCGCGGCGCCGCAACTTCGGGACTGGAGATGATCGATGTCGAAACCCTGGCTGTTGGCGGGCATTTTGCTCGCGTGTCACACCGTGCCCGCCATGGCTGCTGATCCCAACGCCCCGATGACGTCTGATGCGGTGACGTCTGATGCGGGAATGACCAACGCGGCAACGCCGCTGACCCTTTCGCGCCTATTTGCCAGTCCTGATCTGTCCGGGCCTACCCCGCGCGCGCTGAAATTATCACCCGATGGTAAATTGCTGACCTCGCTTCGTGCCCGGCCAGATGAAAGGGACCGCTTTGACCTTTGGGCGCGCGACACCACAACCGGTCGGGAATTCATGCTGGTCGATTCCAAGAAAGTCGGATCGGGAGCCGAGCTTTCAGAAGCCGAGAAGATGCAGCGCGAACGCGCCCGGGTTGCCGGATCAAAGGGGATCATCACCTATGACTGGGCGCCCGATGGGCAATCAATTCTCGTCCCGATTGATGGCGACCTATTCGTCGCGTCGCTCGACGGCACGGTCGTGCGCCTGACCAATCAGCCGGGCGGCCAGTTGAACCCGGCGATCAGCCCGGCGGGCGGCTTTGTCAGCTATGTGCGCGATCAGAACCTGGTTGTGCAGCCCCTAAAGGGCGGCGCGGCGCGTGCGGTGACTCAGGGTGGGGCAGGCACCGTTCACTGGGGCGAAGCGGAATTCGTGGCGCAGGAAGAATTATCCCGTTTCACGGGCTATTGGTGGTCGCCGGACGACAAGCGGCTTGCGGTTGAACGGTTTGACGAAGCACCGGTGGGGATCGTCACCCGGGCCGCCATTGGCGCGGACGGGACCAAGGTTTTCGACCAGCGCTATCCTGCCGCCGGCACGCCAAACGCGCTCGTCGACCTGTACGTGATGAAGGCGGACGGCACCGGCCAGGTGAAGGTCGATCTGGGCAGCGATCCTGAAACCTATCTGGCGCGGGTCGACTGGACCACCGATGGCAAGGCCCTGCTGGTCCAGCGATTGAGCCGTGACCAGAAAACGCTCGATATGCTGTCCGTCGATCCGTCCACCGGCAAGTCGACGATTTTGTTTACCGAGAAATCGGGAGACCGCAGCTGGATCAATCTGAGCGATGCGTATCAGTTGTTGCACGATGGCAGCATGATTTGGCGGTCAGAGCGCGACGGTTATGGACATCTGTACCATTACGCCAAAGGCAAATGGACCCAGCTGACCAAAGGAGACTGGGTCGTGACCGATCTGGCCGGTGTCGATGAGGCCAAAGGGCGCGTTTATTTCCTGGGCAACAAGGATGATGTGCTGGAGCAGCAGCTCTACGCCGTCGACATCGCGCATCCCGGTACCATTACCCGCCTTACCGAAACGGGTTGGTGGAACAGTGCCAGCATGGACCCCAAGGCGAGCCGGGCCATTATCTCGCGGTCCAACCCCAATCAGCCGCCTCAGATATACCTCGCCGATGGTACCGGGAAGCGGCTGGGGTGGATCAGTGAAAATGCGCTGACCAAGGACCATCCCTATGCGCCCTATCTGGCCAGCCACCGGCAGCGGACGTTCGGCACGCTCAAGGCATCGGACGGAACGGTGCTGCATTGGGAGATGATCACGCCCGATCTTGAACCGGGCAAGAAATACCCGGTTTTCTTTCAGCATTATGGCGGGCCGCATGTGCAAACGGTGTCGCGCGCCTGGGATGGCGCATTGCCGCAATATCTGGTCGATCGCGGATATATTTATTTCCAGATCGACAATCGCGGCTCCTACAACCGCGGCAAGGCCTTTGAAGACCATCTTTACCGCGCGATGGGCAGCGTCGAAGTGGAAGACCAGCTGGCGGGAGCGATGTGGCTCAAGCAACAGTCATTTGTCGATCCCGCCAAGATCGCAATTTATGGCTGGTCTTATGGCGGGTACATGACGCTTAAAATGCTGGGGAAGAACCCAGGCGTTTACGCCGCCGGTGTCGCTGGAGCGCCGGTGACCAAGTGGGAATTGTACGATACCACCTACACAGAGCGCTATATGGGCACGCCGCAGGCCGATGGCCCCGCTTATGCCGCATCCAACGCATTGGGAGAGGCGACCAATATCAGCGATCCGTTATTGCTGATCCACGGCATGTCCGACGACAATGTGGTGTTCGATAACTCGACCGCCTTCGCTGCCCGGATGCAGGCCAATGCGAAGCCGTTCGAAATGATGTTCTATCCCGGCAACACGCACCGCGTTGGCGGGCCCGGCATCAGCGAGCATTTGTGGACGACAATCCTGAACTTCCTCGATCGGACAGTGAAGAACAGCCCGCCCGCCAAGCCTTGATCGCAAAGGCCGCTGGTTTTTCGGCCAGGGCATCGCTATCTGCGCTGCTCTGACTGGAGGATATCATGGGTTACCGGATCGTCGTCGCGGGTGCCACGGGCAATGTGGGTCGCGAAATGCTGAACATTCTCGCCGAACGGGAATTCCCGATCGCGGATATCGCGGCGGTGGCATCGTCGCGCAGCCAGGGCGACGAGATTGATTTTGGCGATACCGGACGCAAGCTGAAGGTCCAGAATATCGACAATTTCGATCCGCGCGGCTGGGACATGGCCCTGTTCGCAATCGGATCCGAAGCAACCGCGATCCACGCGCCGCGTTTTGCTGCTGCGGGCTGCACGGTGATCGATAATTCGTCGCTGTACCGGATGGATCCGGACGTGCCGCTGATCGTGCCCGAGGTGAACCCGCAGGCGATCGACGGCTATCTGCGCAAAAATATCATCGCGAACCCCAATTGCTCGACTGCCCAGATGGTGGTGGCGCTCAAGCCGCTGCATGATGCGGCCACAATCAAGCGCGTGGTGGTTTCAACCTATCAGTCGGTATCGGGCGCCGGCAAGGACGGCATGGACGAACTGTTCGAGCAATCACGCAACATCTTTGTCGGCGATACGGCAGAAGCAAAGAAGTTTACCAAGCAGATCGCGTTCAACGTAATCCCGCATATCGACAAATTTCTGGACGACGGGTTTACCAAGGAAGAGTGGAAAATGGTCGTCGAGACCAAGAAGATCCTGGATCCCAAGATCAAGGTCGTCGCCACGTGCGTGCGCGTGCCGGTATTTGTCGGTCATAGCGAAGCAATCACGATCGAATTCGAAAACGAAATTTCGGCGGAACAGGCACAGTCGATCCTGCGCGAAGCCCCTGGCGTGATGCTGGTCGATAAGCGTGAAGATGGCGGCTATGTCACGCCGGTCGAATGCGTCGGCGAATATGCAACCTATGTTAGCCGCGTGCGTGAGGACCCAACCGTCGACAACGGACTGGTATTATGGTGCGTCAGCGATAACCTGCGCAAAGGGGCGGCGCTCAACGCGGTGCAGATCGCTGAGCTGCTCGGGCGGCGCCACCTGAAAAAGGCGGCGTGATTACCGGACGGTGCCGATGCGGCGCGGTGTCTTATGAGATCGCGATCGAGCAATTGCCACCGGTCTATGCCTGCCATTGCCATATCTGCCAGCGCGCAACGGGCAGTGCGTTCAGCGTCCAGGCCGTGGTCCGCGAGGACATGCTGACCGTTTCGGGACCGATTTTGGTGCGGGAAATCCCTACCGAAGGCCGCGTCTCGGCGCAGCGCTATTGCGGCGAATGTTTTGCCCGCATCTACAACACCAATTCCGCTCGACCCGGTATCGCGGTTGTGCGCGGCGGAACGATCGACCGATCCGAGGAGGTCGTCTGCAGCGCGCACATTTTTACCAACTACAAGCAGGGCTGGGTGACGATCCCCGACGATGTCCCGCAATGGGGGGAAGCGGCGCCGCCCTCTGATTTCATTGCAGCGCTGCTTGGCGGCTAGTCAAAGCCCACATGCGGCATCTCGTCCTTGGCGCCAGGCTGAGGCTTTGTCGCGCGTTTGAGCAGGACGACCAGCGGCAGGGCAATGATCGTCAGGATCATCATCAGCTTGAAATCGTCGAGATAGGCAATCATCGCGGCCTGCCGATTCACTTCTGCATCGACCATCGCCATCAAGCCTTCGCCGGTTGATCCGAGCGCGCCCGAAATACTGGGATCGACCGAACTGATGCTGTAGGCAGTGACATGGCCGCCGATGCTCATATGCTCTGACTGGATGTTATACCCAAGCAGTGCCGTCACCACCGAAATGCCGACGGACGCGCCGATATTGCGGAACAGGTTCATCAGGCTCGCGCCTTCGGTACGTTGCTGTGGGGCAAGGGTGCTGAATGCCGACAGGTTGAGCGGGATGAACACCAGTCCCAGCCCGATGCCCTGGACAAAGCCCGTCCAGACAAAATCGGCTTCCCCCATCAACAAGGTCCAGGTCGTCATCTGCCATAGCGACGCGACGGCGATCACAAGGCCGGTGCCAACCAGCCAGCGCGGATCGACATTGCGCTGGATCGCCTGCCCGGCCACCGCCATGCTCATGACGATCCCGATTCCGCGCGGCATCAACAGCAATCCGGTATCGAGCACAGGATAGCCGAAAAGCCGCTGCAGCATCGGCGGCAGCAATGCCATCGTTGCGAACATCAGGATGCCGACCACCAGCATGAATCCCAGTCCGGTCATCAGATTGCGGTTGGTGAGCAGCGCCCGATCAAACATGGGATTCTTGCCGGTCAGCATATGGACGACGAACATCCAGGCGCTGCTTGCAGCCAGCATCGCCTCAAGGCGGATTTCCCAGCTGTCGAACCAGTCCTTGGTCTGGCCACGATCAAGCATGATCTGAAACGAGGCCAGCGCAATCGCCAGCATCGTAAAGCCGAACAGGTCGAACGTGCGCTTGCGGATCGGCCGGCTTGGCAACAGCGCCCACAGGATCGCAAAGCAGCCGACGCCAATCGGCACATTGACGTAGAATACCCACCGCCAATCGTAATTTTCGGTCAGCCACCCGCCAAGCAATGGCCCCATGATGGGCCCGACCATGATCCCCATGCCCCAGATCGACATGGCGCGCGCCTGCCGGTCGGGTGGGTTGATATCGAGCATCACCGTCTGGCTGAGCGGGTTCATGAACGCGGCAAAGATTCCCTGAAGGATCCGGAACACCACCATCGATGTCAGGTTCACAGCCAGCCCGCACAACATGGAGGCCAGCACAAACCCCGCCACCGCGGACAGGAAAAGATTACGCGATCCGATCCGGTCCGACAGCCAACCCGTGAGCGGGATCGCGATGGCAGAAGCCACGATGTAGCTGGTCAGGACCCAGGTGATCGTTTCCGATGTCCCGCCCAAGGCGCTTTGCATGTGGGGCAGGGCCACATTGGCGATCGTCGAATCGAGGATCTGCATGATCGTTGCCGCCATGACGCCAAGCGTCAGCAAGCCGCGATTGGTAACCGGCAGCGCGGCCTGCGCAAAAGCCGGGGGTGGCGGCGCTGCCGAAATCGCGCGCTCCGGGTTAGCGGTGCTGGCCATGATCGCGAAGATCGACCGTTACATTGGCAGAGATCCCGGCAATCAACGGACGCGGGCTGGGCTCGTCCAGCGCAATCCGGACGGGCACCCGTTGCGTTACCTTGACCCAGTTGCCGGTTGCGTTCTGTGCGGGGAGGACCGAAAATTCGCTGCCCGTCCCGGCACCAATGCTTTGCACATGCGCCTTCAGCTTTACGCCGGGATAGGCGTCAAACGTCACCTCTGCCGATTGCCCGGGTCGCATCTTGTTGAGATCGGTTTCCTTGAAATTGGCTTCAATCCAGGATTGTTTGCTCGCAACGATGCTGACCGCCGGCAGGCCGGTGATCATCATTTGGCCAACCTGCAACCGATCTGACTGGCTGATCGACCCTGCAACCGGCGCACGCGCCTCGGTCCTTGAGAGATCAAGCGCCGCCTTGTCACGTTGCGCCATCGCCGCGGCAATCGCCGGGTTCAGCCCGGGCACGGCTGATCCGGTCGCCAGCTTGGCCTTGGCTTCGTCGGCGGACGCCAGCGCATTTGCCAGCGCTGCCCGGGCCTGTTGAAGCTCATGTTCGGATTGCTGGAGCCGCGCGCGCGTCGTGAACCCACGCCTCATCAGTTCGGCTTGCCGGTCATAATCTTCCTGCGCGGCCTGAATACGATCGCGTGCCGCCTGAATGTCAGCGCCGGTCCCGCGATAGCTGGAGCTGAGCGTCGCGACCTGCACCTGTGCGCTGGCAATGGCGGCATTGGCTTGCTCAAGCGCAATTCGATAGGGTTCCGGGTCAATCCGGAACAACAGGTCGCCGGCCTTGACCGATTGATTTTCGCGGACCGCGACGTAAACGATCCGACCGGCAACATCGCTTGAAACCGATACCTTGTCCTGCTGAACATAGGCGTTGTCGGTGGTCGCAAACCGGCCCGCTGTCAGCCAGACATAGCCGGCGATCGCCAGTATCATCAACGGGACGCTGACCAGCAGCAGCGTCTTTCGCGTCATGATGGGATCGCGGCGCGCCGTTGCCAGCGCGTCGCTTTTGCCAACCGCTGACGCATCGGTCGTCTTTGGTTTGCTCTGGGGGTCCGCTTCAGCCACTGGCGGCTTCATCCTTATTCTGTCCGGCGCCAAGATTGGCGCGAATAATATCCATCTGCTGCCGCAACACGTCTTGCTGCGCAGCGTCGATACCGACCAACGCCTCGCCCATCAGATCATCGGCGATCGCGCGGAGCTGTTCGATGATCGGCCAGGCCTTGTCGGTCAGGTAAATGCGCCACGCGCGACGATCGTCCGGATCGCGCCGCCGCTCTACCTTGCCAGCTTCTTCCAGCCGGTCGATCATGCGGCACAAGGTTATCGGTTCGATTTCGAGCAGATCGGCGAGGCCACCCTGATGAATGCCCTCGTGTCGCGACAGCATCGCCAGCGTTCGCCATTGCGGTCGGGTGGCCCCAATCAGGCGCGCGCGCTCGTCAAAGCGTTTGCGCATCAACCGCGAAACATCGCTGATCAAAAAAGCCAGTGAATCACTCATGGGCGAGCATATAATAAGCATACTTATATAAATCCAGAGCCGGCTGGGGTTGATGACGCGACAACCCAACCGGGCCATCGAAGGAGTCGGCATGACCGAAACAGCTATCCACCATTTCAAAGGGTTTGACGGTGCCACGCTGGCGTGGCGTGAAATGGGGGAGGGCAGGCCGGTGGTCCTGCTCCATGGCTATTTTTCTGACGCGGTGACCAACTGGATCAAATACGGCCACGCAGCGGCGATTGCGGCCAGGGGCTTTCGCGTGATCATGCCCGATTTGCGCGCCCATGGCGTGAGCGCAAAGCCGCATGATGCGGCGTCCTATCCGCCCGACGCGCTGGCGCATGACGGCCTTGCCTTGATCAGCCAACTGGGACTGAGCGACTTCGATCTTGGCGGCTATTCGCTGGGAGCCCGGACGACCGCCCGGATGTTGATGCTGGGCGCGGCACCAAGGCGCGTCGTCATTTCCGGCATGGGCTATGAAGGGCTGACGAGCACAGGGACCCGAGGCGCTTTTTTCCGCAACGTGCTGACCAATCCGGGCTCGTTCGAACGCGGTACGCCTGAATGGGGAGCCGAAGCGTTCCTGAAGACGACCGGCGGCGATACGGCGGCGCTCGTCCGCATTCTCGACACCTTCATTGACACGCCACCCGATCAGCTCGCTGCCATCACGCAGCCCGTTCTGGTTTTGTCAGGCCGCGACGATTTCGATAATGGGTCGGCTGAGCGTCTGGCTGCTCTGCTTCCCCAAGCGCGGTACGAGGCGATACCCGGCAATCACATGAGCGCCGTCCTCAAACCCGAATTGGGGCACGCCGTTGCGAATTTCCTCGCGGCTTGACCGGGTCGGCCGCACCGGCGCACTAGGCGCCAGCATCAAAGTAATAAACTACCGAGGATAGCCATGATCCGTTTTGTCCCGATTGCCGTTTCATCCCTCGCGCTGGCGACGGTGCTGGTGGGTAGCCCTGCGCTGGCGGCCGACGCTGATTCAGCGCCGGCCACCATCGTCTCGGCGCCACAATCGCCCACCCCGGCGGAAGCCGACGCCTTTGTCGCCAGCGCCGAAAAGCAGCTGTTCGACTATTCGCTCGATGCCAACCGCATCGGGTGGGTCAACGCGACTTATATCACCGACGATACCGATGCCCTGGCGGCGAAGAGCGGGGCGGAAGGCACTGAACTATCGGTCAAGCTGGCGCTGGAAGCGGCGAAATTCAACGCGGTGGCGGGATTGTCCGCCGACACTATGCGCAAGCTAAATCTGCTCCGCAATGGGATCACGCTGCCCGCGCCGACCACGCCGGGCGCGGCCGACGAATTGTCTACCATCGTGACCCGGATGTCGTCGTCTTATGGAAAGGGCACGGGCCTGCTGGATGGCAAGCCGATCAACGGCAGCGATATCGAGGCCGCCATGGGTACAACCCGCGACCCGGCAAAGCTGAAGGAAATGTGGACCAGCTGGCACGACAATGTCGGCGCGCCGATGCGGCAGGACTATAAGCGCATGGCCGAGATCGCCAATAAGGGCGCGGCCGAACTTGGCTATAGCGATGTCGGGGCGATGTGGCGGTCGGGGTATGACATGACGCCCGATCAGTTCGCGGCGCTAACCGATAAATTGTGGAAGGAAGTGGAGCCGCTCTACCTGGCGCTGCACACCTATGTCCGCTGGAAGCTCAACGAAAAATATGGTGACGCGGTCCAGGCGAAAACCGGGCCAATCCGGGCCGACCTGCTTGGCAATATGTGGGCGCAGGAATGGGGCAATATCTATGACATCGTCGCGCCCAAGGGGGCGGGGGATCTGGGCTTCGATATCGGCGATCTGCTGACCGCCAAAGGCTATGACCCGGTCAGGATGGTCAAGCAAGGAGAGGGTTTTTATTCATCGCTCGGCTTCAAGCCATTGCCTGATACATTCTGGGCGCGGTCGCAGATTACCAAGCCGGCCGACCGCGACGTCATTTGCCACGCATCCGCCTGGGATATCGACAATAAGGACGATATCCGCATCAAGATGTGCACCAAGGTGAATTCGGACGACTTCGTCACGATCCACCATGAACTTGGCCACAATTACTATCAGCGCGCTTATAAGGATCAGTCGCTCCTCTACGCCAACGGCGCGAATGACGGCTTCCATGAGGCAATCGGCGATTTCGTCGCCCTTTCAATCACGCCGCAATATCTGGTCGATATCGGCTTGCTCGATCCGGTAAAAGTGCCCAGCGCGGACAAGGACATCGGCCTGCTCCTGCGTCAGGCGATGGACAAAGTCGCGTTCCTGCCCTTTGGCCTACTGGTCGACAAATGGCGGTGGGGGGTCTTTGCCGGTAAAATCTCCGCCGACCATTATGAAGGCGCGTGGAACGACCTGCGCCGCCAATATCAGGGAATCGTGCCGCCGGTCGCGCGCGACGAGACCAAATTCGATCCCGGCGCCAAATACCATATTCCGGCAAGTGTCCCGTACACACGCTATTTCCTGGCGCGCCTCTATCAGTTTCAGTTTTATCAGGCCGCCTGCAAACAGGCCGGGTGGAAGGGGCCACTGCATCGCTGCTCATTCTACACCAACAAGCAGGTGGGTGACCGCTTGAACGCGATGCTGACGCTCGGCCAGTCCAAACCCTGGCCCGAGGCGCTGGAAGCCTTTACGGGTTCTCGTGAAATTTCGGGCAAAGCACTCGTCGATTATTTCGCGCCGTTGAAGGCCTGGCTCGACAAGCAGAACAAGGGGCATCCGACCGGCTGGTGATCAACCATCACCGGCTGGACTGGACGGACCACGCCCGCCCTGCTAAGGGCCGCGCCTCGCCATTCAGGCTGGTCGGAACCAGCCGCTATTGGAGCATTGACCCGTGAAAAAAGATACGCATCCCGATTACCACATGATCAAGGTCCAGATGACCGACGGTACCGTGTACGAAACCCGCTCCACCTGGGGCAAGGAAGGCGACACGATGACGCTGGAAATCGATCCGCTGGCGCACCCCGCCTGGACCGGTGGTCGTGGTCAGATGCTCGACGCTGGCGGCCAGGTCGCTCGCTTCAACAAGCGTTTTGGCGGGCTGTCGCTCGGCAAGAAATAACGGATGCGCGTTAGCAGACGTCGTTAACGCCCTATTAGCCTTAACGTCATAGGCTTTCCCCAAGTCACTCTCGGGGAAAGCCTATGTTGTTTGCAGCCGAGTTCGAACCCGCGCAGGTAACCGGGCCACGCCGTGTGCTGCGCGCGCCGGTGTCGCTGGACGCGCGCCTTGGCAGGGGCGGCTTTGATCGCGCCCTGTGCAAGGTCATCGATATTTCGTCGCACGGCGCCAAGCTGCAAACCTATTCACCGCTGCGTATCGGCTCGATGATCTGGCTGACGCTGCCGACCATCGGCCAGCACTGCGCCACCATCGTATGGGCCACTGATTTCGAAGCCGGCTGTCAGTTCGCCAAGCCGCTCGAAGAGGATGATTTCCTCGCCCTGGTCGCGATCAACGCCGCCATCGGCAAACCCCGCGACGAGTATGACATCTAGCTATTGGCGGACAGGGTGGGATTCGAACCCACGGTGAGCTTCCACCCACGGCGGTTTTCAAGACCGCTGCCTTAAACCACTCGGCCACCTGTCCGCGCATGGCATCATGCGGTGCCCGCTTATGGCGTGCGCGTTTTTTTGTGCAAGGGGTCGATTGGGGTTCATGTCCACGCATTGCTGTGGCAAAACACTTTTATGGCCAGTGCAACCAACTTGATGCGTCATTTCGGGATCAGCGCGCTGCTGGCGGTTCTCTTTACCTCTGCCTCAGTCCCGGCAGCCGCGCAGGATGATGACGCGTTCCAGACCTTTCTCCAGATGCTGCGCACGCAGGCGCTGGCGCAGGGCGTTACGCCGGTAACGCTCGACAGCGTCTTGCCCACGCTGACGCTCAATCAGCGGGTTATCCAGCTCGACCGCGCGCAGCCGGGCAGTGATCCCAACGCCCCCGTGCCCGATTTTGCCCCCTATAAGGCGCAGCATGTTGATGCCGCCCGGATCAGCCGGGGGCGCAGCGTGTATCAATCGCTGCGGCCGCGATTGGCCGCGATTGAACAGGAAACCGGCGTGCCGGAGGGCATCATGGTCGCCATTTGGGGGCATGAAACCAATTACGGCGCGGTCACCGGCAGCTTTGATTTGCCGCGATCGCTGGCAACGCTGGCCTATGAAGGGCGTCGCCGCGACCTGTTTACCGGTGAATTTATCGCGGCAATGCGGATGATCGATCGCGGCGTTCCCCGCGAGCGGCTGATCGGCAGCTGGGCGGGGGCCACCGGAAATCCGCAATTTCTGCCATCGGTATATTTGCGGCTGGCACGCGACGGCGATGGGGACGGCAAGGCCGATATCTGGGGCAATGAAGCGGATACGCTGGCATCGATCGCCAATTATTTCGTCAATGCCGGCTGGCGGCGTGGCGAGCCGTGGGGCGTGGCGGTATCGGTCCCATCGGGGCTCGATCGATCGGCGATGGCCGGCCATACCGTTCCAAGCCGCTGCGCGCGGGTGTTTGCGCGGCACAGCGGCTGGAGGACGATGGCCGAGTGGCGCGCGCTGGGGCTGGCGCCGGAAAGCGGAAGCTGGCCTGCGGATTCG
>JAIELC010000047.1 GCA_019753375.1 Sphingomonas sp.
ATAGTGCCGTCATGCGGCGTCCTGATCCCGTCGCGGCGCCGCGTTCATGGTAGCAAGCGTCGCGGACAAGATCCGCTCATTGTGCCATGCCGCATCGCCATAGGCATGCTCGATGACCTTGGAACGGCGCAGGAAACGGTGCAAACCCAATTCCCACGTAAACCCCATGCCGCCATGGACCTGAATGGTTTCGTTGCAGACATGCCGCGCAACATCGCCGCAATAGGCCTTTGCCATAGAGGAGGCGCGGGCGCGGTCGGGCGTTTCTTCGGCGGCCGTCCAGAACGCATAATATGCCGCCGATCGTCCGGCTTCGACGGCGACCGCCATGTCGGCGCAGCGATGCTTGATCGCCTGAAACGCGCCTATTGCCTGGCCGAACTGCACCCGCGTCTTCGCATACTCAACCGCCTTGTCGAGCATCAGCCCAGCGATTCCCATCGCCAGACCCGCATGAAGCGTCGCCGCGACATCCAGCAACCGATCGACCGCCCGGGCCGGTGCGGCCTGACCCAGAACCGCATCATCGCCCAGCTTCACCCGATCGAACATCACCGCGCAATGCCCGCTGCTGGGGTCCAGATCATCATGGGGCCGGAGGGTGACCCCGGGGGCGCCGGGGTCGACCATGATGATGACTGGGCCGTCCTCACCGCGTGCAACGACCAGCAAAAGGTCTGCAGCCGCCGCGTCAGCAACCAGTATCTTCTCTCCGCGCAGCGTGCCCGCAGTGAACGCAGTACGCACCGCATCGGCACCGTATCCGGCGTCCGACTCCAACAGCGCAATCGCCACCTTCAACTGACCCACGGCAATTTTCGGCAACAGGGCGCGCTGCTGAAGATCGGAGCCATGCCGCGCGATCGCATCGGTCGCGATCAGCGTCGACACGACCGACGGCGGCGCGAGCCCTGCGCCAAGCGCTTCCACTGCCAGCGCCAGATCGACGAGCGACAGACCGATCCCCTCGTTCCGCTCGGGCACCAGCAACGCAAACAAGCCGAGATCGGCGAGCGCGCGCCACACCGAATCATCTTCCAACGGCATCAGCTCCGGCGCGGTCAGCCGGGGAAAATCAGCAAGCTGCTGGGCAACGGTGTCCGCCAGGCTCTTCTGATCTTCGTCAAACCCGAAATTCACAAGCGGCCTCCTATCGCGGCAGGCCGAGCATACGCTCGCCGATGATATTACGCTGAATTTCCGACGATCCCGAATAGATGGTGAACGCCTTTGACTGGAGCCAGCTGAGCTGAAAACGGCCACTTCCGGCAGCTCGAGGGTCATTACCGCCCAAGGGCGCGAGCGGGCCCAGCGAATCGAGCGCGGTTTCATACATGCGCTGCGCCGCGTGGCTCCAATAGAGCTTGATCAACGAGGCATCGGGACCACGTTCTTCGCCGTTGAGATATTTGCTGAAGGTACGCAGGGAATTCAGGCGCATAACCTCCACCTCGGTTACCGAACGCGCAAGCTTCTGCCGTGTCTCGGCATCGTCGATTGCATAGCCATCGCCGCGTTTCTGCTCGGCAACCGTCATCAGCAGCTTGTCGAGTTCCTGCTTGAAGCGGATCTGCCGCCCCAGTGCGTCCTCGGGGCCGCGCTCATACGCCAGCGTGGTCATCGCAATGCGCCAGCCGCCATTGATCTCGCCAACGATATTCTCGACCGGCACCTCGACATCGTCAAAGAAGGTTTCGTTAAACTCGCTTTCGCCGGATATCTGACGCAACGGCCGAATCGAGATGCCCGGCGACTTCATGTCGATCAGCAGAAAGCTGAGGCCGGCATGTTTTTTCGCATGGGAATCGGTGCGAACCAGCGCAAAGCACCACTGCGAATATTGCGCGTAGCTGGTCCAGATTTTCTGGCCGTTGACGACGAAAACATCGCCCTTGCGCTCGGCGCGCGTCCGGACAGAGGCAAGGTCGGACCCGGCATTGGGCTCTGAAAATCCCTGGCACCAGACTTCGTCAGACGAGATGATCTTGGGCAGGAAACGCTTCTTCTGCGCCTCTGTCCCATGGTGCAACAAGGTCGTCCCGACCAGGTTATGACCGATAATGTTCAGCCCTTCGGGCGCCCTGGCCCGCGCCATTTCCTCAGCAAAGATCGCGCGTTCGACCAGCGTGGCTCCGCGGCCGCCATATTCTTTGGGCCAGTTGATGCCGCTCCAGCCGCCGGCATACAGCTTGCGTTCCCAGTCGAGGCGAAACTGTGCGCGCTCATCTTCGTCTTCGGGCTCAAAAACGGTTGTGCCCCAGCCCTGTGGCAGCGCATCGGCCAGCCAATGCCGCAGGCTGTTGCGAAATTCGTCCTCGGCGGGTGAATAGGTGAAGTCCATGTCAGCTCCGGTTTGTCGCACGCGCCGCCGCACCGGCGAAATCGGGGGCGCGCTTTTCGCGGAACGCCTGCACACCTTCGTCATATTCGGGCGTCAGATATGCCACGGTCTGCGCATAGCTTTCATATTCGAGCATCTGGTCGAGCGTGGAGTTACTCGCCTTGTTGAGCAGCGTCTTGGTCATGCTGATCGCGGTTGGTGAACCTGCCGTGATCTTCGACGCGATCGCGCGCGCCTCGGCCAATAATTCGTCATGTGGCACCACGTGATTGACGATGCCGAGCGCCTTCGCTTCCTCTGCCAGAACTTTTCGCGCGGTGAAGCACAATTCCTTGGCCTTGTTGATCCCGATGACCCGGCCAAGCAGGTACATCCCCCCCAGATCGGGTACCAGGCCGACCCGCGCGAACGCCTGGATGAAGCTTGCCTGCTCGCTGGCGATGATGAAATCGCACGCCAATGCGATATTGAAACCTGCGCCGGCGGCTGCCCCATTGACCGCTGCAATGACTGGCTTTTCAAGACGCACCAATGGTTCCAGGATATCCTTCAATATCCAGCGATGCCGCGTGCGACGTTCGAGCGGGGTCGCATCGTCCTTGCGCGCCTTCAGGTCCGCACCCGCACAGAAGCCGCGTCCCGCGCCGGTCAGGATTACGCAGCCCACGCCGTCGTCTGCCGCGATCACGCCGAGCAGCGCCTGCAATTCCTGATACATCTCGTCGGTCGTGGCGTTCATCGCGTCGGGCCGGTTGAGCGTTATCGTCGCAATACGGTCGCTGACGTCATAGAGGATGGTTTGATAGGTCATGGTCACCTTTCAGGCCGCCACATGATCGGGCGGTACGTGCGCGAAGTCGCCGGCCGTGGATTCGGGGATGGCGAACCATTGTTCCGGCACGCGGAGCGGAATGCGGAAATCATGCGCCGGGATGACAATGTCGCTATTATCCTGCACACGCCGCATCGCTGCCTGCCAATCGCGCTCGCTAGAGCTGCGGATGCTGCCGGTCAGATAGGCACCGGTCAGCGAGCGTTGCGGCTTGTCGGTTGCACGCGCATCGGCGGGAAACCAGTAGCGATAATGATCGCCCAGGTCCGATACGATCGCGGCGCGGCCTTTGTCCGTTGTGACGATGGCAACCTGCATGCCTTCAGTATGGCTGGGCACTTTGAGCAGACGGATACCCGGCAAAATCTCGACATCGCCGTCAATCAGCCGCAGCTGGGCGGGCCGCTTGCGTTCCATCAGATTGGCAATTGTCGAGCGCCAGTAAAAGACACGCTGCGACGGTACCGGATCGATCGCAGCAAACAACTCGTCGCGCTGCAGGATGATACACGCGTCCGGGAACAGGTCGAGGTTGTCGGCGTGGTCGAAATGCAAATGGGTCAGCGCGATATAGCCAATGTCTTCGGGCGCCAGTCCTTCCTTGGCCAGCTCGGCGCGCAGCGCCGCATGGCCACCGCCAAAGCCGTCGACCTTAAGACGGTCACGGATCAGTGCAATGTCAGCCATACCACTATCGACAAGCATGTTCACGCCGCCGCCGCGCACCAGCCAGCAGTGGACCGGGTCGCGCATGATTCCCCCGCCGTGCGGCAGATAAAGCTCACCAAGTCTGAGCGCGGTGATCGTCCAATGCGTCACGCGTCGATAACCTCGAATCGCTCAATGTCATTGGTCAGCGACCCTGTCCGCTGGCCCTCGCGCCAGACTGCCCGCACGCGCGTTCCCGGTCCAATCGCCTTGCCTGCTTCAAAATCGGGAATCTCGATCATGTGGATCAGTCGGGTCGACGCGCCATCAAGAACAATCTCGGCATAGACATAGGGCGGTGGACGCGTCTGGCCGCGAAATTCCATGTTGATGATCGAGCAACCGCGGATCGTTCCTTCATTGCCGCATGTCTTCCAGGTACCGGTACGCTTGTGGGTGATATCGTCGATCTCGCGTGGCGGCAGCAGCGCGGTATCACCGCCTGGCGTCCGCACGCCCATCACCCGGCCGAATTCGCGGATTTCATCAAACATCCGACCGTAATATGGACCATAGGCATGTTCATATTGAAGGTTGAGCGCATATTTCACAACCTCGACCGGTGCGGCAGTCTCGCCATAAGGTTTGACCGTGCCCACTGGCGCGCCAGGCGCGGGGCGGAACCCCTGGATGGTCATGATCGACGTATCGACCCCGTCCGCCCATATTGCCTCGACGCGCGCGCCCAACGCGGCTTCACCCAGCACCCGGTGCGGGAAATCATTGTCGCACCCATCCAGCCGGATCAGGCCGATCATGTCATCGCCAACCTTTGTAAAGGCAGTCAACACACCGGTCGGGGGGGCTTCGACAAACTCATAATCGTCTTCGCCATCGATATGCGAAAAGTCCTGCGCAGGCGCGATCGTCAGCCCGCTCTTGAAGCGGGTACCAACGATTCGTTTGTTGCCGATCTCCGCCAGAAACGTTCCCGCGGCCCTGCCCGGCGTCAGCGTGTAAGGCATGTTGAGTTCGGAATGGAGGGTCGGCATGTCGATGGTTTCGGTATCGGGTGCGTATAGCATCTGACTTCGCTCCTTATGCGCCGAGAACGGCGCAGCCGCGCAAATTGGCCCAGCCGCCGCCCGACTGGACAAGAGCCAGCTTAGCGTCCTTGATCTGGGTGTTTTCCGAACGGCCCATCACTTGCGCCGCCCCTTCGATCAGCCGGATAAGTCCCGCCGCGCCGATCGGATTCGCGCCAAGGCACCCGCCCGACGGGTTGACGGGGATATCCCCCGTCAACTGCGTCGCGCCACTGGCAATCAGTTCCGCAGCACCTCCCGGCGGACACAGGCCCAGGCTTTCGTAATAGTTCAATTCAAAGCAGGTATAGGGTTCCTGCACCTCGGCAACATCAAACTGACGGCGGGGATTGGTGATCCCGGCCGCGCGGTAGACGTGCTTCGCGGCAATCGCGAGCGGCTCAGACAGGAGCAGCGACCGTTCGGCGGCGTTGTCCGCCTCGCAGCAATAGGAAATGCCGTGGATCCAGGCCGGGCGGTCAGAGTAATGGTGCGCCACATCCTCCGAACACAGCACGACCGCCGCTGCCCCGTCCGAAATGGGCGGTACGTCCATCAGTTTGATCGGCCAGCAGAGCGGCTTGGAGTTCAGCACGTCCTCAACTGTCACCTCGCGCTTCACATGCGCGTACGGGTTGGCCATCGCGTTTTTCAGGTTCTTCACCGCGACCATCGCCGCTGCTTCTTCGGTGTGCCCAAGCGGACCCATGCGGGCACGCCAGTATGCGGCGGAAAAGCCCATGATACCGACTGCAAACTCACGACCCCAGAACGGATCGTACAGGGTCGAGATCGAATACTGCAGCGCGCCTTCTGACAGCTTGTCATACGCAACCACCAGCGTGCGATCGGCATAGCCGCCCGCCACCTGGTAATAGCCCGCCAGCCCCCCCGCAAAGCCCGCGCCGCCACCGCTGGTCACACGAACAATCGGTTTCAGCTGCGCGCCAATCGCGTCGGCTACCCATTTCTCGGGCTGGTTGACGGCCGCAAACAGCACCGGCCCGGTCGCGATCACAACGGTATCGATGTCATCCATTGTCATCCTGGCGTCGGCCAGTGCGCGATCAACGGCTTCGCGGACGAGCCCCGCCTGGCTTACGTCGGTGCGGCGACGCGAGTGGTGCGTCTGCCCGACGCCAACAATGCCTACGTGCCGGCCGGCCCCAGAGCGCTTTGGGTTGATGTTGGCCATTTTCAAACCTCGAGAGTGAAGACGCAGTTGGACTGCATAGCGATGCCACCGGCACCGTGGACGACCGCGCGGCTGGGCGCTGACAGGCCGTAAAGCTCAGGCGTCGCAAGCTGCCGGGTGGCGTGGGCGAGCCGGATCAGGCCTGTCGCCATGATCGTATCCGCCGGCAGGCCCCCGCCTGACACGTTGAGCATAGTCTTGCCTTCATCAAGGCCGAGCGCGTCGATCGCCAGCGCTTCGCCCACGACCGAGGCGCCGCTGACCTCGGCGATATCGGCCTCGCCGCCGCCCCAGCCCGCTTTCTTGTACGCCATGGCCGCTGCAGCCTCTGCCGAGGCGAGCTTGCAGCCCTCACGAGTGGCGAAGGCATGTCGATCCATCGATGTCCCCATGCCCGTAACAAATACCGGCGAATGCGTGGCGCGGCGCGCGATATCCTCGCGCGCCATTAGCACGGCCACCGCGCCGTCGAGCGGGCGGGCCATCATCAATTGCTTGAGCGGCGTCGCGGCATCAGGCGACGCCAGCACGGCCTGGGCGTCGGGCAGATCACCCGTCGCAACATTACCGAATTCTGCCGCTGCCGCCCACCGGCGCGCAACGATTTCGGCCAGATCCTCCACTGACTTACCAGAGCTGGCAAGATATCGCTGCGCCTGAATGCCAAGCGCCGCCGCTTGGCTGAAACCGACCGGCCGCTGATAAAAAGGCTCAACCATCGCCGACCAATAAGCGTCGACGCTGGATTCCGATGGCTTGGAATAAGCGACAATCAGCCCGACATTCGACGCGCCGGAACGAATCTTGTTCACTCCATAGAGCGCGGCAAACAGGCCATCTTCCTCGACCCGCGCCTCTTCCTTGTGATGCGCGCCCAGCGCACCTAGAAAGCCGCAATTGGAAATCGACCGCCCATCAAGCACGTCGCTGCCGGAATCGATCACGAAGTCGACGTCATCAAGGGTCAGGCCCGTACCCTTAAAAACCGACGTCACGACCGCCGAAATCAGATCGATGTGCTGCGCGTTATGCCACGAAGGCCGAAGCTCGGTCTGTGCGGATGCAACCACCGCCACCTTGCTCAATCCCATCAATATGCCCTCACCTTCGGGAACACCGTACCGGCTAACCGGCACGGCCGCGGTTTCTGGACCGCTGTTATTGACAGTCTTATTTGCTAGTCAAAGCGACTGTCAACGATAATCGACGGATCGTCGGGTTTTTGCGATTTGCATTTCGGCACGCTTATGCGCTTTGTTTGACGGACAGCCGGGCTGCCACCTAATAAGCTTGCAATATGATTTTTTCCGAAACAATGTCGGATCAGCGATAGTAAGGGAGAGGTTCAGTGGGACTCGATGTGACCGGGCGGTATCGCTATCCCGCACCCGATCCATCATGGTTGCAACGGCATGTCGAGGACGTGATCGATCCGGACCTTCCGATTGTAGACGCGCACCACCATTTGTGGGTCGAGCACGAATCGCCTTATCTGCTGGACGAGATCACCGCCGATGTCGCTGACGGCCATCGTATCGACGCAACGGTGTTCGTGCAGGCTCACTACGGCTATGATCTGAATGCGCCCGCGCACCTGGCCCCGGCGGGCGAAACCCGTAAAGTTGCGGCCATTGCTGCGGCTGCCCGCGCTGGCGGCGTCACGACCCGGATTGCGGCCGGTATCGTCGGATTCGTGGACCTGACGCTAGGTGACCTTGTCGATGACGCGCTTGATGCGCATCAAGCCGCCGCCGACGGCGCGTTTTGCGGTGTCCGACACAGCGTGTCGAACGATCCGGCCTTTCCTGATGGTATCGTTATCCGCCCGGCACCCGCGCACCTGTTGAGCAATGCAGCCTATCGTTCGGGGCTTGGAAAGGTGGCGGCACGCGGGCTGACCTATGATGCGATGCTGTACCAGGTGCAACTTCCGGAGCTGACGGCGATGGCGCGCGCGCTGCCCGAACTGCAGATCGTCCTCGACCATATCGGCTGTATCCTTGGCATCGGCCCCTATGCCGGGCAGCGCGACGAAACTTTCCGCGTCTGGCGACGCGACATGGCCGCCTTGGCGGCCTGCCCCAATGTCGTGGTCAAGCTGGGTGGGTTCGGCATGATCATTACTGGTGCGACGTGGCACGAACGCCCCGTGCCGCCGAGCTCGGTCGAGCTGGCCGATGCCTGGCGCCCATATATCGAAACATGCGTGGAACTGTTCGGAGCGAAGCGCTGCCTCTTTGAGAGCAATTTCCCGGTCGACAAAGCGATGTATTCGTACCGCACGCTGTGGAATGCGTTTAAACGCCTTGCGGCAGGCGCGAGCGATGACGAAAAAACGGCGTTGTTTTCCGCAACCGCTGCCACCGCCTATCGGCTCAATCTGGCGAAAGCAGCACCGGTGGCGCTGACGCACAGGGAGATGGCAAATGGCTAATCGGGCATCGCACCTGTTCGCCCGGGAAAGCGATCGCGGCAGCAAGGTCGCGCTAATCTTCGAACGCGAGACGTATACATTTGCCGACCTGGCCAAACGCGTCCGCCACGCAGCCGGCGGGCTAGCGGCGCTGGGCATTGCTAAGGGAACCCGCGTCGGGCTGATGGTGCCGAGTTCGCCCGACTTCATCGTCATGCAGCAGGCACTGTTCGCGCTGGGGGCGGTCGTATCACCGCTCAACATCTTCTACCGGACGAACGAAGTCGCGCACGCAATCGCCAGCTGCGCACTGGAACATGTCGTTATGCCGGTGGACCTGCGCGACCGGATACCGAACCGTAGCGCATCGACGCCCTCGCTGAAATCGGTCGTGCTGATCGAAGGCGCGATCGACGATGATGACCGGTTCGCCTCGCTGATCGCTGCGATGGCGGAGTCCACGCCACCGACCGATCTTGTCGCGGTGGCCGACGAAGACGTCGCCATGCTGCTGCTGACCAGCGCGACCACCGGCAAGTCCAAAGGCGTGATGCTGACAGCGGGCAACCTGACCGCGAATTACGATCGCACGCCCGAATGGCTAAGGCTGGACGGCAGCGCGGTTATCCTGTGCGCGCTGCCGCTCTACAATACCTTCGGACTGAACCAGTGCATCAACGCGATGCTCGTGACGGGCGCGACAATGGTATTGCTGCCACGTTTCGACGCGGCGAAATGCATCAAGGCAATCGAGCGCTATGGCTGCACCTTCCTGCCGGCGGTGCCGACGATGCTGCAAAAGATCATCGACGATCCTGCAGCTGCTAG
Source organism: Sphingomonas sp. (assembly GCA_019753375.1). Lineage (GTDB taxonomy): Bacteria > Pseudomonadota > Alphaproteobacteria > Sphingomonadales > Sphingomonadaceae > Sphingomonas. The sequence continues at coordinate 9,343 of JAIELC010000047.1, forward strand.
TGGCGCGCTGCGGTCGATCAACCGGATCATGACCGGCGGGGCGCCAGTGCCCGCCGCCTTGCTGACGCGCGTCCTGAACGCGACTGGCGCCGACACGGTCGTCCTGACTGGCTATGGCCTGACCGAGGCCACCGCGCTTGTCACCCTGACGCCGGTCCGGCTCGGGCCGGACGGAGAGGTGGAGCATGGCCGCACCATAGGTCGGGTGCTCGACGGAATGACATTGGGCATCATGGACGATGCCGGGCAGCTGCTGGAACCCGGCGCGGTGGGGGAAATCGTCGTGCGCGGCCCCAACCTAATGCGCGGCTATCTCAATGCGCCCGACGACAGCGCCGCAGCGCTGGCCGGTGGATGGCTGCATAGCGGCGACCTGGGCTATATCGATGCCGAAGGCTACGCCTTCATTGTCGATCGCAAGAAGGACGTCATCATTCGCGGCGGGCAGAACATCTACCCCGCCGATATTGAGGAAGTGCTGTATCAAGTCGCCGGTGTCGCCGAAGCGGCGGTCGTCGGAAGGGCCGACGACGTGCTGGGCGAAGTGCCGGTTGCGTTCGTCGCCTTGCTGCCGGGCGCAAATGTGTCGGCGCAGCTTCTGGCGGCGCGCTGCGAAGTTGAACTGGCCCGGTACAAGCAACCGGCCGAGATCCACTTCCTGCCCGAACTGCCCAAGGGGTCAACTGGCAAGATCCTTCGGCGCGAGCTGAAGCCGCGCGCGCTGGCGATGGCCTGATCGAAAGCATGATCGCCGCCATGCGCACCACGTTCAACAACATCACCAAAGGACCCGATCATGCGTGAAGCCGCCATTGTCGCCACCGCTCGCACTGCCGTCGCCAGGGCAACGCGTGGCGGGTTCAACGATACCGATGCCCCGGCGCTTGCCGCGCATGTCGTCAACGCCGCGATCGAACGCGCGGGCATCGACCCCGCCCGTATCGACGACATCATTTTGGGAGCGGGGTCGCAATGGGGCAATCAGGGCTTCAACGTCGCCCGTACCACTGTATTTGCGGGCGGCCTGCCGGATGCGATCGCGGGCACGTCGGTCGATCGCAAATGCGCGTCGGGGCTGACCGCGCTTGCCTTTGCCGCGCGCGGGATCATTGCCGGGGACATGGATGTAGCAATCGCGGGCGGGGTCGAATCGATCACCCACACGCGCGACTACGCGCCCACGCACCGTGCTCGCCCGAACGCCGTGATCGATGCCAAACCGCACGCCTATATGGCGATGATCGAAACCGCCGAAATTGTCGCTAAACGCTATGGCATCAGCCGCGAAGCACAGGATGAACTGGCTGCGCAGAGCCACCACCGCGCCGCCGCTGCCGCCGCCGCAGGGCGCTTCGATGCGGAAATCGTGCCAATGGCGGTGCGCAAGAACATCGTCGAGAAGGACGGAAGCATTTCGGGCACCGAGGACATCACTGTATCGGCGGACGAGGGCATCCGCGCTGACACCACACTCGAAGGATTGGCCAGGCTGAAGCCCGTCTGGCGCGACGGCGCGGTTATCAGGGAAGGCAAATTCGTTACCGCAGGCAACGCCAGCCAGCTGTCCGACGGCGCCTCGGCCCAGGTGGTGATGGACCGCGCCACCGCAGAAGCGGAGGGCCGCGAGATACTGGGCATTTATCGCGGCTTCCAGTCGGCAGGGTGCGCGCCCGAGGAAATGGGCATCGGCCCGGTTTTCGCGATCCCGAAATTGCTCGAGCGCGCCGGGCTCAGCGTCGACGATATCGGCCTTTGGGAAATCAACGAGGCGTTTGCCAGCCAGCTACTTTATTGCCGCGACAAGCTCGGCATCGATCCCGAGAAACTGAACGTCGATGGCGGCGGCATTGCGCTCGGCCACCCGTTCGGCATGACCGGCAGTCGCCTCGTCGGGCACGCGCTGATCGAGGCACGGCGGCGCGGCGTGAGCTGGGCGGTGGTATCGATGTGCGTCGCGGGCGGCATGGGCGCCGCCGGCCTGTTCGAAATCCCGAACTGAGGCCGACGACGATGGCCGAGATGCGCTTCGACGACGATGTGGTGATCATCACCGGGGCCGGGCGGGGCCTGGGCCGCGAGCATGCGCTTGCCTTTGCCCGGCGCGGCGCGGCGGTCGTCGTCAACGATCTTGATGCGGCGGCCGCACAAGACGTGGTGGCCGAGATCACTGCCGCCGGTGGTCGCGCCATCGCCGACCGACATTCGGTGGTTGATGCGCCGGGCGCGCAGGCAATCGTCGCAGCGACGATCGCGGCGTTCGGCAAGGTTACAGTGCTGGTGAACAATGCCGGGGTCATCGATTTCGCGCTGCTGGTCGATATCGACGATGCTGCATGGCGCCGGATGATCGCGGTGACGCTCGACGGCGCGTTCCAGATGAGCAAGGCAGTGTGGCCGCATTTCGTGACCCAAGGCCATGGCCGCATCGTCAACACCACCTCCAACGCCGGGTTCGCGGGCAACGAGACATTGGTGCATTACGGTGCGGCCAAAATGGGCGTTGCAGGGCTGACGCGCGCGCTGGCGCAGGAAGTCGGCGAGACGGGCATTACCGTCAATGCGATCGCGCCGATGGCGGTCACGCGCATGAACCGCGACGTGTTTTTCGGCGGGGCGGAATCGGAAAGCGACGATTGGCAGGCCGACATTCGGGACGGCAGGGTGCCGATGGGGCCACCGTCGATTGTCTCACCCACCGTTCTGTGGCTGGCGCACCGGTCGACCACGATCAATAGCGAGATTTTCAGCACATCGTCGGGCAAGGTCGCCCGGCTGGCTTTCGTCTTGTCGGACGGCTTTTTCGATCCTGATCACACGCCGGAGACGTTGCGCGATCATGCAGAGCAGATCAGGATGATTGGTCAGGGGTTTGAGCCCCGCTCCACCGGCGATGAACTGATGCTGATCCCGCCACTTTTTGGCGCCTGATCCATTTCCGACAATTCGTCGGTTTTACTGGACGCGGTGACGGATATTTGGCAAGATGCCATGAAATAGAGGACCGCATCGGTCGGCGGGCGGCCTGCAAGGAGGGTAGAGATGATCGACAAGACCGTCGCCACGGCATTGGAAGCGATAGCCGATCTGCGCGATGGTGCTGCGATCATGATCAGCGGTTTCGGCGATGCGGGCGCACCCGCCGAGTTGATCGATGCCGTCGTCGCGCAGGGTGCCAGCGACCTGACCG
>JAIELC010000045.1 GCA_019753375.1 Sphingomonas sp.
GATTCTATCACTTAACAGTCTGAAATATTACGGTTTCGACTCTTCATTTTAGTTTACATGCGTTACACACTTGACCCATTTCGAGACACACGTAAACTAAAAAATAAGGTCAGCTTGCGAGAATGCGGTATGTCACCAACCACTGCGATCATCTATACTCGCTTCTCCTCGTCGGAGCAAAGCAAAGGGTATTCCTTAGAACGGCAGCGGTCGCTCGGGCTTGAGTTCGCAGCCTCCAAGGGTTGGCACGTCGAAAGCACGATTACGGACGCAGGACGGAGTGCCTTCCACGGAACAAACCGGCTAGAGGGATCAGCACTTCACCAATTTGAACTTGAGGCCAAAAACGGGTTACACCGAGGAAAGGTCCTGTTAGCCGAAAACGTTGACCGACTATCCAGACAAGGCCCCAAAGCCGCCGCCCGGTTGATCTGGGGGCTGAACGAGGCTGGCGTCGATGTCGCGACGTTCCATGACGGGATGATTTATAGGGCCAAAGAAAACGGCGAGGTGATGGACATCTTGCTTTTGGTCATGAGCGCTTTGAATGCACATCAGGAGAGCGACAAGAAGAGCAAGCGCACAAGCGCATCGTGGAAACGACGCTTCAGTCAAATTGCTGACGGCACACAGACCGCGCCCGTTCCTAACATGCCGCTTTGGGTTGATCGAACGGAGACTGGCATGGTGCTGAATAAGCATCGTACCGCCGTGCTTAATGACATCTATGACCTTTACATCGACGGCGTCGGCATCCACCGAATTGTAACGATCTTACACGAGCGGGGCGAACCGAGCTGGACCCCACCGGAGCAACGTCGCGGAAACAACGGTTGGTTCTACAGCTACATCTACAGGCTACTGACAAAGCGGACCGTGTTGGGTGAATACGTGACCAGCGACGGAAAAACGCTTTCTACCAGTTTTTGGCCGCAAGCGATCTCTACGGAAAAATGGAACCGAGCGAGAGCGGCTCTGGCTATGCGAAAGGGCAATCAAAAAACAACAAAAACTCAAGGCAATCGAAACTTGCTATCGCAGATGATCGTCTGCGACAAATGCGGAGGCGGCGCGCACTTCCGCCACCAGATTGACAAGGGTCAGACATACACCAAAAAAAGTGGTGAGGTCGTGACTTATAAGCGTAATGATCACCGTCGCCTGCGCTGCGATAGAGCACGGCGAAAGCATAACTGCGACAACGGCACGATCCTAAACTACGATGTGGTCGAGAGGACGGTGCTGCAGGAGATGCTCCCACTTCTAATCGACAAGCGAGGCATCAACACTGTAGCAGACAAGCTGCGCGAGCAGATAGCTGATTTGCGTAGAGACCGTAACGCCGACATCGCTCGGCTAGATAACTTGATCGACGCAATCGCAGATGGAGGCTCTAAGGCGATTATTCAGCGTATCGCAGCACTTGAGGGTTCAATCGAGACGCAGACCACCGCAATCAACTCCGCCGAAAAGGCGCTGGAACTTGAGTTGGCCAAGCCTTCTGGTGACGACGATATCGCCCTAATCGCGACGTTGAAAAACGACTTAACTAGCGAATGCGATGAGGTACGTGTTTACACGAGGGGCCGCGTCAATATGAGCCTTCGGCGGGTTATCAAACGCATCGTAATTACGACCACGGGTTGTTTCCGAGTTGAGCCTGACGAGTTCTCTTGGTGGATATTCGATGCTGACGGCACCATGCTGGAAGGAGCTTATGTGCCCACTTGATGCTCACCCGATAATCAAATTGACCATAAACGACGTCTCGTTGGGTATTGGCCATTCTCTGGATTGAAATATCAATCCGGTTGTTGACAGTCGCAATTGTCGGCGCTTGATCGGATAGCCTCACCATAGGAGGCGTGACGATGCGACAGGTGCTTCGAGACAGAAATGGTCTTTTGTTGGGTTGGTCTGACCGCGCCGGAGGAAGAAACACTGGCCGCGATAAAAATGGCAGGCTGGTTGGCTGGTATGATATCGAGCGAGGTGAAACACGCGATCGGGACGGCAGGTTCGTCGGGCACGGCGATTTACTTGCGGCTTTGATTTCGTCAGGAATTTGAGACAAGCGGGGCGATCAATGGGGTTTGTTTTCTACGACACGGAAACGACCGGCACGAACACCAGCTTCGATCAAATCCTCCAGTTCGCAGCAATCCGCACCGACGAACACCTCAACGAGCTTGACCGTTTTGAAATCCGATGCCGCCTGATGCCGCATATCGTGCCGTCACCCGGCGCGTTATGCGTCACGCGGATCAGCATGGAGCAGATTACCGACCCTGCGCTGCCCAGCCATTATGAGATGATGTGCGAAATCCGGGCGAAGCTGGCGGCATGGTCGCCGTGCATCTTTACCGGATGGAATACCCTTGGCTTTGATGAGCATCTGCTGCGGCAAGCGTTATATCAATCGCTCCATTCCCCTTATCTGACCAACACCGGCGGCAACAGCCGGATCGATATCTTGAAGATCGCACAAGCCGCGTCGGTTCTGGTGCCGGATGCCATCGCCGTACCAATCGGCGATAAAGGTAAGCCCACATTCAGGCTGGACCGGCTGGCACCGGCAAACGGTTTCAATCACTTGAACGCGCACGATGCGCTGGCCGATGTAGAAGCAACCATTCACGTTGCTCGGCTGATCCGCGATAATGCGCCGGGGCTATGGGCAGACGCTATTCGTTTGGCAGACAAGGCATCCGTCGCAGCGCTTCTGGATGCGGAGCCGTGCTTCATCCTGACGGAAAGCTTCTATAACCTTCCCTACCAATTTGCGCTGACCAAGATCGGTCACGAACCCGGCAACGCTGGCACCTTGCTTGCCCTGAACCTCGCCATCGACGTTGAACAACTTCGCGCCATGACCGACGAGGAACTGGCTGCGCGGCTTGCCCGGTCACCGAAGCCTGTCCGGCGCATCCGCACAAATGCCGCGCCGACCCTTCAACCCTCGTCCGAATATGGCCATTTCAACGGCATTGCGGCTGACGATCTGCGCGAACGAGCATTGCTTATACAGGCCGACTCGGAGTTCTGCGCGCGGTTAATCCGTCTATCGGCCAAGCCGGACTGGCCCGCATCGGAATTCGTGGAAGAGCAAATCTACTCTGGCTTCGTCAGTCGCGCCGACGAACACCGAATGCTGGAGTTTCACCGGGCGCCCTGGAAGGATCGGCCCGCAATCGTTGGGGGGTTTGGCGACGCTCGGCTTATCGCACTTGGCCGCCGCCTGATCTATGAACACCGCCCTGACCTGTTGCCGGAGAACAGTCGCGCAAAGATCGCTGCGAAGATCGCCGAGCGTATGGTCGGTGGCGGCAATGGAAAAGCCGCATGGACGACCATCGCCGATGCTCAAGCCGAAGCCGTGGCGCGTATGGAGCAGTGTAACGTCAACGACGCGGATATTCTCGCCGGAGTGCTGCGCTATCTTGCCAGCCGATTGCCACCCCCCGTCGAGGTGGCTGTGCTTCAGCTAACAGTTATCCCACATAGCCCCGCTGCGCCCTGCTGAGGGTCTGCTCGCCAGCGGGTGCAACTGTGTAGCCGATGATCCAAAATGGGCGCTCATGACGCTCATAGGGGGAGGGGGAAGGCAAAGCCGAAATAATCGTTGCGCGAAGAAGCTGGAGAATGGCCGTGCTGGCACTGTTCAGTTGATAGCGTCACGCGCAACCTTGGCGCTACGCTGACGCGGGTGGAGCAATATCTCCGGTGGCCAAGGCTGATCGGTTCTGACGATGACATAGGCTTCGGCGCGGTTAAGCTTGATGAGCAGGCGAAGTTGCCGGATATGTTGTTCCGATAAATCGATGAGCTGGTATCGCCACATGGTCAGTATTCCCACGCCAGCATGATCGTCAGCACGCGCTTTATGGTCGCCGGATCGGCTGGGAAAGGATCAACTCCGCTATCATTGCGCGGGTAATAGTCGATCTTCCAGATGATCCGCTGATCCTGCACCGTAAGCACCGCGCAATCATGTTCGCCGTGGGGGTCATTGTCCGGGTTGAAATCGGAGAAATGGCGCACTGCCAAGATGGCTGCATTTCGCACTGCCTTGGGCAATGCCGCGATACCGGCGGTCATGAATATCGAACCGCCAAGGCCGGTGATGCGTAGGCGGTCGTTGAGGCAGGCAATCGCTGCCCGCCTCACCATATCCGCCATATCAGGCCGCCGCCTTCTTTGCCTTGGGCTTGAAGTTGGCCTTGCGCTCCGCAATTGCCGCCGTCAGTTGCGGATCGAGTTCGCCTGCGTTGATGGCATCGATAATCGAGCCGATGACGACCGGCAGTTCACCGATGTCCTGAACGGAAACCGCGTTCATGCCCTTGGCAAATTCCAGCGGCTTGCTGCCGTAGCGAAGCTGGAAGAACAGCTTGCCACCGGCGTCCTTGAACCAGCCCTTGCGGACCTGCCGTGCAGCTTCAACACGGACCTTTTCGCCCGCCTCGTTGGTGCGCGTGACCTTCTTGGTTGCCTGAAACGGCGTTCCTGCGATTTCCGCCTCCGCCAATGCCCGCTGCTCTTCGAGGTAACGCAGCAGCTTGGTGCGGAAAGAATGTTCGGATGCACCGGGATTTGCCGGTGTGGCGGAGGTAAGCTTGAGGGACTTGAGGATCGACATGGGCATCTCCTTGGCTTGTTTCGGGAGTGCGAGCCGTAATGTCGTTTTTCACAAGAGCGACCGAAGATTGGCGATAAGTGCCAGAAATATAATCAAAAATAATTCCGTTACCATGACCACGGTTTTGAGCCGTTTGACATGGAACGGAATGTCGCTGTTACTATCTATCTCGGTTTCTTTGCTTCGCTGTTCTTCTTGGTTCGTCGTCTGCTTGCTGTCTGTCTTCGTGATCTTCTATATCATCTGGTGATAGTTATCACTGCGGGTCCGTTACCGGCACCCGCTCGGACAGGGTGGCTTCATCAAGCCGTGGACCTCGCGTTGCGGCAGTCCCCCATCAAGCAGCGATGTTAATCTTCTTCTCCTTGTGCTTTGGAAGCAGCATGCGGTCGCTCGTCTCCGGGCGCAGTTCCTTGGTGATGTAGCGAGCAGCACCTTCGGAGTGGTAGATTGGTTTGATATTGAGGTTCCCAGCGTCGAACAGCTTCTTCCAAATCGACGGAGCTTCCACGACAAAGCGCGACTTCTGCTCTGCGGTCATACGGAACAGCGCGTGGATGTGGATATTTGTGTCGATTTTCTCGATAGTAGCGCGATAATCCGTTCGCTCATCGGGGCGCGTCATATACGACCGGCCGAGAAGCTTTCGATCAAGGCGAGCGTGAAATTCCTCGAACGTCCGCTGTGCCTCGTCCATGCTGATCCAGCGGTTGAACGCGAAGGTGACGAACAAGTCCGGTTCGAACTCGGTCATCCAGCGGATACATTCCGCCCGGTATTTCTCGCGCTGCGTGAGCGGCGCTTGCGTGATCTGTGCCATTTGGCTCTCCAATATGGCCGACTTCCGTTAGTCGGCTCGTATTATTCTATTTATCATCTGCGCGTGATGCGCGCCCAAGCCGCCCTCCGATAAATACGAGCGGTCCTGCAGAACGGAGGTACGCTACATGATCCTTGATGAAGTATTTGCATTCCTAAAGAAGGCGGGTGTCACGCGAAATCACGCGACATTTTCGACCGACTTTCTTGGATATTCGCCACGCTACTATGACTATCTGCGCTGCTCCGGCGCACGGCCCAGCCTGCGTTCACTGCTGAAACTTGCGATGTGTTTGCAAGATATGGCGCACTCAGGAATGGGTGACGCCGACGAGGTTGCCGCTGGTGATTTTGCTCAGCGCGTCATGACGCGGGCGTTGACGTGGTGCCGGTAGGTCTGTGGTCCGTCAGGCTTATGTAAAATGTCCTTCATAACCAATGTCCGTCTGAGCGCACGGTGACGGTTTGCCCCATCGCGCAATCGCCGGGTAGCCGCTATGGCATGCTTCACGGAGATTCGGCATGTGGCGTTTTGATCAGGGACGGTTTGAGTATTTTCAGTTCGACGAGATACGGAAAATTGCCAAATTTGCCGTTTTGCATGACCTTCAATCAACCACGCACAAGCCATTGATCGAGGCCACCGGGCTTCCTTTCCGGCCAGTGACCGACGCTTACCTTCCTTGGCGAAACTACGGGCGTGTTTTCAAGACTGCGATGCTGGTTTCAAGCATTGGTGGCGTTGCCGGTCCGACAAGGGTCGCCCAACTGCTGGCAGATGACGGGTCAGTAACGTCCGACGACTATTTTCATTTTCTCGTTCAAGCTTTCACAGATCCGCACCCTTCGTTCCAAGAGTGGTCGCCGACCAGCACTCCACGTTTCCCACTTTTGTTTACGATCAAATTTCTGCTTGCTCGCGCAGTCGTCGGCAGTCCGGTGGTGACCTACCCGGAAATTGTTGGCGCATACGCAAAAAGCGATTTCACCGGCGATGAGGGTCAGGTTGAGTTTCTCGGTATTGCTAAAAAATCTTGGACATTCGCTGGGGAGCATCGTCAAGCGCGCGAAAGTATTCAGGTAATCAGCCAGATTTCCTATCTTAGTGCGACGTCTGCCTTCGTGACTGTTTCGCTCGATGCCGATGACGCGCTCGACATTTTCGAGAGCCTCCAGCCTATCCGGGGCAAGCAGGAACTTGAGAGTGACCGCGAGATCATTCGTCTAGCCAGCCTGTATGAGGGGGCGGTCGCGGACTTGGATTTAGATTTCGCGAAGACAGTGTTGGATGAGATCGTCGCAGCGGGATTTGTCGAGGGCACACGTGTTGAGCGAACGCACGTTATGTTAGAGCGAAACGGGGCAGTTAGGTCAGCTTATTTCGCGCAACACCCGACGACAAAATGTGATTTCTGCGCCCGAGATACCGCGCTCGAATACCCATGGGCAAATCGCATACTTGACATTCACCATGTGTTGCCTCTTTGTTCCGGGACACGGTCAAGTGGTCAAGGCACTTCGCTGCGCGACTTGGTCCCCGTTTGTCCAACGTGTCACCGCGCAGTTCATCGCTACTACACAAACTGGCTCAGGGAAGCGGGGCGCAAAGATTTTGTGGACGCGGAAGAGGCCAAGGTAGTGTATGAAGCCGCGAAAAATGACAGGAAAAAAATATGAGGCCTTCGGCGGCAACGCACATTTCACGTAAAAAACCGTTTGAAGCCCAAGTGAGGCTGGTATCGACCGCGATAGCGGACGGGGGCGATCTCGCAAGCCAACTGGCGAGCGTGGGCATATGCTATGACGATCTGATCTACGAGCAGTCGCAGGAGAAGCAGTGGATTGGCAGTCGGCCGATTTCCCTGACAGATTTCGAGCCGATGGTGGCGGGTGTACCACTGGTTAGTTTCTTCACGGGCTGCGGAGGGATGGATCTCGGCTTCGAAGCGCTGGGCTTCGATCATATTGCCGCTTTCGAGTTCAACGAAATTTTCTGCCGCACGGTTCGCAAGAACCGTCCATCTTGGAAGGTCTTTGGGCCGCCATTTGGCAATGGCGATGTGTCGAAGTTCGATGAGGTTGTCGAAGCGCTTGAACCTCTGATCACGAAACCTTTCGACGGGGTATTCGTGGGCGGCCCTCCCTGTCAGCCGTTTAGCATAGCAGCCAATCAGCGTTTTTCGCGATCAGGTGATAACTTCAAGCGTGTGGGCTTTGCTCACGAGAAGAATGGCAATCTACTTTTCGATTACGTCAAACTGATTATTCACTTCAAACCCAAAGTTTTCGTTGTTGAGAACGTCCCGGGCTTGCGGGATTTGGATGGTGGAGAGCAATTGTCGGCGGCAATCGAAATGCTTTGCGACCATGGGTATACGGTCAATGAACCAACGATCTATGACGCCGCTGATCATGGCGTACCGCAGCATCGTGAGCGCCTGTTCGTTGTCGGGTCACGGACCAATGGCGAATTCAAGGGACTTCGCAGGCATCCGCATGTCGGATGCGCGAGCGTCCTCGCCCAAGTTCCAAACGGGCTGCCCAACCACGAAACTCGAACGCATAAAGCTGGTTCAATTGAACGTTACATGCGACTTCGCTACGGGCAAAGAGATCAACTTGGACGCGTTGATCGTCTCGATCCGACATTGCCTTCCAAGACAGTAATCGCCGGCGGCACGAATGGTGGTGGGCGTTCGCACTTACACCCGGAAATTCCGAGAACTCTAAGCGTCCGAGAATGCGCTAGATTACAGACTTTTCCGGACGATTATGTTTTCCTTGGTCCGACCGCGCGTCAATTCACTCAGGTCGGCAACGCAGTGCCGCCCGTGCTCGCAGCGGCCCTGGCTGCAAGCATCGCCGAAGCTTACTATCCGCTCAAGGTGCCGGTAATGGCTACTTCAAGAACGTAGCCATGCTGCTAACAGCTTGGTAAAACCGGGCTAGCCGGTCCCGGTTTGCTTGATGACGATCTGGTAGAACGCGCAGGTCGATTTGAAAGATCAGCCAAGTTCGCCGCTATAAAGGTTTACCCTGCCAAGACAAACGCCCGAGACGCATAAGGCGTCTCCTTTCGGTTGACGCAGGCTTTTCGAGACGCATCGTGCCTCTGGTCTAAACCCAACCGAGACAGGAGGACGGATGATTGTCGGCTATGCGCGTGTAAGTTCCAGCGGTCAGAACCTTGAGGTGCAGCACGACCAACTCGCCGCCGCAGGTTGCGACAAGGTGTTTTCGGAAAAACGCAGCGGGCGTACGACCGATGGCCGCGATGCGTTGGCCGATGCGATCGACTTCGTGCGCGAGGGCGACGTGCTGGCTGTGACGCGGCTCGACCGGCTGGCGCGTTCGGTAATCGACCTTCATAATATCGTGATCCGGCTTGCGGAAAAGGGCTGCGGCCTGCGTGTTCTCCAGCAATCCGGCATCGACACGACCACCAGCACCGGCAAGCTTACCCTGTCTATTCTGGGTGCTGTCGCGGAGTTCGAGGCTGACATCCGCAAGGAGCGCCAGCGCGACGGCATCGACCGAGCCAAGGCGAACGGCGTCTATCGTGGCCGCAAGCCCAGTATCGACACCGCCCGGATCGAAACGCTTATGGCGGCGGGTATGAACCCCGCCGCCATTGCGCGTGAGATGGGCATCGGACGCGCCAGCGTATATCGGCTCATGGCGGTCCCGTCACAAGCATAGGATGACAACTCCGATCATTGGCCCTCAGTAGCGCCGCCAATCTTAGCAAAGCTTGCGCGCTGCCGTCGAACATGGGCGATTGGATCGGCATGGTTGAACATTGTCCGCAACGCCCGATATGCCTTGATGATGTGGTCGGGCGCGAGCTTGCTCGACCACGCGCTCGGCATCTCCATCATTGAGTTCGCGTCATCGATGCCGCGAAGCAGACTTTCATGATTATGGTTGATTACGATTTCATTTCCCAACTGATCCCAACCGGACTGACGGGTCGTCGCCGGGACGCACAAATCGCTGATGAGCAGCTTTTCCGAAATGCGGCTACTCGTAACCGGAAACGGCGTATCCCAGCCCTTGTGAACATGGCTGCTCGGCGGCTTCAGTACCGACATGGCAAACGAAGTAGGCGATATGTTCGGGTAGCCGAAGATTAAGCCGTTCGTCATCAGATGTGCTGGCGTACTGGTATCGAACGTGATGAGCAAATCATCATCCCGCAGATGCTCGCGCAACGCCATCTGCAACGCGCTAAGCATGACCGCATGGGTCAACGAACTGACGCCAAGGAAATGAAGCCGGTTGCGTTCTGGCGTCAGCAGTCCGTCCGAGATCAGGCGCACCATCATTCCGGCGATATGGATATAATCAGTGCGGCGCGAACCACCGAATGCCCAACCCTCGAACGGCTGCGCCTTGACCGCATCATACCACGCCTGAGCGTCGGCGCTCGTTTCGCCCTGCAAGACGGACAGGAAACGGATGTCAGCTGAACGGTGACGCGCGAAATAGCTATTGTTGTCCAGCGTAGCGAACAGTGCCGCGTTGAAGCTATCGAATGGAAGTTGCCCCGGCGTGATGACACGAGTTGGCACATCAAGCGTGATCGCTTCGTCCGCATGGGCTTCAAGGAAGCCCAGCGCCCATGCACGGGAACCATCGCCACGCCACTGCGCCGGGTTGCGGCCAAACTGAAGCCCGCCGCTGTCGAACAGGATCGTATTACCAGGGCGCTTGGTGAAGGTGCCGAGCGGCAGAGGCGCGTTCCGACCAATATAGTGACCTGACGAGTGGAGTGCGCGATCAGTTGAGAAAAACGGGTTTGTGGTATCCATGAAATCCAAATCAGCCGGAGCCTTTAAGCAAGCAGGCAACCCGCCCGGTCGAAGCGCGGTAGCAGGGCGATACGGCGTCTGGTGGCTCGATGGCTGACCCGCAAAAAGGTAGCGGGCGCGGTTCTTTCCACGCGAAGAATAGTCGCGGTTCATATGGGTAATCCTCAAGGGATCACGCCCATGTGATTTATCACATGGGCGTGATAATCACATTAGGCGGCTTCTGCGACAGCGGCAGACGCTTCCGGTTGCGGCAGACTTTCGACCCGCTCGCGCAATGTGCGTGATCGTGTCGGCTGGTCGCGGTTCGGTTCGAGCGTCTGGATGAACACCCGATAGGTCGCCACGTCGGTCGCCGCCTCGATCAGAAGCAACCCGTTCGGATCGGCACGCCATGTCAGTCCCCCCTGCCGCGAGAGGCCAAGTAGTCCGACTAAAGCCCGACGCAGATCATGGAGCATGACCTGAACCTTTGCGCTGCCCTGAACCTCGGCGTCGAACGGCGAAGCCGCTGCCTTGTCGTTGGCGAAGCTAATCCTACCCCGCCCTATCGTGACCGCAACGGGGCGATCCTTCTGCTTCTTGATCAGCACCTTCATAAAGGCATCGTCGAATGCCGTCACTGCCTCCACCGACATGCTCGCTGACGCAACCGGCGCGAACGTAGGGCCCACCCGATAAGTCCAAATCGCACCCATACGTCGCGGCTTGACGATAAGGTTTACGGCATTGCCGTCAGCCTTGTTCGTGAACGTCAACGTCTTAGTGTGACCAGCAATGTTTAGCAGCCCAGCACAGCCGTCCATCGGCGCAAGGCCAAACTGCGCGGCGTCGGCCTCACCCAACAGCCTTTCCGCGAGGCGGCGGCGGGTCAGATTATCGATGAAGCATTCCCCGTTCATCGAATAGCCGGGATCAATGGATGGTACGACTTCCAGCAGGAGGCCGTCATCACGGCGGGCATGAGCGATGCTGAACCGATTGCGTTCGACAAGATACATCGCATAGGCGGGCAGCATGTCGTAGCTATCGTTGGCAACATCGCCGTCTGGTACGTCTTCAATCGGAATATCGCTCATCTCGTCTGGCACAATGGCCGCACCAGTCATCAGCAATTCGCGGTAGAACCGAAGATCGGCAGGCATGTTTGCCAAGGGGCACGGCGCATAGCCTGCAAGTTCTGCCATTTTCGCAGGCGTGGACGCCAGAGGGATCAACCGAACCTTGCCGCCCTCCTGTCGATACATGAACAATCCTTCGCCCCCGGTTGGAATGCCGGGCAACGTGTCAATTTCGACTGCGGCGGGGTTGTCGAAAATCGCATCGACCTTCTGAGCGTCAGTCTGCGCGGCAATATTGTGATCAGTCCCAGCTGCGGAGGCCTTCGCCTTGGCATTCCGCTTGCGGTCACGATACTTGGCCGAAAGACCGCTGATGCGCCCCTGTGCCTTGTACCATGACACGAACTCTTCATCCGAAAGATGCTCGTGCTCGCTCTTACGCGCAGCAACTTCGTCCAAAGCGCGAGCAAGAAGCGACACTTCGTTCTGGATCGCCTCCTTTTCTGCCTCGGACGCACCCGCGACGTTCATGTCGAGCAGCAATTGTGCCGAAACATGATAGGCGAGGCTTGTAGCTTCATACTTGAAGCCTTTCTGCCGTGCGTAAGCATCGATGGATACGATGCCATGCTTGGCGATGAACCTCGACTGGTCCCGCAACAGACGCGCCCTTCGGCTGACAGCGTTTCCCTCCAGCCGTGTCGCCACGCTATTACGGTGCTGGAGCTTTGTGAGGTCCGCTTCGTCAGCAGGCGAGAACGGCTTGGGCACCTCAGGACCGCTAGCGACGAAAATCGCCAGTGAACTCGAAACAGAATTGCTCAAAGAATTTGGGGTAACGCGCATATAATCACCTCGTCATGCAGCCCGACCCAAGCTTTGGGACGCGATACGGGCCAGACACAGTTCGCCTGTGAAATGGAGCGCGTATTCGCGGGGTCGATCTGCCGACGAACAAGGTGACGCGGTTAGGCCGCTTCGGCTCGTTGGTGGTGACGTGATACCCACGGTAATCCGAAACTGGCAAGCGAAAAATACAGTATGAGAATGCGGAAACTCCAAAGTCACACCGCAAGATTCTATCACTTAACAGTCTGAAATATTACGGTTTCGACTCTTCATTTTAGTTTACATGCGTTACACACTTGACCC
>JAIELC010000134.1 GCA_019753375.1 Sphingomonas sp.
GGGCGATTTCTTTGAGCTGTTCTTTGACGACGCCAAAGTCGCCAGTGCCTGTCTCGACATCGCGCTGACCGCGCGCGGCGAGCATGGCGGGCAACCCATACCGATGTGCGGCGTGCCGGCGCATGCCGCCGAAGCCTATCTGGCGCGGCTGATCAAGGCGGGGCACCGGGTTGCGATTGCCGACCAGACCGAAAGCCCCGAACAGGCCAAAAAAGCGCGCGGATCAAAGGCGCTGGTTGGCCGCGCGATCATCCGCGTCGTCACCGCCGGGACATTGACCGAAGAAGCCTTGCTCGACGCGCGCGCCACCAATTGGTGCGTTGCGGTGGGCGAAGCGGGCGGCGATCTGGCGATTGCTGCGGCCGATATTTCGACAGGCCGCTTTGACATTATCGACAGCAGCGTAGCAGCGCTTGCTGCTGACATTGCCCGACTGAACCCAGCCGAGATAGTGGTGGCGGAAGGCAGCACATTCGCCGGCCCGGAAGCCACCCGGCGCCCCCGCCAGACATTTGACAGCGGGCACGGCGAAGCGCGCCTGAAGGCGCTGTTCGGCGTCGCAACGCTCGATGGATTTGGCGGCCTGAGCCGCGCTGCCTTATCGGCGGCAGGCGGGCTGATTGCCTATCTTGATCACACCGCCAAGGGTTCGCTGCCCTTTTTGCGACGGCCGCGCCTTAGTTCACCGCGCGAAACCATGGCGATTGATGCGGCAACCCGCGAAAGCCTGGAGCTGACCCAAACGGCCAGCGGCAGTCGCAAGGGCAGCCTGCTGGAGGCAGTCGACCGCACCGTGACTGGCGCCGGCGCGCGCTTGCTCGCCGCCGATATTTCGGCCCCGCTGATGACCCGTGATGCCATTGTGGCGCGGCTGGATCTGGTGCAATGGCTGCACGACGATGCAGCGATGCGCGATTTGCTGCGCAGCAATTTGCGCGCTGCGCCCGATATTGGCCGCGCGCTGGGACGCGTGGCCGCTGGCCGCGGCAGTCCGCGTGATCTGGGCCAGCTGCGCGACGGGCTCGATGCGGCATGGCGGCTGGGCGATCGGCTGGGCAAAATCGATGCCGCACCCGATATGCTCCGCACGCTGGCGCCGCAACTGGGCGGGCACGGCGCCCTCATCGATTTGCTGACCCGCGCCCTGATCGCGTCGCCCCCGGTTGATGCCGCCCAAGGCGGCTATATCGCCCAAGGCTATGACGCAGCGTTGGATGACTTGCGGGATACGGGGGCAGGTGGACGCCGTGCGATCGCCGCGCTGGAGGCCGATTATCGCACGCGCACCGGAATCGCCGCCCTGAAAATCCGGCACAATGGCGTTCTGGGCTATCATATCGAGGTCCCGGCGCGGTCTGCCGATCCGCTGATGCGTCCCGACAGTGGCTTTACCCACCGGCAGACAATGGCGGGCGCCGTCCGCTTCAACGCGCCCGAGCTGCACGACGTCGCCATGAAAGTCACGCAGGCGGGCAGCCATGCGGTGGCTGCCGAAGCCGCGCATCTTGAAGAGTTGACAGTCACCGCGCTTCGCAGCCGGGAATCGATTGCGGCAACCGCCGATGCCATGGCGCGGCTGGATGTCGCGGCGGGTCTGGCCGAACGCGCCTCTGAAGGCGGCTGGACCCGCCCGGGCTTGGCTGACGACCCCTGCTTCGAGGTCGAAGCCGGTCGCCATCCGGTGGTGGAAGCAGCGCTTGCCCGGTCGGGCGGGCGCTTTGTCGCCAATGATTGTGCCTTGACGACCGATCAGCGGCTGTGGCTGGTTACCGGACCCAATATGGGCGGCAAATCCACCTTTCTGCGCCAGAATGCGTTGATCGCCGTGCTCGCGCAGGCGGGCAGCTATGTGCCGGCAACGCGCGCAAAACTGGGGCTGGTCGACAAATTATTCAGCCGGGTTGGCGCATCGGATAATCTGGCGCGTGGGCGGTCAACCTTCATGGTCGAGATGGTCGAGACGGCGGCCATCCTGGCGCAGGCAACCGAGCGCAGCTTCGTGATTCTCGACGAAGTCGGGCGCGGCACCAGCACCTATGACGGGCTCGCCATTGCCTGGGCAGTGGTGGAGGCGATCCATGAGGATAATCGCTGCCGCTGCCTGTTTGCAACGCATTACCATGAACTGACGCGGCTGGCCGGACGACTGGACGCACTGCGCCTGCACCATGTCCGGGCGCGTGAATGGAAGGGTGATCTTGTGTTGCTGCACGAGCTGGCGCCCGGCCCCGCCGATCGGAGCTATGGCCTGGCCGTGGCCCGATTGGCCGGCTTGCCCCCCGTTACCATCGCGCGCGCAAAAGCGGTGCTGACAAAGCTGGAAGCCGGCCGTTCCCGAACCGGAGGCCTGGCAGCCGGGCTGGATGATTTGCCGCTGTTTGCCGCAACGGCGGAGGTTGAGCCCAGCCAGCCAGACGCCTTGCGCGCCACGCTGGATCATATTGATGTCGATGCCATGAGCCCGCGCGACGCCATTGACGCCCTGTATCGGTTAAAGGCACTGCGCCGCGACGAACAGTGAACCGCAATCAACGGCTGGGTGCCGAAGGCGGCAATGGTTCGCTTCTGGTCAAGCCGGGCAATGGGCCGCCAGCCGAAACGGCATCTGCCGCTGGGATTGATCAGCCCTGCTTCAGCCGGTGGTCGAATTGTTCCGCGGCGCCGGACAGGCCCTTTGACTGCGCGGCCAGACCACTGGACAATCTGGTCAGCAATTCGGCCAGATCGACCGCGATATCAGCCTGACCCGCCATATCCGAGAGATCGGCCTGAACCAGATGCGCGCCATCAAAGGCGCGGTGGACATTGTCGCCAATCGCATCGGTGGCCAGTTGCTGTTGCCGGATGGCGGCAGCGATGTCGGACGCCCCAAGGGCAATGCGCGATACATCATTGCCGATCGCATTGATCGACCCTGCGACATCGTCTGCCGATCGGTCCATATCGGCAATATTGGACTCGATTTCCGCCGCGGCGGATTGGGTTTGCATGGCGAGTGCCTTCACTTCTTCGGCAACAACAGCAAAACCGCGCCCGGCCTCTCCCGACCGCGCCGCTTCGATCAGCGCATTCAGGGCCAGAATATTCGTCCGGGCCGCAATCGCCTCAATGGTGGCAACAATGGTTCGGACGGTCCTGCTGCGCGCAACCAGCGCGGCGGCCTGAGCGCGTGCCGCCTGCGCTGATTGCTCAACCAGTTCAGTGGCTCCCACCTGCTCGGTCACTTCGCGGTCGATTCCGGCAATCGCGCTGCGCATCTGATCGGTCGCCGCCATCGCGCTTTGCATCGATTCCGCAACCGTTACCGCCCGCCGGCGGGCCGCATCGACATGGCGCTGGGTTGTCGCGCCCGCTTTGGCCAAGCGGTCGGTCGCGTCCCCCAGTTGTGAAACGGCCCCGCCCAATGCATCGACCACGGCCATCACCGAGGTTTCAAAGCTTGCCGCATGCGCCGCCATCGCGGTCTGGCGCGCGGCGTGGGATGCCGCACGATCTTGCTCGCGCCGCTGCTGTTCCTCAACAATGACCCGGCGCTGCTCCGCAGCGGCACGTTGTTCGTCATCGCGGCGCTGCCGTTCCAGCGCCTGCAGATCGCTCGACGCCTTGGTCCGGTCGGCAAATAGCGTCGCCTGCTGCAACATCATGAAGAGCAGGATTCCAGCAAACATGATGATGGCGCCAAGATACAGGCCCGGTGCGGGGACGCGCGGCAACAAGGTCATGGCCAGTTCCGCAGAGACGGCGCCAACAAAGACCAGGGCGGCTTCCGGCAAAAGCGAAAAGATCATGCCGCCAGCGGCAATGACGGCGACCGTGATGCAGGCAATGCCGATCCGGTCCTCACCAATTGGCAGCGAGTCGACCGTCTGTAAAATCGACAGCCATGAAACGCCGATAGCCCCGGCATAAATCAGCACGGCGCGCCGGGCATCGGCCGGCCCGGCATATTGGCGCCGGGACAAAATTGCCCCCGGCAACAGGGTAAAGACCGCGATGAGCGTGACAATCATTGGCAACAGCGAGAGCAGAATAGCCGGTCGCCCGAACCGCAGTGCATAAAAGCCGGTCAGTGACATGCCGGTCAGCAGATTGGGGATCGCGATGCCCTGAATCAGCCTGACGGACGATCTGATCCGATCGGGCAAGCTTGGTTCGTCCGCTTTGATCAAACTATGCCAACGGCGCAATTCGGTCCGGACAAGAAACACCAGGCGCAATGATACCGATCGACCCATGCAGCCGCATTGGCACAGGCATGGTTAACGCCTTGTCACCAACGCCCCGCGACGCGATCACATTCCGTTTGCGTCCCGGCCCTTGATCAATCGAGGCGGCGCTCACCCCTTACCCAGCGAACCGTACCCGAGCTCGCCCGCATGACCACGCTTTCAGTGATCAATTTGCCGCCGACCTGCTTGACCCCGCCCAGCAGGGATCCGTCGGTCACGCCGGTCGCTGCGAAGATGCAATCGCCGCGCGCGAGTTCCTTCAGATCATATTGCTTGTCCAGATCGGTGACGCCCCATTTGGCCGCCCGGGCGCGTTCATCGTCGTTGCGGAAGACCAGTCGACCCTTGAACTGGCCGCCGACACAGCGCAGCGCCGCGGCCGCCAGCACCCCTTCCGGGGCGCCGCCCTGGCCCATATAGATATCAATCGTTGTCGACGGGTCGGTCGTGGCGATCACCCCGGCGACGTCGCCGTCCGGGATCAGCATGATACCGCAACCGAGTTTGCGCAATTCTGCAATCAGCTTTTCATGGCGCGGGCGATCGAGCACGCAGGCGATGATCTCCCTGGGCTTGACGCCCTTTGCCTTGGCGATTGCCTTCACATTATCGGTCGGCGATTTGTCGAGGTCGATAATGTCTTTGGGATAGCCCGGGCCAACCGCGATCTTGTCCATATAAACGTCGGGTGCGTTCAGCAGGCATCCCTTTTCGGCAATTGCCAAAACCGCCAGCGCGTTTGGCCCGGCCTTGGCGGTGATCGTGGTGCCCTCAAGCGGGTCGAGCGCGATATCGATTTGCGGCCCCTTGCCGATTGCCGAACCGACCTTTTCGCCGATGAACAGCATCGGGGCTTCATCGCGTTCGCCTTCACCGATCACCACGGTGCCGTCCATGTAGAGACCGTTCAATGCCTCACGCATCGCCTCTACGGCCGCGGCGTCGGCGGCCTTTTCGTCACCACGCCCGACCAATTTGGCGGCGGCAATCGCCGCCGCTTCGGTGACGCGGACCATTTCTAGGACGAGCACGCGGTCTAGGACCTTGCTGGCTTTTGGCATTTTCTCTCCTGAATGCTGTCACGATGGGTCGGCATGGACCGGTCGCCGGGCTCCCGGCCTTTTAATAGCGATTAGTCCCGTAGCAATTCGTTGATGCTTGTTTTGGAACGGGTTTGTGCATCGACCTGTTTGACGATCACCGCGCAATACAGCGCGGGCTTGCCGTCGCCGCCGCCAATGCTGCCGGGGACCACCACCGAATAGGGCGGAACGACGCCGCGATGGACCTTGCCGGTGGCGCGCTCGATGATCTTGGTCGAGGCGCCAAGATAAACCCCCATCGACAGCACCGCTCCATCACCGACGCGGACCCCTTCGGCGACTTCC
The DNA here is from genome assembly GCA_019753375.1 of Sphingomonas sp. Taxonomy (GTDB): domain Bacteria; phylum Pseudomonadota; class Alphaproteobacteria; order Sphingomonadales; family Sphingomonadaceae; genus Sphingomonas. The sequence continues at coordinate 5,618 of JAIELC010000134.1, forward strand.
GCGCGCGCACCGATAAACGCGCCGTCGCCGATAATCACGGGATCGGCCTGCAACGGTTCGAGCACGCCGCCAATGCCGGCCCCGCCCGAAATATGGACGCCGGCACCGATCTGCGCACAGCTGCCCACCGTTGCCCAGGTGTCGATCATCGATCCTTCACCAACATGTGCCCCGATATTGACAAAGCTGGGCATCAACACGGCGTTTCTGCCGATAAAGGCGCCGCGCCGGACGATGGCGCCCGGCACCGCGCGGAAACCCGCCTGCCGGAATTCGCTGGCGCCCCAGTCCTGGAATTTGGACGGCACCTTGTCCCACCAGGGCGCGCCACCGGGGCCACCCGAAATCTCGACCATCTCGTTGAGCCGGAAGGACAGCAACACCGCCTTTTTCAGCCATTGATTGACGCGCCAGCCGCCAGCACCATCGGGCTCGGCGACCCGTGCAGCGCCCGAATCGAGCATGCGGATGCAATCGACCACCGCATCACGCACCGCACCACGGGTATCGCCATTGACCGCGTCGCGATTTTCCCATGCGGCATCGATCGTGGCTTGTAGGTCGGTCGTCATGCGCTCTCCATCATCTCATGCAGCCAGGCGGCGATATCGCGCGTCGTGAAATCGATAAAGCTGCGATCTTCGTCGGGCGTTTGTTCTGATCCATTATCGACCCACACCGTCGCCATGCCAAGGTCCTTGGCCGGCTTCAGATTGCGCGCCATATCCTCGACAAACAGACTCTCATTGGGGTCCAGGTCGTGCGTGGCGATCAGGCCGTGATAGGCATCGATCGATGGCTTGGGGACATAGCGCGTTGCGTGAATGTCATGGATCGCCTCGAACGCATCGGCGAGGCCCAGCCGCGCGAGTACCTTCATTGCATAGGGCGCATCACCATTGGTGAAGACCAGCTTTCGTCCCGGCAAGCGCGCGATCGCCGCAACCAGCGGGGCGTCGTGATCCAGCACGTCCATTTCCACGTCATGAACGAACCCCAGAAATTCGTGGGGATCGACGCCGTGATCGGCCATCATGCCGAACAAGGTCGTGCCGTGCGTGTGGAAATACTCCTTTTGCAGCCGCCGCGCATTCACCCGGTCGAGCGCCAGCCGGTTGGCGACATAATCGGTGATCCGGGAATCGATCTGCGAAAACAGGTCGGCGCTCGCCGGATACAGCGTATTGTCGAGATCAAAAATCCAGTTGCGGATATGGGCGAGACGCGCGAGCATGCCCTCGTCGCTCTAGGCGCACGACGCGCGGGGAGCAAGGCGAGGTGCGTGTGCTGGCATCAAGCATTTGTAAATCGGTTCGCGTCTACGCGGTAGATTGCTTATCGAGTCACGGGACAGCCAATATGATGGTAATTCGGCGCGGTCATTTTCTGCAATCGGCCGCGCTTGCTAGCCTGGCGACGCTGGCGGCCTGCAGTTCGGGATCGGGCGCCGGCGCCCCGCCGGTTGGATCCGCACCGGCACCCACCCCTATCCCCAGCCCAACCCCGACTCCGACTCCGACCCCAACGCCAACGCCAACCCCGACGCCGACCCCATCCCCAACGCCGACGTCCAGCTTTGACACCAGCGAATACCGGGCAACGGTGGGCGCGGTGTCGCTGAATGCGCTGGCGGCCTATAGTCGCGGCGCAACCGGGCTGGGCATCAAGGTGGGCATCATCGACAGCGGTGTCGATTTGCAGAGCCAGGAATTCGGTAACCGGATCGATCCTGCATCGACCTATCTTGCCGGGACCGGCACCGTCGATGATGAAGGCGGGCACGGCACGGCGGTTGCGTTCACGCTGGGCGGGCGACGCAATGATGTCGGCACCCACGGCGTCGCCTTCGACGCGACCTTGCTGATCCTGCGCACCGATGATCCGGGCAGTTGCACGACGACCGGCACCAATGGCGGCTGCCAGCATGACGACCGCAATATTGCCGCGGCGCTTGATGTCGCCCGGACCAATGGCGCGCGCGTGGTCAATATATCGCTGGGCGGATCGCCGCCATCGACGACATTGGTCAGCGCGATCAACCGCGCAACGGCAGCGGGCATCATCATTGTCATCTCCGCCGGCAATGACGGCTCGGCACAACCCGATCCCTTCGCGCAGATCGCCGAAAACGATCCGGTCGCGCGCAATCTGGTGATCATTGCCGGCTCGGTTGGTTCCAATGACGTGCTTTCCAGCTTCAGCGACATGGCCGGTTCGGGCGCGAATCATTTTCTGTCGGCAGTGGGCGAGCGCGTGCGCGCGCCCGACAATAACAACGTCCCCTTCCTGTGGGACGGGACGTCGTTTTCGGCACCGCAGATTTCCGGCGCCGTAGCGCTGCTGGCGCAGGCCTTCCCCACGCTGACCGGGGCGCAGATCGTTGATGTGCTGTACCAAAGCGCGCGTGATGCCGGCGCCGCGGGCATTGATGCGGTTTATGGCCGGGGCATTCTGGATCTTACCCGCGCCTTTCAGCCATTGGGGTCGACATCGCTTGCCGGCACCAGGCAGTCCGTATCGCTGACCAGCAACGCAACGCTGTCCGCGCCGATGGGCGATGCCGCACAGCACGAACTTGGCGCCGTCATCCTCGACGGCTTCAGCCGCGCCTTTGCGATCGATCTGTCGCGCACCATCAGCCATGCAGCGGCATCGCAACCGCTAACCGGTGCGCTGGTATCAACCCAGCGAAGCTACGCGGTGGGTGTCGGTGGCACGGCGGTAGCGGTGACGATTGCGCCGGGCCGCGACGAGACGCGCATCGAACGCCTGCAATTGTCCGACAGCGATGCCACCCGGTCACGCACAATCGCTGCATCCATCACCAGCCGGCTTGGCGCGTCATCACAATTCGCGATCGGCTTTGCCCAAGGCGCGGCGACGCTGAGCGCCCAACTTGAAGGCCGGTCCGACCCGGCGTTCCTGATTGCGCGCGATCCGACCCGCGAACAGGGATTTACCAGTGAAACGGCCAGTTCCTTCGTCCTGCGGCATCAGCGTGGCCAATTGGGACTGACCGTCACCGCCGAAGCTGGCGCGGTTCTGGCTGCCGATGCCGACAGCTTTGCCGCCCTCCGCGACCCCTATCGCCGCTATGGCTATGGACGGTTCTCGCTGGGTGCCGATCGACGCCTTGGACCCTTGGCGGTCTCGCTGGTCGCAACCAATCTGCGCGAAAACGATACCGTTCTGGGCGCGCGCTTTGGCGGTGGACTGGGCGGGTCACGGGCGACAAGCTGGTTTGTTGATGCCGGTGCGCGGATCGATGCCGGGCATGGCTGGAGCATCGGCGGCGCTTACCGTCAGGGCTGGACGCTGGCGGACGTGCGGGCGGGACTGACCGGATCGGGACTGATCCATACCAACGCCTTCGCCGCCGATATCGGCAAGACGGGGTTTTTTGGCAGCCGCGATCGCGTCGGGTTAAGGGTTGCCCAACCCCTCCGCGTCGCCCGCGGCGGGATCGACCTTAATCTGCCGACCAATTATGACTATGCGTCGACCAGCGTCGATGCCTTTACCAGCCAGCGGCTGAACCTTGCGCCGACCGGGCGCGAAATCGACATGGAATTCAGCTATGTCGTGCGCTTCGGCCCCGGCGATTTGCAAAGCAATGTGTTCTGGCGGCGGCAGCCCGGCAATTTCGCGACCCTGCCCGATGATTATGGTCTGGCGCTGCGGTACGGATTTGGCTTTTAGGCGCATGCGGCAACGGGACTGGTATCAGGCCCCGACAATGGTCATGTAAGGCAGCATGACAGAATATTCGCTGCTCGATCTGGTGACCGTGTCCGAAGGCGCAAGCGTGGCGCAATCGCTGGCCAATACCGCCGATCTGGCCCGGCATGCCGAAAGCCTGGGGTTCACGCGCTACTGGATTGCCGAACATCACGGCATGCCCGGCGTCGCCGGCGGTGCGACCGCGGTGGTGATTGGCCATGTCGCCGCGGCAACCCGCCATATCCGCGTGGGCGCCGGCGGCATCATGCTGCCCAACCACGCGCCACTGGTGATCGCCGAACAATTTGGCACATTGGCGGCGCTGTTCCCGGACCGGATCGATCTGGGACTGGGCCGGGCGCCCGGTTCGGACATGCGCGTGGCGCAGGCACTGCGGCGCACATTGGACAGCGATCCCAACGGCTTTCCGCATGATGTCATGGAGCTTCAAAGCTATTTTGCCGATGATGGGCAGACCGGCATCCGCGCCAATCCCGGCGCCGGTGCCCATGTCCCGATCTGGATTTTAGGGTCCAGCCTGTTCGGCGCGCAACTCGCGGCAGCGCTTGGCCTGCCCTATGCGTTCGCGTCGCATTTTGCGCCTGATGCCCTTGACGCCGCGCTGCAAATCTACCGGCGCGACTTTAAACCGTCCGCCCAGCTTGCCCGGCCGCATGTCATGGCTGGCTTCAACGTGATTGCCGCCGATAGCGACGATCAGGCCGAGTTGCTGGCCAGTTCACAAGCGCAGGCGTTTGTCGCGCTTCGGACCGGTCAACCGCGTCAGCTGCCCCCGCCGGTGCCCGGCTATCGCTCCCGGCTGGGCAGCCAGGGCAGCGCAATCCTCGATCATGTCCTGCAATGTTCCGCCGTGGGCGGCCCGGCCAAGGTTGCCCGCGACATTGCCGCCTTTGTCGCACGCACCCAGGCGGATGAATTGATGATCGCCAGTTCGGTCTATGACCACCAGGCCCGCAAGCACAGCCTGACGATTACTGCCCAGATAATGCAGGAAATGAAGCAGGCTGCCTAACCTTCGGCCCAGGCAGTCAGCAATGTGTGGGCGATTGCATAGGGTGGCGGTGGCAGAAACGGCCCATCGGCCCCGGCCAGCACCGCGCGCACGATATCCCGGTCAACCCAGATGGCGTCTTCCAGCTCATTGGTGTCGAGGGTGATCGCGTCGTCATCCGCCATGCCGATACAGGCGATCATCAACGATGACGGGAACGGCCAGGGCTGACTGGCAACATATCGGACGTCCGTTACGCGGACACCGGCTTCCTCATATATCTCGCGCGCCACGGCTTCTTCGATCGATTCACCCGGCTCCAGAAACCCGGCCAGGGCCGAATAGCGCCCCGCCGGCCAGGCTGGCTGACGACCCAGCAGCGCGCGGCCATCATGTTCGGCAATCATGATCACAACCGGATCGACGCGGGGGAAATGTTCGGTGTTGCAATCGATGCATTTGCGCCCCCACCCGGCACGGAACATCATCGTCTTCGCCCCGCAATTGGCGCAGAAATGATGCCGCGAATGCCAGTCGAGCACGCTGCGGGCGGCGGCATAGGTCGCCGCTTCACCGGGTTGCATCTGATCAAGCATGCCGAACAGTCGCAGCGCCCGGCCGGGCGGTGCGCGCATCCCCGCGACAAAGGCGACGAAATGCGCGCGGCCATTATCCAGCCCGAGCAGCACCAGTTCGGCCTCTTCCGGCGCGTCAGCAAGCGTGCGCCATTCGAGGCGCCCGTCGTTCCCCAGCACGGGATCAAACCCGTCGAGCGCCAACAAGCGCGCGCGCCAGTCGCCCATCGCGGCCGCCAGAGCCTCTGCATCGTGCCGAAGGTGATCGGCACGATCGAGCGTCCCACCGGTAAAGCCCGGAACAATCATCAGCGGATCAGTTGGCCAGATCGGCGTAGATCGTCGCGGTCGAATCCTTGCGCAGCGGCCATTTATCGCCGGGCAGATAGTTGACCATGACGTTGACGCGAAGCTTCTTTACCGGGTCAACCCACGCAATCGTTCCCGCCGCGCCGCCCCATCCATAGGTGCCCTTTGATGGCCCGCCGGGCTTATCGACCAAATAAACCGAACCCCCCGCGCCAAAGCCCTGATCAGCGCCTGCGGCGCCGCCGGTATTGGCAACGGCGCCGGGATAGACGACGCCCGCGGGCAACAGGTTGGACATGGCAAGCGCAACCGTCCTGGCCTTCATGATCCGCACGCCGTCCAGCTCGCCGCCATTCTGCAGCATGTGCAGGAACCGGTCATAATCCCGGGCCGACATCACCAGTCCGGCCCCGCCATAGGGAAAGCTGGGCGGTGACAGATAAACCGACGTCGCGCCCGGATCGACCGGCACGGGATTGGCCCCGAACAGGAAATAGCCGGTAACCAGCCGTTTGGCATCGGCCTGCGGCACGGTGAAATAGGTTGATGTCATCTTCAGAGGCGCAAAAATATGCGTCTGCAAATAGGCATCGAAGGGCATACCGCTCGCCTTTTCGATGACCGCGCCCAGCACATCGAGGCCGATCGAATAACTCCATTTGGTCCCCGGCTCGGCAATCAGCGGCAGCGTG
>JAIELC010000109.1 GCA_019753375.1 Sphingomonas sp.
GCGATAGGTCTGCAAGCCTTCGAAAGCGATGCAGTCATGCGCGGCCAGCGCCGCGGGCGTCTGGGGTATGCCGCGCCGCGCGAGATAATCCGGGCTTGCGCAGACGACCCAGCGCACATGGCCGACGCGCCGTGCGATCAGGCTGCTGTCGGGCAGTTGCCCGATCCTGAGCGCGACATCGACATGGTTTTCGATCAGGTCGACCACCGTATCGGCGAGCGCGAGGCGCACGGTGACATCGGGATAAGCGGCAAGAAAATCATGCACGATCGGCGCAATGTGCAGCTTGCCGAACATGATTGGCGCGGTGACGAGGAGCGCGCCGCGCGGCGCGCGATATTCGCCCGAGGCCGCGCGCTCAGCCTCCCCCAATTCGTCCAATACGCGCCGCACGGACGCGATATAGGCAGCGCCCGCTTCGGTCAGGATCAGCTTGCGGCTGGTGCGGATCAGCAATTGTGTGCCGAGATGGGCCTCCAGATCGGACACACGGCGGCTGACCGTGGGTAGCGGCACGCCCAGCATACGCGACGCCGCCGACAGGCTGCCGCCGTCCACGGCGGCAACGAGGGTGCGCATTGCCTCAAACCGGTCCATCTGACGCTTTCCGTTTTATGGAAGGAAGGGTTGTTAAACTAGCGGATACTGGCACGAAACGGAAGCATCTATTTCATCGTCAACGGCCACCCCCGGCCGATGATGAAAGGAATTGCCATGTCCCGCATTGCCACCCCCGCCACGGTCGATGCCGCCCCGGAAAAGGCGCAGCCGCTGCTCAACGCCGTCAACGCCCAGCTTGGCGTCGTCCCCAACATGTTTCGCCTGATCGCCAACAGCCCGGCGACGCTTGAGGGTCTCCTCGGCCTGTCGGGCGGCCTCGGCAAGGGCGCATTGCCTGCTGCCACGCGGGAGCGCATCGCGCTGGCCGTCGCCGAAGCCAATGGCTGTAGCTATTGCTTGTCGGCGCACACCTATCTGGGCCGCAACCTCGCCAAGCTCGATGATGCCGAGATCACGGCGAACCGCAACGGCGCGTCGAACGATCCCACGGCCGATGCCGCGGTTCGCTTTGCGGTCAAGCTGGTGCGCGACCGTGGCCATGTCAGCCAGAGCGATGTGTCGGCAGTGACGCGCGCCGGATACAGCGACGCGCAGATCCTGGAAATCGTCGCGCACGTCGCGCTCAACACCTTCACCAATTACGTCAACGAAGCGTTCAAGACCGAGATCGACTTCCCGGTCGTCGAGGCCCGCACAGCTGTCCGTCGGGCGGCCTGAGCCCCCTTCAGCATCGACGATCCCCGGCGGGCGCCGGGCCTCATTTCCGGCGCCCGTCACCCGTTTTCATTCGCAACCACCCCCAAAGGAGTTTTCACCATGACCACGACCTATCATTTTGCCACCGTCAATGACCGCCAGCTGTTTTACCGCGAAGCTGGCGACAAGACCGCGCCCACCATTGTGTTGCTGCACGGCTTCCCCACCAGCAGCCACATGTTCCGCGATCTGATCCCGCTGCTGGCCGACAAATTCCACGTGATCGCGCCCGACTATATCGGGTTCGGCCAGTCGGACGCGCCGTCGGTTGCAGATTTCGACTATAGCTTCGACAATCTGACCGCGCATGTTGCGGGGCTGATCGAACAGCTCGGTCTGACGTCGTATATCCTGTACATGCAGGATTTCGGCGGTCCGGTCGGCTTCCGGCTGTTCACGCAGAACCCCGGCGCCGTGAAGGGCTTCGTGATCCAGAACACCAACGCCTATATGGCCGGTGTCGGCGAAATGCCCGCATCGATCTTCCTGCCGCTGTGGGAAAAGCGGGACGCGACCAGTGAAGCCGCCGCGCGTGGATTCCTCGCCGCTGAGACGACCAAGTTCCAATATCAGGTTGGGGCCAGGAACCCGGCTGCGATCAGTCCGGATAATTGGATGGTCGATCAGCCGCTGCTCGACCGCCCCGGGCATGATCTTGCGCATCTGAACCTGCTGGAAAACTACAAGACCAACGTCGCGGCCTATGACAGCTGGCACGAAGCATTTCGCCAGCATCAGCCCAAGACGCTGATCACCTGGGGCAAGCACGATCCGTTCTTCATCCCCGCCGGCGCCGAGGCGTTTCTTGCCGATCTGCCGCAGGCCAAACTGGTCTGGCTCGATGCCGGTCACTTTGTCCTCGACGAAAATGCCGCAACCGTCGCTGCCGAGATCAAGGCGACTTTCGCCGCATAACCGATCTGAACCCGGGCGACGCCCCCCCTGCGTCGCCCGGTCCAGCCCCCCAATTTCAAGGAACCCCCAATGTCCAAGACCTATCTCATCACGGGCGCGAGCGAAGGCATTGGCCTTGAAGTCGCCCGCCTTGCCGCCGCGTCGGGTGCTGCCGTCCTGATGGTCGCCCGCGACGCCGCCAAGCTGGAAGTTGCCGCCAACAGCCTGTCCGGCGCGATCCGCCCCCAGACTGCCGCTGTCGACCTGGCCGACGCTGCCGCGCTCGAGGCCTTTATCGCGGCGCTCGATGGTCGCGGCTATGTCCCCGACGTCCTCGTCAACAATGCCGGGCACGGTGCGTCCGGCGCATTTGTCGACGCTGATTGGGCAAAGATTGATGCGATGCTGCGGCTCAACATCAATGCGCTTGCGCGGCTCAGCCACTGGGCTGCGCAGGGCATGAAGGCACGGCGCTCGGGCGCGATCGTCAACCTGTCGGCCGCGGTTGCCACGCGCCCGACGCCCTATTTCGCCGCCTATGCCGCGTCGAAGGCGTTTGTCACCAATCTCAGCATCGCGATGTCCAGCGAGTTGCGCGCGCACGGCGTCTCGGTATCGGCGATCCATCCGCCTGCCGTCCGCACCAGCTTCGGCACGGCGGGCAAGGCGGATCTAAAGTCGACGCTGGTGCACAAACTGTTCCCGACCGTTGGGCCGGTAACCGTTGCGCGTGCGGTAATGAGCGCCGTCCGGCGGCGTCGCCGTTCGGTGATCATCGGCCCCGTTGCGGGGATCGTGATGGGGACCGCGCCGATCCTGCCGCGCGGCTTCGACCTCGCTTTCATGACCTTGTTGTTCAAGGGCAAGCGCGCTGCTGCCTGATCATTAACCCGGCCCGGCGTTGCGCCGCGGCTGTATCGGAGAAAATTCATGTCAAAGACCATTCTTATTACCGGAGCCGCCACCGGTTTCGGCCGTGATACCGCCGAAACACTGGCCACGGCCGGACACCGCGTGTTCGCGTCGATGCGCGACGTGCGCGGCCGTAACGCGGCCAAGGCCGCCGAACTGGCCGCGCAGGGCATCACCGTGATCGAGCTCGATGTAGCCGATGACGCGTCGGTGGCGGCCGGCGTTGCCGCCGTCCTTGCACAGGCCGGCCGTATCGACGTGCTGATCAACAATGCGGGGCTTGCCTCGGCAGGTGTTTCGGAAGCGTTCACGGCTGACCAAGCCAAAATCCTGTTCAACACTAACGTTGTTGGCGTGATCCGCACCACCAAAGCGGTGCTGCCCGCCATGCGAGCGGCGAGCGATGGGCTAATCATCAATATCGGTTCGATCCTTGGGCGGGTAACCTTTCCGTTCTTCGGCATCTACGGTGCCACCAAGTTCGCGCTCGAAGCGCTGACCGATAGCTATCGCTATGAGTTGTCGCAGCTTGGCGTCGATGTCGCGCTTGTCCAGCCAAGTGCCTATCCGACCAACATGTATGAAGCGATCCAGCAGCCTGCCGATACGGCGCGCGCCGAAGCCTATGGTGAAATCGGGGCGCTTCCGGGCAAGATGTTCGAAAGCTTCATGGGCATGTTCCAGGGCGAAAATGCGCCCAACCCGCATGATGTCGCCGCCGCTATCGTCACGCTGATCGACACCCCCAAGGGCAGCCGCCCGGCACGTGTCGTTGTCGGTCAGTCGTTCGGTGCCGATGCGATCAATGATGCTATTGCCCCGGTCCAGCACGGTGCGGTCGAGGCACTCGGCCTCGGCGCGCTCGCCACGATCGCTCTCTAACCAGGATGCCGGGAAGGCAGCCCCTTCCCGGCGCTCGCTTTTGCGGAGTGTGTACCATGACCACCAACGTTGATCTCGTTCGTTCCTTTTACGCAGCCCTTGGCCAAGGCAATGTGCCCGGCCTGCTCGACCTGCTCCACGCCGAACTCGCATGGACCGAAGCCGAAGGTTTCCCTTATTATAGTGGTACCTGGCGCCAGCCCGAGGACGTCCTCAACAAGCTGATCGTGCCGCTGATGGCCGACTGGGACGATTTTTCCGCTATCGCCCATGATTTCATCGCCGACGGCGATCGTGTCGTGAGCCTGGGCATCTATGGCGGCGTCAGCAAGGCGACCGGAAAGACCATGCGTGCGCCGTTCGCCCATGTCTGGCGCATTGCTGACGGAAAGCTGCAGCGATTCGACATGTATGCCGACACGCTGCTGGTCGCCCGGGCGATGCAGCCATGACCCGCGTCGCCATCGTCACCGGGGCAAGTCGCGGGATCGGTCGCGCGACCGCGATCCGGCTGGCGCAGGACTTTGCCGCCGTGGCGATCGTCGCGCGCGACCCCGACACGCTGGCGCAGACCGGTGCGGCGATTGCCGAGCTGGGGGCCATGCCGCTCGTGCTCGAAGGCGATTTGCGTGACCCTGTGGTGATCGAGCAGCTTGTCAGCGCCACGCTGGCCCGCTTCGGGCGGATCGACGCGCTGGTCAACATCGCCGGCGCGGTGCCGCAGGGCGATTTGTTCACGATGACCGATGCCGAATGGGCCGATGGCCTGAGCCTGAAATTCCACGCCGCGCGCCGGCTGACGATTGCCGCCTGGGAAGCGTTGAAGGCCTCGCGCGGCGCCGTCGTCATCACCTCGGGCACCTCAGCCATCACCCCCAAGGCCTCACTTGCCGCCGTTGGCACGATCAACGCGGCGATATCGGCAATGGCCAAGGCCTTTGCCGAGCGCGGTCTTACCGACGGCGTGCAGGTCAACACCATCCTGCCGGGTCCGGTAATGACCGACAGACGCCGGGCGATGCTGCAAAAATTCGCGGATGCCAAAGGGTTGAGTCTCGACGCAGCGATCGATCGCTTTGCCACCGACAGCGGCATCGCGCGCTATGGCGAGCCCGGGGACATTGCCCATGCCATTGCCTTCCTCGTCGCGCCGCAGACGCGCTGGATGACCGGCGCTGCACTGCGCGTTGATGGCGGCGAAACCAAATCGATCTGACCAAGGGGCGCGACCCGAAGCGGTTCATTCACCTTTTGCGCGAACGCATGGTCGGCTTTACCCAGATGGCGGAAGACGATGCCGATGGCACCCGCTTGGCCCAGACTTAAGCGGGCGTCACACGTCACAACTGGTGTGACGACCACTTAAGTCTGGGCCACTCGTTGTCTCGTGTAGCCGTCTTTACCCCAACATGGGCCAAGAATGTTCACCACTTAACTCTGGGCCGAAAAGTCGTCGCACCACTCAACTCTGGGCCATGGCGGTAATGGGCCGCGCGATCGTCAGCTCCGCCGTTAAACGTTTGCCCATAGGCCTTCATCGAATTGGGGCATGCTTGGACTAACCGTCAAGCTTGGCTGACCGACTATAGGTCCGCGGCCTTCAGTCCGCCTTGCGGCAGGATATTGCTAAAAGAGGACATTCGTCGAATAAGTTGTCGGAGACACAACGACCCAATCTCGGTCGTTCAAGCCGCTATTCGCGCATCCCGACTTCCGCCATTCGTCCATCTCAACAAATGGCCGACTTCTGTCTGGCTGGCTTGGCAGGTGAACGGCATCATCTGGGTGGGAAGCTGACTGGCGGCTTTAGCAACGTGCCAACGCAATAGCCGCAGTTGACCGAGCCGCGTAGCCTCGTCACGATCCGAAAATGTTCGAAGCCAAACCCACTGCTCGCGCTGATTTGGCCGCCGGAACGCTTTACGCTGTAACCGGGGAATCCGCTTGGGTTTACTACGGCCAGGTCACCCCGGAGAAAAACGTCGGTTTCTTTCGTCGGCGCGATCGACAACCTTCTGGGGCCAATGTCGTGCTCGCCGCGCCGGTCATGGCAGTGATCAGCGTAGGATGCCCGTCGATCACGCGGGCGCTGCGAACCGGCCTATGGAAGAAGTTGGGGCGGTTTCCCGTCGTTGAGGAGCTGATGGCGCCGCGCCCCTCGGTTCATTGGCCAATCGGTTCCCTTACGGTGACCGTCTGGGTCGGAGATGGACCGAACTACGATTCCCGTGTCGAAGATCCGTCGATCCAAGACATGGAGTTGATGGCGGTTTGGGATGCAGCTGAACACATCCCAGCAAGGTTGACCGCTGACTTCGGCGCGGAAGAAGCCAAATGGCATATCGGCGGCCCGATCTGGCGAGAACGACGGATCAGGGAGGAGATGGCAGCGCGCTTCACAGACCAGCCGTGGCACGAGCTGCCCGTTGACTGGGTGCCTACCGACGTCCGCTGACAGCTCGAGCGATAGGGAACGGCAATGTCTTCTCTTGGGGCGGTAGCCGAAAGGCAGGTTGCTGGCTCGAAGACCCATAATCGGTCGGTCGGAGCGATCGGTCCGCTACCTGAAACCAGACGCTCGTTCATATGAATGGACCGGACTCTTCGGCGAGCACGGCCACGGATAGGCGACGGCTATGTATAAGGCGCATTGCTGACCGTCTGTGCTGCCACGTTCAGATATGCGTCGATTGGGCCAGAAGCCTATTCTTGCCCTTGTCATGAAGACCCGCCAAAGCCGCCATTGAGGAAGGTGCAGGCATATCATTTGGACAGCCATCGTGCTTGCGGGCATACCCGCTACAGTCTCATTACCTGTGTTCGTTGGATAGACAGTTTAATGGATCCTGACTGATGGACCGTCTCGATGCCATGCGTGTCATTCTTGCTGTTGTTGATGCCGGAAGTTTGTCGGCGGGCAGCCGCAAGCTGAATGCACCGCTTCCCAGCGTGAGCCGCAAGGTCGCTGATCTCGAACGATATCTGGGGACCAATCTCCTCGTTCGCACCAGCCGCAAGGTCCAGCTTACGGATGCCGGTCGCGACTATGTGGACGCAGCGAGGCGGATCATTGCCGACCTTGATGAGGCGGAGCGCCGCGCGTCGGGTGAATATCTGACTGCCCGTGGCGAACTGACGATCACGATGCCCGTCGAATTCGGGGCAAGGCATGTCATGCCGATCGCGGTCGCCTTCATCGAAGCGTATCCCGAGATTACGTTGAATATCGTTACGTCCGACCGAATGGTCGACATGGTCGAGGATCGCATCGATGTTGCCATCCGGCTCGGCGCATTGACTGATAGTGGTTTGTACGCGGTCAAGGCTGGCGAGTTTCGCCTGCTCACCTGCGCAAGCCCTGCCTATCTCGAACGGCGCGGCATACCGCAGCATCCGCGCGAACTGCCCGGCCACGATGGTGTTTCCTTTGGCCCCAAGCCGATGTTCTGGACCTTCCACGTCGACGGGGAGGATGTCGCGATCGCGCCACGTCCGCGTGTCACCGTCAACAACGCGGCGAGTAATGTCACCGCAGCGGTCAGTGGCGCTGGCATCGCGCGGGTGTTCGATTACCAGCTCGCGGACGAATTGCGATCGGAGGCGTTGGTGCCGATCCTGGGCAGCTATAATGGTGACCCGCGACCAGTCCACATCGTTTACCCGCGTCAGGGTCTGCTGCCATTGAAGGTCCGGGCGTTTATCGACTGGGCCGCGCCCCGCCTGCGCACCGCATGCACCAGTTTCTCTACCCGGTGAATAAAACTGCCTGCGGGTGAGAGGATCGCTCTCGCTATACCCGTCTACTGGCAACGTCGACGCCCAATTAGATGACTTCCGTCCGAACGAGCCTCCTTGGTGGCCCGCCGGTGGCAATCCATTGTTGGAAAAAAGGAAGCATCATGAGCAACGTAAAGGGCACGGCCCTCATCACAGGAGCGTCGGGTGGTATCGGCGCTATCTATGCCGATCGACTGGCACGCCAGGGCTATAATCTGATCCTGGTGGCGCGCAGCGCTGCTACGCTGGACCGCGTCGCTGCCGACATTCGGGCGCGGTCTGGTCGAGAAGTCGATACGATTGTCGCCGATCTGGCGGTTTCGAGCCAATTGTCGGTCGTCGAGGACCGGATCAAGAACGATCGGCAGATCACGCTGCTGGTCAACAACGCCGGCATAGGCTCGACCGCACAAGCGCTCGAGGCCGATGTGAACACCATGAGCGCGATGATCGCGCTCAACGTGAATGCCCTGATGCGGCTCAGCTATGCTGCCGTGCCAGCATTTGCCGGTCGCGGCAGCGGCACCATCGTAAACATCGCCTCTATCGTGGCCGTCGCACCGGAAGTGCTGAACGGTGTCTATGGTGGAACCAAGGCGTTTGTTCTCGCCTTCAGCCAGAACCTTCGCCATGAACTCGCCGGTTCCGGCGTACATGTTCAGGTCGTTCTCCCCGGCGCGACCGCAACAGGCTTCTGGGATGTCGCCGGTACGCCGGTTGAGCATTTGCCTGGTGAGATCGTGATGCGCGCCGACGAGATGGTCGATGCGGCGCTGGCCGGGCTCGCCCGCGACGAATTCGCAACTATCCCCGGTCTTCACAACGAAACCCGCTGGGACGCGTTCGAAACGGCGCGGCAAGCCATGGCGGGAGAGCTTTCCGCCAACACGCCAGCGGCCAGATATCTGGCCAATTAACCCACCACCGAAATTGAAGGAATAAGATCATGTCCAAGAAGATCGTCTACACCGCCAACACCCACACCACTGGCGGCCGCGAAGGCGCTGCGCGCAGCTCCGACGGCCAGCTCGACGTCATCATGTCAAGGCCCGGCTCCTCGCTACCGGGAACCAATCCCGAGCAGCTCTTTGCCGCAGGCTGGTCCGCCTGTTTCCTCGGTGCGATCGGCAAAGCTGCGGGTGACCGCAAGCTTCGCCTGCCCACCGACAGCGCGGTTGATGCCGAAGTCGACCTGGCACTGGATGACAGCGGCTTTTCGCTCGTCGCGCGCCTGAACGTCAGCTTGCCCGGTATCGAGCGGGAGCTGGGTGAGACATTGATCGCCGAGGCGCATCAAATCTGTCCTTACTCCAAGGCAACGCGCGGCAATATCGATGTCGACATCAAGCTGATCTGACAATCTCACGGCCCGCCGCGCCGAGGCCTTCGGCTGGCGCGGTGGGAAAGAAAGAAGAAATTACATCATGAAAATAGCTATTTGCGCCAACATTGTCGCGGGTCTGATGACGGGTTCATCCCCAATCCTGGCCCATGAACCACCGCCAAAAGCCAGTCAGTTTCTGACGCTTGCCAGCGAGCCAGAGCCCAAACTGTACGTCGATCAGCCGCTTGCAGAGCCATTGGCGCAGCGCGGCACGGCGATCATTCCTTATCGGACTGAAAATCTACGGATCCTGCCAATATTCGGTGCCGCTGCGACAGCGGTTTCGCCGCGGGCCGGGCATCTTCATGTTACCATTGATGACTTGCCGTGGCACTTGGCCGATGCGGGCAATACCGATGCAATCGTTATCGCCGCGCTGCCCGCCGGAAGGCACAAGGTGCTGATCGAGATCGCCACGCCCGATCACCACGTCATTGCCGGCAAAACCGTCGAATTCGACGTGCCACCCATCACTCCTACTGGCCACTCGGGCCATTAATTGCGCGGATATCGGAGACTAATGTGAACACGCAACTCAAACGCAAGGTCGCGTTTGCCCTGTCGATGGGCATCGTTACGACCGGCATCATCTCGTTCGCAATCCTTGCGCTCAACCTTGGCTTTTCGGCGCGTTTCGTGCCGGTCTGGCTGCGGTCCTGGGGGATGGGTTACCTAATCGTCGTGCCAGCAATCCTTCTGATCGGGCCGCGCGTACAAGCGCAGGTCGATCGGATGATCAATTAGGCTGTGGAACCGGCCGGAAGGAAGCCGACATGTACAATCATGTATTGAAGTTGCTGTTGTATGCCGTGCTGGCGGTTTTTGCAGCCACTTCGCCGCTCGCAGCGCAGAGCCCTAGGGCGGCAGAAGCGGATACCGAGATCAGCTTCCTCGAGGTTGATTCGAGCATCACAGTCCGCCGCATGGTAGTTCACAGCGCGCACCCCAAGGGGACAGTGCTGCTGCTCCACGGCTTCCCCGAAACTTTGTATTCCTGGCGCGCGGTGGCGACGGCGCTTGCCGACGAGTACGAAGTCCAC
Source organism: Sphingomonas sp. (assembly GCA_019753375.1). Lineage (GTDB taxonomy): Bacteria > Pseudomonadota > Alphaproteobacteria > Sphingomonadales > Sphingomonadaceae > Sphingomonas. The sequence goes on from JAIELC010000109.1 coordinate 10,207, forward strand.
GCCTTTGACTGGCCCGGCTATGGCCAGTCTTCGCGACCCGCTGCCGGCAAGTTTGCCTTTTCGCCTCAGGACTATGCGAATGTGCTTAGGGCCTATGTCAAGAAAGCTCGGATCGACCGATCAAGGCTCGTGATTTACGCGACCGACATCGGTGGGTTGCCGGCAATGCTGGCAGCGCTGAACGATCCGCGCATCGCAAGGACGATTATCGTTGGCGACTTCGCCCCATTCGACCGTCCTCAATTCATGCAGGCGAGGTTGCAGGCGTTGAAAACACCGGCCACTGGGGACGCGGTACGCATTCAGTTCAACGCCGCTCGCGACGAAATTCTCGCCAATGCGATGCGGCGCGGCTTGCCGGTCGAGCGCCAGTTTGAGATTTCGCCTGAGCTCAAAAATGACATGGCCGATGGTTGGACACGTGGCGAGATTACAACGGCCGATGCATTCTATCGCTATTACTCGAATTTTACGCCAGACCAGGTCTGGTTCGAGGCAAATCTTGCCCGGCTGAAGACGCCCGTGCGGGTCGTTTGGGGTGAGAAGGATGTCTATATCAACAGCGCCATGGGCGCGGAGTTTGCCAAAAGAGCCAAGGCCTCATTCACTGTGCTTCCAGGGATTGGGCACTATCCACATCTCCAGGATCCTATCCAGGTCGTTGCTGAGATACGCGCCTCTCTCCAATAAGAAAACACGACGCATCATGCTCTGCTGCCCCCGCGAAGATTGACGGTGGGCATCACCGGCATTGGGCGTTGAGCACCGAGTGCCAGTGCCCTAGTAATTGTCAGGCTTATGCTCCTTCACGGGGACGCTGATGGACCGCATCGATGCCATGAAAGTGTTCGTTGCCGCGCTCGATGAGGGGAGCTTGGCCGGCGCGGGCCGACGGCTTGGCAAATCGCCAGCTGCAGTTAGCCGAGCGATCGTTTTTCTGGAACACCATGTCGGCGTTGAGCTCATCCATCGCACCACCCGGTCGCTGCGGCTGAGCGAAGCAGGCGAGCGGTATCTGGTTGCTTGTCGACGCATGCTCACCGATCTGGAAGAAGCGGACATTATCGCCGCGGGCGAACGATCCGCGCCGCGCGGGCTTTTGACGATCACGGCGCCGGTCGCTGAGGGTGAAGAAATATTGCGGCCGATCATCGACGCGTTTCTGGACGCCTATCCGGCCGTCAATATCCGGCTCACGTTCCTCGATCGCCCGGCAAACCTCATCGATGAAGGCATCGACCTTGCCTTTCGTTTCGCCCATTTGGCCGATTCGACGCTGATCGCGACCCGGGTCGGCGAAGTTCGCAGGGTCGTTGCTGCGGCGCCGCGCTATCTTGATCAACACCCGGTTATTCGGGAGCCTGCCGATCTCGCGCATCATCAAATCATCGCCAAGACTCATTTCGGCTTCGATCATTGGAGCTTCCC
>JAIELC010000120.1 GCA_019753375.1 Sphingomonas sp.
CAACCACGTCTATGTCGACGCCAGCGCCAATCCGGCGATGGCAGAGGCCATCGCCATCAACGCGAAGTTGCGCCGCACGGGCGTCTGCGGATCGATGGAGACATTGTTGATCGACCGCCGCTATCGTCATGCCGCGGCCCTGCTTGCCGCGCTGCGTGCGGCGGGCTGCGACGTGCGCGGCGATGCCGAGGCGCGGGCGATCGATCCAGCGCTGACAGCCGCCAGTGACGCGGATTGGGATACCGAATATCTCGACGCGATCGCGTCGGTCGCGATTGTCGACGGCGTGAGCGGCGCGATGGCGCATATCGCCCGCCACGGATCGCATCATACCGACGCCATCGTTGCCGAAGATGCGTCGGCCGCCGAGCGATTTTTGGCGGGCGTCGACAGTGCCATCGTGCTCTGGAATGCCTCGACCCAATTTGCCGATGGCGGCGAATTTGGGCTTGGCGCCGAAATCGGCATCGCGACGGGCCGGCTTCATGCGCGTGGCCCGGTCGCGCTGGAGGGGCTGACAACCTATAAATGGGTGGGGCGCGGCACGGGACAGGTTCGACCTTGACGGCACCAGGAGCGCGTTGGCGCCGGATGGGCGCCGGTGGAAAGATCATCACCGCTGAAAGCCTGACCCAATGACCCGGATCGGCGTGCTGGGAGGGTCGTTCAATCCGGCGCATCGCGGCCACCGGGCGATCAGTCTTGCGGCGATCCGGGCGCTCGATCTGGACGAGGTGTGGTGGCTGGTGTCGCCCGGCAACCCGCTGAAGGAAGGGCGGGGCGATATGGCGCCATTCGCGGTCCGGTTTGCGTCTGCGGTCAAGATGGCCCGTCATGCGCCGATCCGCGTGACCGCGATCGAACAGAAATTGGGGACGCGATACACCGTCGACACGCTCGATTCGATTGTCCGGCTTTTCCCCAAAAAACGGTTCATTTGGCTGATGGGGGCCGATAATCTCGCCCAGTTCCACCAATGGCGCGGCTGGCGGAAGATTGCCCATGAGGTTCCGATTGCGGTCGTCGCGCGTCCGGGGTATGATGGTCGGGCCCACGCGGCTCCCGCGATGGGTTGGCTGCGGCGCTTCGTCCACCCCGCTCGCCAGGCAAAGAGTTGGACTGAGTGGAGATTGCCGGCGCTCGTGCTATTGCGCTTTCGCCCCGATCAGACTTCGGCGACCCGCCTGCGCAAGGCCGACCCTGCGTGGCATCGCCGCTTCATACAACCTCCATCAAAAGCCACGGGCTCTTCCCGTGTCTCGTGAACCCTAGGAGTTCCCTTGGCATCATCCCCTACTGTCTATCGCTCGTCCGACACTGATGGTGTTGAGGCGCTGCATCAACTCGTGCTCGCGTCGCTCGACGATGATCAGGCGGTGGAAACCGTCTCGATCCCGCTCGCGGGCAAGAGCTCGATTGCGGATCATATGGTGATTGCGAGCGGTCGATCGACGCGTCAGGTCGCCTCGATGGCCCAAAAGCTGAGCGAAAAGATTAAGTCCGAACTTGGCCGAACGCCAAGGATTGAAGGATTGCCGACGGCCGACTGGGTATTGATCGACGCCGGGGATGTGATCGTCCATCTGTTCCGGCCCGAAGTGCGCAGCTTTTACAATCTTGAGCGGATGTGGGCCTTTGGTGACGCGCCGACGGCCGTGCCCGATCCCGGTCCTGACCCCGCCCAGGCCTGATCCACAGTCTTGTTGCTTCATATTGTCGCGCGCGGTCGGATCGGCCGAACTCCTGAAGCCGAGCTCGTCGATCGTTATGTGAAGCGGCTATCGTGGCCCAGCAAGATTACGGAACTGCCCGATACGGGCGGGCGGCCGCCGCCGCTGGACCCGCATACCCGCCTCATCATGCTGGACGAAACGGGGGAGGTGCTGCCATCGAAGGCGCTGGCCGAAAAGCTCGGCCGCTGGCGCGATGATGGTGTGCGCGAGGCCCGCTTCATGATCGGAGCGGCGGATGGCTTCAATGACGCGGACCGCGCCGCTGCCGATCTGTTGCTCTCGTTCGGGCGCGCGACCTGGCCGCATTTGCTGGCGCGCGCCATGCTCGCGGAGCAACTTTACCGGGCCTCCACGATTCTTGCCAATCACCCCTATCATCGCGAAGGGTGACGTCATGGCATCGAAAAAGCAGCTTGGGATATTCGCCGGCGCGACCGGCCTGCTTGCCATGCTGGTCATGTCGTCAGCCACTGGGGGAGCACGGGTTCCGCGGCTGTCCGATGATCAGCGCCGCCTGATCGAGGCGCGCCAGCAATCGGCGGCGGCCGCCAGACGATCGGCGATGCTCGAAGCGCAGGCCGCTGCCGAACGCGATGAGGCGCGTCAGGCGCGGGCGCAAGAAGCCGCGGTGGCGGCACGAATCCAGAAAGCGGAAGCGGACAGCGCCGCCGCCCAGGCGCGAATCGCCATTATCCGTCGCCTGCAGGGTCAGCAACACGCCGCTTTGGCGACCCAGCAAGGACCGATTGTGCGGCTAATGGCGGCGTTGCAGGCACTGGCAAGACGCCCGGTGCTCCTCAGTGTGGCCCAACCCGGGTCGGTGAACGATATGGTCCATGTCCGGGCGGTTCTCGCGACCGTGCTGCCGGTGGTGCAGACACGAACCGCCAACGTTCGGGCCGGGTTGCAACGGTCACGCCGATTGCAGGCCGATGCCGCCTTGGCCGTACAAAGCCTGACCGAGAGCCGATCACGGCTTGAGACGGAACGCCTGGCGTTGCTGCGGCTCGAGGCTGCCCATCGACTGAAGTCGCGGTCGCTTGGTCGTGATGCGCTGTTTGAATCGGATCGGGCTATCGCCTTGGGTGAGCGCGCGCGCGACATTGTCGATCTGATGGATCAGGTCAGCGATCAGGCGGCGATCCGCGCCGATCTGGACGCGCTGCCCGGCCCGCTGCCGCGCCCGCAACGTCCCGGAGAAGTGGCGTCCCCGGTTGACAGCATCAGCTGGTCGCATGCAGCGCCGCCCTACCGCCTGCCCGTTGATGGCAAATTGCTGACGGGCCTGGGTGAATTGTCGGACGCCGGTGTGCGGTCGCGCGGCCTGACGATCGAAACGAGCAGCGGCGCGCAGGTGATTGCCCCGGCGGCAGGCCGCGTCGTCTTTGCGCGGATTTTTCGCGATTATGGGCTGGTCGTCATCATCGATCACGGTGGCGCATGGACCTCGCTGATCGCGCATCTGGGTGATGTCGCCGTCCAGGTTGGCGATCAAGTTGCGCAGGGCAGCCCGATCGGCCATGCGACGGACGGTGACCACCCCCGGATCACCGTGGAATTGCGCCGTCGCGACCGCGCAATCGACATGACGCGATTAATCGGCTGATCTGTCCACCTGACGTTCATCGTCAGGATGCTTTGAACGCGCACGATTTGCCGCTATCGTAAAGTTGAGTGTTCCAGTGTTGATGGGAAGTTGCTGACCTTATGTCCCGTGCCTTGCTTCAGGCTACCGCGATTGCCGCCGCGCTGGCCGCCGTGCCGCTGACCACCAGCGCGATGGCGCAGGTTGATACCAGCAGCTACCGCGACCTGGATCAGTTCATGGACGTCTACAATCTGATCAAGGCCAATTATGTCGACAAGGTCGACAACAAGGTACTGGTCAAGGGCGCGATCGATGGGATGCTTGCGGCGCTCGATCCGCATAGCAGCTATGAAACCGGCGTCGATTTCGAGAATCTGCGCATCCAGACCGAGGGGAATTACGGCGGTCTTGGCTTGTCGGTGTCGATGGAGGACGGCGCGGTTAAAGTCATCGCGCCGCAGGAAGATACGCCGGCATGGCGCGCTGGGATCAAGTCTGGTGATTATATCACGCACATCAACGGCAAGCTGTTGTACGGGCTGACGCTCGATGAAGCGATCAGCCAGATGCGCGGCAAGCCCGGCACCAAAATCGACATCACCATCGTTCGCCGCGGTCGCGAAAAGCCCATCGAAGTGGCGCTGACCCGCGAAGTCATCGTGCAAAAGCCGGTCAAATGGGACGTGAAGGGTGATGTTGGGATTATCAACGTCAACACGTTTTCAGAGAATACGGGCGAATATGTGCGCCAGGCCATTGCCGGCATCAAGGCGAAGCTGGGCCATGATCCGCTGGGCTATGTTGTCGATCTGCGCGACAATGGCGGTGGGCTGCTGAACGAAGCGGTGTCGATGGCCGACATGTTCCTTGATCATGGCGAAATCGTTTCGCAGCGCGGCCGGGAAAAGACGGATATCCAGCGCTATTTTGCCCGGCCCGGTGATGCGACCGGCGGCAAGCCGGTGGTCGTGCTGACCAATGCTGGCACCGCATCGGCATCAGAAATTGTCGCGGGTGCGTTGCAGGATCAGCATCGGGCGCTGATTATCGGGGACAAAACCTTCGGCAAGGGGTCGGTCCAGTCGTTGTTGCGCCTCGGCCCAACCAGCGAAGTCCGGCTGACAACCGCGCGCTACTATACGCCGTCCGGTCGGTCGGTGCAGGAAGGTGGTATCGATCCCGACCTTGCAGTGCCGCAGCTAAGCGATCCAGACTATAAGACCCGCCCGGTATTTCGTGAGGATGATCTCCGCCGCCATCTGATCAACGAAGCCAAGGTCGACGATTCGGTGCTGGAAGAAGATACCCGCCCGGATACGCGGCGGTCGGAAACGCCCGAACAGCTCAAGAAACGGGGCGTCGACGACTATCAGCTTTACTATGCGCTGCAGACGATCGCCCGGCTGGGCGGCCCGCAACAAGTTGCGTTGATCGCCAAGATCGGCACGCGCAGTGCCGTGCCTGATCTTGACGCGCCACCGCCCAAGCAGCCCTGATCGATCCGTCGCCATGCCTGAATCAACTTTCCGCCTTGCGCGATTGCTGGCGTTGCTCGTTCCCGGGCTGCTGATGGCCGGCGCGCTGGGATCGCAGGTCTTCGGGGGATTGATTCCCTGCGAAATGTGCCATTGGCAGCGCTGGCCGCATTACACCGCGATCGGACTGGCGATCCTGGCGTTTGCCCTGCCCGGCGCCGGGCTGCGTCGCATGCTGGTCGCGCTTGCCGGCTTTGCCATTTTGACCAGCGGCGCTATCGGTGTGTTCCACGCCGGCGTGGAATATCACTGGTGGCAGGGCATCACCCCCTGCTCGACCAGCATCGGGGGCGGAGGAACCGCCCAAGACATGTTGGCGCGGATCATGAAAGCACCGATTATTCGCTGCGATGCGGCGCAATGGACCTTGGCCGGTATTTCGCTGGCGGGGTTCAACGCCATCTTTTCGATCAGTGGCGCGCTGGGCATTTTTGCCCTCTTGCTCCGGAGGAACGCTCGATGAGTGGATGGAAACCAGGCGACCCGCGGCGACGGACCGATGCCATGATTCGCGTCGATCAGGCCGGGGAATATGGCGCCACCAGGATTTATGCAGGCCAGCTGGCCGTGATGGGCGATCGCGGCCCGGCGGCCCGCGCAATTGCGGCCATGGCGGATCAGGAAGAGCGGCACCGCAAATTCTTTGACGCGATGGTGGCCAGGCGTGGCGTGCGGCCCACGCTTTTCCAACCCGTCTGGAAGGTAGCGGGGTTTGCCCTTGGTGCTGTGACAGCGGCAATGGGACCGGAAGCAGCGATGGCGTGCACCGCTGCGGTCGAAACCGAAATTGACAAGCATTATGCGGAGCAGCTTGCCGCGCTGGGCAACGACGATCCGGAATTATCCGCCGCGATCGCCGATTTTCAAGCGGACGAACTGGAACACAAGGAAACCGCGTTGGCGAGCGGTGCGGAAAATGCGCTGGGCTATCCGGTGTTGAGTGGGTTGATCCGCCTCGGGTGTCGCGTGGCGATTGCCACAGCGAAGCGAATATGAGATTTTAAGCGATCGCCCCGCCGTCTGGCGGAAAGCGACGTCGCGGGAGACGATGCGATGGTTAAGTCGGTAGGTCGGATTATAGCGGGCATCAGCGTGGCGATCAGCCCGGTCGCTGCCGGCTTGCCAGCAATGGCGCAGGAAGCGCCGGTCAACGGCATTCTCTATATTTATGGCAATGAACGCTGCCCGACCGACAAGAATGGCAATGAGATTGTCGTTTGCGAGCGGCGCAGCGCCGCCGAACGCTATCGGCTTCCCAAGGATCTGCGCCCGTCGACGATCAAGCCGCAATACCAGTCCTGGGCAGAACGCCAGCAAGGCACAATCGACGTTGGTCGCGCCGATAACGGGTCATGTTCGTCGACCGGTGTCGGCGGCGCATCGGGCTGTGCCGCCAAGGCATTTGCAGAGGCCGCCGCCGAAAAGCGGGCGCGCAAGGCCGACCGGGCCGCCGAAGAGCCCAACTGACGAACGATATTTTGACGGGTTTGGGGGGACGGCGACCAATGGCGACGATCGCCGATCCTTTACCGCGACGGTCCAACCCGCTTGACGCCGACGGCTATGAACGCGTGCTATCCGTCGCCGCGATCATCCTGTTCTGCGTTGTGATCGCGGCGCTGGCACGGGGTTATCCCTATTGGGCAAAAATCCCGTCGGCAATATGGGTGCATCTGGCGACAATCATGATCGCGGTGGCGCTTACCCCGGTGATGCTGCTGCGGCGCCGCGGGGATCGGCCGCACCGGCGCCTGGGGACCATATGGGTCCTGGCGATGATTGCCACGGCGCTGATCTCGTTCACCGTTCGCAATGCCAATCATGGTCATTTCAGCTTCATCCACATCCTGTCGGCATGGACACTGGTGCAGGTTCCGATCCTGTGGTGGGCGGCAAAAACCCACCGCATCGTGCGGCACCGCCGATCGGTCCGCGCCATGGTAACCGGCGCGCTGCTGATTGCCGGCTTCTTTACCTTCCCGTTCAACCGGTTGCTGGGCCAGTTTCTGTTCGGTTGATCGGTACGCGACACCGGTTCATGGTGGCTGCCAGCAAGATCATGGGGAGAAGCAGGATGCGCGCGGGGATAGCATTGACGGCAGGGTTGATCATTGCATCGCCATCCGCGGCCAAGACCATCGCCGTAGCCCCGGGGGCGGACGCGCAGGAACGCCTGCAGACGGCATTGATCGAGGCACAGCCCGGCGACATCGTCCAGATTGGCGCGGGACGGTTTGATCTTACCGACGGATTGTCGCTGGATATCGAGCACGTCACGGTTCGTGGCGCGGGGGCCGATAAGACAATTTTGTCCTTCAAGGGGCAAATGGCGGCGGGGGAGGGGTTGCTCGTCACGTCTGATGACGTGGTGCTCAGAGATTTCGCGGTTGAGGACACCCGCGGCGATGGCATCAAATCCAAGGGTGCCGATCGGATCGTTTACAAGAATATCCGGGTCGAATGGACCGGTGGCGCAAAGGAAACCAACGGTGCCTATGGCGTCTATCCGGTGGAAAGCCATGATGTCCTGATCGATGGCGTCACGGTGCGCGGCGCATCGGATGCGGGCATTTATGTCGGCCAGTCCGAGAACATCATCGTTCGGGGATCGGTCGCGGAGTATAATGTCGCCGGGATTGAGATTGAAAACAGCCGGCGCGCGGATGTTTACGGCAACACCGCACGCCATAATGCCGGCGGCATTCTGGTGTTCGATCTGCCCAATCTGCCGATTATTGGCGGCGGACAGGTCCGGGTGTTTGCCAATATGGTTACCGATAACGACACGCCCAATTTTGCGCCCAAAGCCAATATCGTCGCAAGCGTGCCGACGGGTACCGGTGTTCTGGTCATGGCCAATCGGCAGGTCGAACTGTTCAACAATGTGCTCGGCAATAACGGCACCGCCAATGTAATGATCACGTCATACCGGCTGGCATTTACGGATCAGCGTTATGATCCGTCGCCGCGCGCGGTGAAGCTGTGGAACAATGTCCAGGGCAAGGCCGGCTTTGCGCCCGGCTTTCCCGGCGGCAAGGAAATCGCCGCCGCCATGGGCGGATCGTTGCCGCCGGTTGTCTGGGACGGCGCTGGTGATGCGACCGAACTGGCGGTGCTGGACAAAGTGCCGGTGATCAGCCTGGGCGTTGCCTTGGGCGCGCCGCTTGCCAGCGCGCACCCGGCGCCGATCGACCTGCCACAAGCCAAGCGCATGGGGGAATTGCCGGCTATTATGCTCCACAGCGCGATGGAGGACGCTGCGCGGTGATGGTCGTTGTCGATCGACTGGCCCGGCTGCTGATCGTCGGGGCGGCGTCGGTGATGGCCGTGGCGGCGATGCCTGCCGCCAGCGTGAATGATGCGGTCGTTGCTGGCGACGGCTTTGCGCCGCACCTGTCGGACTATGGTTTTTTCGCGGATCTGAAACGCGAACGGCCTGCCGACCGGGTCATGCCCTATGCGCTGATCACGCCGCTGTTTTCGGACTATGCCGAAAAGCACCGATTTCTTTATCTGCCCAAGGGCATGCGCGCCGGCTATCGCGGCGGCGGGCTGATCGACATCCCGGTTGGCGGCGCGCTGATCAAGACCTTTGGCTATCGCGAGGGCAGTGCCTATCGCAAGATCGAAACCCGCGTTCTGCTCCACCGGGCGCGGGGGTGGGAAGCGGTCTCTTATGCCTGGAATGAGGATGGCAGTCAGGCTGATCTGAAACGCGCCGGCGGGCGTATCGCCGTGCAGTTCACCGATGCGGCGGGCGCGCAGCGATCGATCAGCTATGCCATTCCCAACCAGAATCAGTGCAAGGAATGCCATGCGCTGGCCGGCCGCGTGACGCCGATCGGCCCAAAAGCCCGCAATCTGAACGACGGTCATCAGCTCGCCGGGCTCGTCGCCGCCGACATGCTCGACAAGGCGCCCGCCAGCGCACCCCATCTTGCCCGCTGGGATGATCCGGCCGCGCCGCTTGATGATCGTGCACGCGCCTATCTGGACGTGAATTGCGCGCATTGTCACAACCCCGCCGGCGCCGCGAGCAATTCGGGCCTGTTCCTTGACTGGGATCGCGCTGACGGCGTCGCCCGGGGCATTGGCAAACATCCCGTTGCCGCCGGACGCGGCAGCGGCACGGCGGGACTGGTGATCGATCCCGGCAAGCCGGACAATTCGATCCTGATCTACCGGTTATCGAGCACCGAGCCCGGCATTGCCATGCCCGAACTGGGCAGGGCGACCACGCACCGCGAGGGGCTGGCGATGTTGCGGCAATGGATCGATCACATGCCGCATCCGTCAAACTGACCGGCGCGGCGAAAACTACTTCCCAACGCCGGCATTTTCCCGCAAGCGCGCGCACCATGATTGCAAAGCTTCTCAGCCTGATCGCCGGATTCGCCATCGCTATCATCACGGCGGTCGGCTATCCCGGCATCACCCTGTTGATGGCGATGGTCAGCGCGGGTGTGCCGATCCCTTCGGAAATCGTCATGCCGTTTGCCGGTTACCTTGTTTCACTGGGCACCTTCACGCTGCCCGGGGTGGTGATTGCAGCGGTCGTCGGCGAAAATATCGGCGCGGCGATCGGCTATGAAATCGGCAAGCGCGGCGGGCGCCCGCTGATCGAACGCTATGGCCGTTATGTCCTGATTGACGGTCATCATCTTGATCTTGCCGAGCGTTTTTTCGATCGCTGGGGCAATGTTGCCGCGCTGGTTGGTCGTATGCTTCCGATCGTGCGTGCCTTTGTTGCCATTCCCGCGGGTCTGGGGCGCATGCACCGCGCGCATTTTCATCTGTACACATCGATCGGATCGGTTGTGTGGTGCGGTGGGCTGGCGTGGCTGGGGATGACGCTGGGCGACAAATGGGACAGCGACCCGCGGTTGAAGGCCGCTTTTCATTCCGCCGAGCTGGTGATCAGCATATTGCTCGTGCTGGCGATTGTCGCCTTTGTCTGGCTGAAGATCAGAGGGCTGCGCGCAAAGCACTGAGCCTCGCCGCGGCCGCGACCATCCGCTCCTCACGATCCGTGCTACTGCGCGCGGCCAGCGCCTGATAGCGCGCCACAATCGTGTCGCCGGCGCGGCCGGGCGATCCGGCGTCGAACGGCGGCGCAGGATCATATTCCAGGCTCAACTGGACCAGCCGGGCATGGTCATCGCCCCGGATCGCCGCGGTCAGCGCCAGCGCAAAATCGATGCCGGCAGTAACGCCACCACCGGTAACGCGGTTGCGATCGAACACGATCCGTTCGCGTACCGGCACGGCGCCAAATTGGTCGAGCAAGTGATGCGACGCCCAGTGGGTGGTGGCGCGGTACCCCCTTAACAAACCGGCCGCGCCTAGGATCAAGGATCCGGTGCACACGCTCGTCACCCAGCGCGCCTGCTGTGCCGCTTTGGTTACCCATGCCAGCGTGGCGGCATGCTCGATCGCGTCGCTCGTCCCAAAGCCGCCCGGCACACACAGAATATCGGGCGCGCGCGCGGTTGCAAATGTCGCGGTCGGCAGCAGGGCAAAGCCCGCATCTGTCGGCACCGGGTCGAGCGATTGCGCGACAAGATCGATGGTCGCGTTGCCCAGGCGCGACAGCACCTGCGCCGGACCGGTCAGGTCGAGTTGGGTAACATTTGGGAACAACAGGAAAGCGATATGGATCGGATCGACGGCTGGTTGGGTCATACAATGCTCCTTGGCAGCAAGAGGGAGCCCAGGCGATGCGGCATCGATGCCCCGCGCGTCCCGGTGGTGCTCCACCCAAATCGCCAGTCACGCGGCGTGGTAGGGATAGCGGGCTGGCGCAGCGTTGGACAGGCCGGAAAATCGGGCCCTATTCGGCCGCGAGCAGCTGTTCCGCACCGCCCAGATCGACCGAGACCAGCCGGCTGACCCCCTGTTCGACCATCGTCACGCCGAACAGCCGGTGCATCCGGCTCATCGTCACGGCATTGTGCGTCACAATCAGATAGCGCGTCGCGGTTTCGCGCGTCATCGCATCGAGCAGATCGCAGAACCGTTCGATATTGGCGTCGTCGAGCGGGGCGTCGACCTCATCGAGGACGCAAATCGGCGCCGGATTGGTGAGGAACAGGCCAAAGATCAGCGCGACCGCGGTCAGCGCCTGCTCACCGCCCGACAGCAAGGTCAGCGATTGCAGTCTTTTACCCGGTGGCTGGGCCATGATCTCAAGCCCGGCTTCCAGCGGGTCATCCGAATCGATCAGTTCCAGATGCGCGTGGCCGCCGTTGAACAAGGTAGTGAACAATCGCTGGAAATGGCCATTGACCGCCTCGAACGCCGCCAGCAGCCGTTGCCGACCCTCGCGGTTGAGGTTGCCGATTGACCCGCGCAGCCGGTGGACGGCAAGCCCCAGCTCCTCGCGCTCTGCGGCATTGGCGGTGCGCGCCGCATCGAGCTCATTGAGTTCATTTTCGGCGACCAGATTGACCGGACCAATGCGCTCGCGGTCCAGCGAAAGCCGTTCATGGCGGGCAGATTCATCTGCCGGGCTACGAATGTCATCGACCGAAAACCCGATTTTTTCGGGCAGGACCGGGGCGGGGCATTCAAATCGCTCGCCGGATACGCGGCCCAGTTCGATCCGGCGGCTATCCTGATTTTCCGCGCGTGCGGCCGCACCCGCCCGGTCTTCACGCGCATGGCTCAGCACTTCTGCGGCATCCCGAGCGGTCGCCTCGGCGTGTCGCAATGCTGTTTCCGCGGCCTGT
>JAIELC010000136.1 GCA_019753375.1 Sphingomonas sp.
CGCGCCAATTGGTCCCAACAGCGCTGCGATCGCTATTGTTATCGACATAATCCATCTCCCGTCAGTGCCCCTATTCGTCGGGGCCCCAATGCCAATGCCAGCCACCGTCGGTCTTCAGCCAGGCAACATAGGCAAAGCTGAAAAGCAACACGGCGCCGACCACCATTTTTGCGATCTCGCCCGTTGCTGTCCGAACGTCGATGATCAGCGCCGCTGCAAAGGCAAGCGAGAGCGCCCAACCCGGCCAGGTGACCGGGGTAGCGCCGATCCCGTAGCGCTTGGCCGCAAACCAATATCCGGCCCGGATCCTGGGTTGCTTACCAATTGCTGGGCGAATTCGTGCCATGATAGTATTCCTGTCTGTGACCGACCTTAGCCGTCGGTGTTCTTCGCGGGCCGACCCCGCTTTGCGGGCGTGGGTACCGAAAGCCGAATACCGCGCCGTGCCAATGCTTCGCGCAGCAGATATTCCACCTGCCCGTTGACGCTCCGCAAATCAGCTGCCGCGCTGCGCTCGATCGCCGCATAAAGGGCGGGATCGAGACGCAGCGGGAACGCCTTTTTGCCGGGAGCTGTCACAACCCAGGCCGATCAGTAAAGCGAACCGGCATTGACGACTGGCTGGGTATCGCGCTCGCCACACAGCACCACCATCAGGTTGGACACCATCGCGGCGCGGCGCTCATCGTCGAGTTCCACGACATTCTTCGCCGACAGCATGTCCAGGGCCATTTCGACCATCCCGACGGCCCCTTCGACCAGCGTCTTGCGCGCGGCAACCACCGCTTCAGCCTGCTGGCGCCGCAGCATCGCTCCCGCGATTTCCTGCGCATAGGCGAGGTGGGTAAAGCCGCATTCATCAACCGAGATACCCGCAACCCGCAACCTGGCCATCAAGACATCGCGGAGTTCGGACCCGATCTGGTCGTGGTTGCCGCGCAGCGTCACTTCCTGATGTTCGAAATCGTCATAGGGATAGCGTGAGCCAATCGTCCGAACCGCGGCCTCGATCTGGACGATCACAAAGGCCTTATAGTCGTCGACGTCGAAGAGCGCCTGCGCGGTATCGGTCACGCGCCAGACGACCTGTGTGGCAATCTCGATCGGATTGCCGCGCAGATCGTTGACCTTGATCTTTTCGGAAATCAGGTTGTTCGCGCGCAGCGAAACCTTCTTTTTGCCCATCCATGGCCAGAGCCAGCGCAGGCCGGTATTACGATCGGTGCCCTTATAGCTGCCAAACAATGTAATGGCCGCGGCCTGATTGGGCTGCAGCACGTAAAAGCCCGGCAACAAAAACACAAAGACAGCCGCGCTGACGATCAGCAGCCATGGCGCGCCGCCCGTATTTTTTGCGGCGGCTATGCCCAACGCCATCACCGCAACCGCAACGAACAGCACCAGCAACATCAGATACCCGCTTGATGCCCGTGCAGGGATTTCTTCGCTGTGATTCAGCGCCCCGACTGGCTTGATCGACTCGACCATTCTTACCTCCCGTTAAAGGTGATATCATTTTTATATTTATTTGAGGTATACCGCAAGCGGAATCAAAAACGCCGCCGGGAAACCCCGACGGCGCCTTTGTCGTTCCGCATTCGACGTCGGAAATCAGTTCAGCACGATCGTCACCGCGCGGCGATTCTGCGCCCAGCTGGCATCATCCGATCCCAGCGCGATGGGCCGTTCCTTGCCATAGCTAATCGTCGTGATCCGGGTTGCGGCAATGCCATGCGCCGCCAGATAATTTTTGGCAGCATTTGCGCGTCGATCGCCCAAGGCCAAATTATATTCGCGGGTACCGCGTTCATCACAATGCCCTTCAATCGTGATGCCAACCCCAGGGAACTTGCCCAGCCACGCGATCTGGCTATCCAGAATCCCGCGCGCTTCGGCGTCAAGATCATCCTGGTCGAGGGCAAAGTGCACGGTATCGCTCGTCACCGACCGCTGAAAATCGGCGCGCGAGCCGGGGGTGATCCCGTCACCCTGTGTCTGTTCTTGCGCGGCCGGCACTGCCGGTTGTTCGGATGGCGCCGGCGGCAATGGCTGGCGCTTGGTCGCGCAACCGGCAGTGGCCGCAAGGGCGGTAAGAAGGATGATCTTGGTTGTCAGTCTGGCCATGGTCAGTTCTCCTGGGCTCGGTTTGATAGATGCCGTTCCAACGGGTCGGGCGGTAAGCAACACTCCCTGTTCGATATTGTTTTTTTGCAATTCTATGGTCGTAACGGCCCCCAACCTGGATCTGATCCGTCGAGCGGGGTTGGCAGACGGCGTTCGTTGACACCAGTCAGGTCGACCGACCACAGATCGGCCGTGCCGGTCCGTCCCCGGCCCGACCGGAAGAACATCAGGACGCGGCCGTTCGGCGACCAGCTGGGGCCTTCATCCTGCCAATCATCGGTCAGCAGTTTTTCGCCGCCGCCCGACGGCGACATGGTCCCGATTCGGAATGACCCGGCAATCCTGGTGAACGCGATCAGATCGCCGCGCGGGCTCCACACCGGTGTTGCATAGCGCCCGGCCCCGAAACTGATGCGGTGTTGGTTCGATCCATCGGCATTCATGACGTAGATTTGCTGCGATCCGGACCGATCACTTTCAAACACGATCTGCTTGCCATCGGGCGAATAGGACGCACTGGTGTCGATGCCGGGCGAATTGGTCAGCCGTTGCGGTGCGCCACCACTGATCGCGGCACGGTAAATATTCGACCGTCCGCCTTCGGACATGGTGAAGACAATATAGCGCCCGTCCGGCGAAAAGCGTGGCGCAAAGGTCAGGTTGGCGTTGGTCACCACGCGGCGCTGGCGGCCCGATCCGACGTCGTAGACATAGATGGTCGGCCGATCGTTGACGTAGCTCATATACACGATTGATTGCTGATTGGGCGCGAAGCGCGGCGTCAGCGTGATCGACTGGCCATTGGTCAAAAAACGGTGATTGGCGCCGTCCTGGTCCATGATCGCCAGCCGCTTGATGCGGCGGTCCTTGGGTCCGGTTTCCGACACATACGCAACCCGGCTATCGAAATAGGGGCCTTCGCCGGTCAGCCGTGCATAGACCATATCCGCGCACTTATGTGCCGCGCGCCGCCAGTCACCGGGCGCCACAACGAAACCCTGGCGGCTAAGCTCGGTACGCGCGAACACATCATACAGGTAGCAGCCGACCGTCAGCGTCCCATCGCCATTGGCGCGGATATATCCTTGCACCAGCGCCTGCGCGCCCGATGAGCCCCAGAAATCAAACTGCGGCGCTGTGACGTCCTGATAATCGATGGGTTTCAACGCGCCTGGCCCAAGCGGGCTGAACAGCCCGGAATTCCGCAGATCGGCGGTCATCACGTCGGCCAGCTGGCGGCCCAGCGCATCGGTCGATCCGGCGGGCGTGACGACAATCTGTGCGGTCGGCATCGCCGGGATGGCAATCGGCAAGGGGGCCGAAATGCCGCCGGTTACCGATACTTCCAGCGGCGGTGGCGTCCCGGCCTGACCGGTCGCGGCAGCAGGACCGGGCGGCGGCGATGACTGTTGGCCGGTCGCCAGGGGCTGGGTCGCGGCCAAGGTGGCGGCCGATGCGGTCAACGCAAGCCCCGCCACCACCGCGAGCCGCCAGGGCCAGAATAGAGCGCGTTCCTTCATCCCGGTCATCCTTCAGCGCAATTGCCAGTTGTAATTGATATTGTTCCAGCCCCCGCTGGGCGTGGAATAAAATTCCGGCGGCAGCCGAAGCGGTGAACATCCCTTGAACGCCGCAACGCCCAGATCGATCACTCGGCGGGCATAGCGGTCATTTTCGCCATCCAACCCGGCTTGGCGCACGACCGCTGGCGTGGCACTCAGCGATCCATCAGCATTAAGCCGCAGATTGAGCGTCGTGACGATCCGGTTGGCACCGGGGCCCGGATTCACTTGTCGGTCGGCACAGGGTTGGATCTGGCGACTAATCGCTTCCTGGATGCTGGCCAGCGCCTGAGCATCGATGACGGCGGCGCGCGGCGACGTAGATTTCGATTTGGAAGGTTTGTCGTCGAGGCCCTTCAGGAAATCATCGCCGAGCGACACCCCGCGCGGCCGGGTGCTGGTCGATGCGCTATTGCTGCCTGTTGACGGTTTGCGAAACGTCGACGGATCCGGCAGCGATGCGTTGCGCGCCATCGCTTTGCCGGGTGTTTGTGGCTTATCGGGCGCTGGCTTGGCCGCCGGCCGATTGGCGGTTTGCGATGGGGCCGCAGGGGCTGGCGGCGGCGCATCATCCGGCTTGCCGATTTCCGGCGCGACCGATTGGGCCGGCGCAACGGTGGATTGCGGCGCGGTTGCGACGAGCCCGATCGTATCGCTGAGCGTTACATCAATTGGCTGTTCCTGAATCTTGATCATGTCGGGCTTGGTCAGGAAACTTGCCGACAACAGCGCAAACACCGCGATATGGGCAAGCAGCGCAACCGCAACCGCCACCGCATCGCCGGGTGCAAAGCGCGGTGCCTCAAACGGTCGCGTGGCCGTCATCGCGGTCACTGGCCAGCCTTATCCAGGGTAACGAGCGACACCTTGTTGAGCCCGGCACGATTGAGTTCGCCCATCACGCGCATCACCCGACCATAGTCCAGCGTCCGGTCAGCCCGGAGGAAGACCCGCGGCGGCTGATCGCCGGTGGTCCTGCGCGCGATTTGCTGCAGCAGATCGGGCAGGATCGCATCACTAATCTCGTCGCTGTCGATGAACAGGCGACCACGGTCGTCCAAGGTGATCTGAACCGGCTTTTGTTCCTGATCGAGCGGCTTGGCACGGCTGTCGGGCAGATTGACCGGGACGCCCGCCGTCAACAGCGGCGCGGTCACCATGAAAATGATCAGGAGCACCAACATCACATCAACCATCGGCGTAACGTTGATCTCGGCCATGGGTGCACGGCGCGCGCGCGACCGGCTGGATGGCAGCATGAGCGCCATCAGCGCGGTGCCCTTGGCGCCGGCGCCTCGAGCTGGCGGCTGAGCGTGGTGTGGAATCCGTCGGCAAAGCGATTGAGCCGCGCCTCGACCCGGTTGATCCCGTGGCTGAAGCGGTTGTACGCGATCACCGCCGGGATGGCGGCAAACAGACCGATCGCGGTCGCGAACAGCGCTTCGGCAATGCCGGGTGCCACCACGGCAAGCGACGTACTCTGCTGCGCGGCAATACCGGCAAAGCTGCGCATGATGCCCCAGACCGTGCCAAAAAGCCCGACAAACGGCGCCACTGCGCCAACCGTGGCGAGGATATTCAACCGATCGGACAATTGATCGATTTCATTGGCAACCGAAGAGCCCATGGCGGTGGCCAGCCGTTCGCGCGTTCCTTCCCGGTCAACCGTCCCGCTGGCGGTCGATCGCCGCCATTCGGCAACGCCCGCGGCAAATACCCGCGCGATCGGCAGATCGGCATCGCCCTGGCTCCGGAAAAACACATCAATGTCTGGCGCGTCCCAGAACCCCTGCTCAAATTTTGTACTACCCCGCCGGATCCGGCTGATCCGGGCGGCAAAGCCGAAAATGATGCCCCAGGTCCAGATGCTGGCCAGCAGCAGCCCGATCATCACCACCTTCACGACCAGATCGGCCTGCAGAAACAGCGCAATCGGCGACAGCGTCGATGGATCGGTATTCAAGGCAAAATTCATCTCAGTTCCGTATCCCCAAGCCATAATAATGAACCAAATGCCGTCACCCACGCCGCCGGTTGTCGCCTTGCCCGGCCCGACGGTGCCACAAAAGCAACCGTCACGCGGGCATCCGCCACTATCAACCCGTCGCGCATGACTCGTTGATGAATGCGGCACGAAGCGGGCCGCAATTCGACCAGCCGGCTAGCCACGACCAACGCATCATCAAGCCGGGCCGGGGCCCGATAGGCGATCTGGAGATCGGTGACGGCATAGGCACCTTCCCCCGCCTCATGGGCGGCGCGCTGATCAATCCCGGCCAGCCGAAGCATGTCTGATCGGCCGCGCTCCATGTAGCGCAGATAATTGGCGTGATAGACAACCCCCGACAGGTCGGTGTCTTCAAAATAGACGCGGATCGGCAACCGGTGTTCGCGCTCGACAAAGCGACCCTCGCCGGGTTGATCGGGATCATGGCTGGCCATGGCTGGCTGTTAATCAATGCAACGCGGCTTAGGAACCCCGCCAAAGGGTTGAACAGGCCCGGATTCGGGGCAGGCCGATATCAAATGGGTGCGCCGGGCTATTTTGCCGGCTGGTCAAACAAGCCATCCTGACTGCCGGCGGGCGGATTGAGCCCCAGATGTTTCCAGCCCTGCGGGTTGAGACATCGGCCACGCGCTGTTCGCGCGACGAGGCCGAGCTGAATCAGATAGGGCTCGATCACTTCCTCGATCGTGTCGCGCGGTTCGGACAGGCCCGCCGCCAGCGTTTCGACCCCGACCGGACCGCCCCGATAGATGTCGGCGATCATCGTCAGATAACGACGATCCATCGCATCCAGCCCCATCATATCGACCTCGAGCCGATTGAGCGCATTATCGGCCGCCGCCGCGTCGACGATTGCATGGCCTGCGGCCTGCGCAAAATCACGGACACGTCGCAACAAACGCCCGGCAATGCGCGGCGTCCCCCGTGATCGCCGTGCGACCTCTGCCGCGCCATCGGTCGACATCGCCAGATCAAGCAGCCGCGCCGCCCGACTCACCACCTTTTCCAGTTCATCCACGGTGTAAAAGCTCAATCGCACCGGGATGCCGAATCGGTCGCGCAGCGGCGTTGTCAGCAAGCCTTGCCGCGTCGTCGCGCCGACCAGCGTGAATTTGGGCAGATCTATCCGGACACTGCGCGCCGATGGCCCTTCGCCGATCATGATGTCGAGCGCCCGGTCCTCCATTGCCGGATACAGAATTTCTTCGACGGCAGGTGCCAGCCGATGAATTTCGTCAATGAACAGGACGTCGCCATCCTCCAAATTGGTCAGCAGCGCCGCAAGATCGCCCGATTTGGCAATAACCGGCCCCGATGTTGCGCGAAAACCCACGCCCAGTTCCCGTGCGATGATCTGTGCAAGCGTGGTCTTGCCCAATCCCGGCGGGCCGAAAAACAGCACATGGTCAAGCGCATCGCCGCGCGCCTTTGCGGCGTCGATAAAGACCCGCAGATTTTCGCGCGCAGCCTTTTGCCCGACAAAGTCATCAAGGGACTTTGGCCGCAGCGCCGCATCGACATCGTCAGGGTTGCGGTCGGGCGTCAGCAGGCGGTTGCCGTCGGTCATGCGTAATGCTCGATTGAGTCGCCGACGATCTCGATCCAGCCATGCTTGCGATCTTCATAGACGGAATAAGAAGGCCCCGGAAAAGCAGGATCAGCGAACAGCCCGACCGGTACTGCAAACAACGTGTGATCGGGCATCGCATGATACCAGATGGTTGTTCCGCAATCGGGGCAGAAATGGAACACCGCCGCATTGCCGGTATCGGAAAGGCGCGTCCGTTCCCGGCAGACGCCTGAAACCGTTACCATCTCCGGCGCAAACCGTGCCTGCACCGCAAAGGCGCTGCCCGAGCGACGCTGGCAATCAAGACAGTGACATACCGATACCCGCACGGGATCGCCCCGGCATGCAAGCTGCAGCTGACCGCACGGACAAGCGGCAAGATGCGTCATCTCTGTCCACTCCCATGCCGTTCCCAGCGCATCATGCCGCTGCGCCATGGCGGGCGGCACGGCGGGGAAACAGCAAGATGCAGAGCAAAATCGCCGCCGCCAGCACCGCAGAGGCCAATGGCCGACTGAAATCGAGCCCGCCCTTGGCGATCGGCTTATCGAGAAAATCGCCGACGGCGGCCCCGAGCGGCCGTGTCAGGATAAATGCGGCCCAAAACAGGCCAACCCGGCTGACGCGCGTGCCGAGATAAAGCGCCAGCAACCCGCCGAGCATCGCCGCAAAGATAAGTGCCGCACCCGAATAGCCCAGACCGCCGGTATCTGCGGTCCAGTCACCCAGCGCGGTCCCCAATGTCTGCGAAAAGGTGATCGTGATCCAGTAGAACAACTCTGCGCGCGGTTCATGCACGGTTTCCACCGCAATCGATCCCAATGCCAGGCGCCAGGCCACCAGCGACGCCATCACGCAGCAGAGCAGCAGCGCCGACCCGCCGGTATAGCCAATGCCAAGCGACCGCGTGGCGAAATCAGCCAGCGTCGTTCCTGCCGTCGTCGAAGCAATGATTGTTGCCCAATAGAGAAACGCGTGGAAGCGCGGCGCCGCAATTTGCCGCCACGCGAGCAGGATCAGCATGGTCGCAAATACCGCGGTGCTGGCCAGATACCCCCAGTTAAACGTCATGCTCAGCGTATCGCCGGCGGTTTCCCCCAAGGTGGTCGCCAGAATTTTGATGATCCAAAAGCCCAGCGTCACCGCTGGTACCTTGGCGAGATGGGCGCGTCGGTCGTCGTCGGTCACTTTGCTGCCTTTCGCAGGGCAAGGCGGACCAACGCATCAAGCCCGGCGCCGGCGCCAAGGTCTTCTTCGGCTGCCGAAACTGCCGCATAGGCCTCAGCTGGCTTGAAACCCAGATTGGCAAGCGCCGATACGGCATCGGCTCCTGCCCCGATCGGGCTGGTAACGGTTGCCGCCCCGCCCAGCGTGATTCCGCCAACCTTGTCCTTCAATTCGCGCACGATGCGTTCGGCAAGCTTGGGACCAACGCCGTTGGCGCGCGCCACCATCGCCTTGTCCTGGGCCGCTATCGCACGCCCAAGATCCCCGGGTTCGAGCGCCGACAAAATGGCGAGGGCAACGCGGGCACCAACGCCCTGCACGCCGGTGAGCAATCGGAACCAGTCACGTTCGCTGGCCGTGGCAAAGCCGACCAGACGGATGAAATCCTCCCCCACCAGCATTTCGGTGTGGAGCATCACCGCTTCCCCAACCGGACCGATGCCCGCAAGCGTCCGGCTCGACGCGCCAACCAGGTACCCTACACCGCCGACATCCACGACCGCATGGTCGATGCCGGTGGCATCAAGCCGACCTTTCAGGTGCGCGATCACGATAGCGTGCTGCCGCTGGTCAACCGAAGGCCGCCAAAATGCGCGGTAATCCGACGATCCCGGGCGTTGAATGAAAAAATATCGGCAGCCATGGCACGGGACATAACCGGAACGCGCCCGGATGGGAAAGCGAAATTAGGCAGAGCGTCGGGCGCTGGCCAGATGGTGCGCGTGACAAATCGCCACCGCCAGCGCATCGGCTGCATCGGGCCCGTCAATCTTCACGCCCGGGAGAAGCCGGGCGACCATTGCATGGACCTGCGCTTTCTCGGCAGCGCCGGTGCCGACCACGGCCTTTTTCACCAGTCGCGCGGCATATTCACCAACCTCGATACCCGATTTGGCGACGGCGCAAATGACAACCCCACGCGCCTGGCCCAGTTTCAGCGTCGATTGCGGGTTGGCGTTGACGAACACTTCTTCAACCGCGGCGGCATCGGGCGCATGATCGGCAATCAACGCGGCGAGCATCGAATCAAGATGCGCGAGCCGCCGCGCGAGCGGCGCCGCACGATCGGTCTTGAGCCGGCCATTGGCGAGGTGCGACAGCCGATTTCCCTCAGCCCGGATCAGACCCCAACCGGTTGTGCCAAGGCCGGGATCGAGGCCGAGAATGATCAGCCCAGTTTCTCCATCACCTCGTCGGAGACTTCGTAATTGCCCCAGACGGTCTGGACGTCATCATCATCGTCGAG
Organism: Sphingomonas sp.; assembly: GCA_019753375.1. Classification (GTDB taxonomy): domain Bacteria; phylum Pseudomonadota; class Alphaproteobacteria; order Sphingomonadales; family Sphingomonadaceae; genus Sphingomonas. The sequence goes on from JAIELC010000136.1 coordinate 9,738, forward strand.
CGTGTCGATCAGCTTGAACAACAGGCTCGCATCCTCTTCGCCGACCTCGACGATCGTTTGCGGGCGCCAGGCAAGCTTGGCGCCTTCGGGTTCGCCGAGCACGGGCGTCAGTGCTTTCACCACTTCGTGCAGATCGCCTTGCGCGGTCCAGATTTCATGGCCGTCTTCGGTTGATGAGACGTCTTCGGCGCCCGCATTGAGAGCCGCTTCGAACACCGCATCGGCATTCCCGGCGCTCGCGGGATAGTTGATCAGGCCCATCCGGTCGAATGCATGGCTGACCGACCCACTGGCGCCCAGATTGCCGCCATTCTTGCTGACCGCCGTGCGCACATTGGTGGCGGTGCGGTTGCGATTATCGGTCAGTGCTTCGATGATCAGCGAAACGCCGCCCGGCCCAAAGCCTTCATAGCGGATTTCTTCATAGGTCTCGGCATCGTTCCGGCTCGCCTTGTCGATTGACCGCTGGATATTGTCCTTTGGCATCGACTGTGCCTTGGCAGCATTCACGGCTGCGCGCAGCCGCGGGTTCATATCCGGATCGGGCAACCCCATTTTGGCCGCGACGGTGATTTCGCGGCTGAGTTTTGAAAACATGCCCGAGCGCTTTTTGTCCTGCGCGCCCTTGCGGTGCATGATGTTCTTGAATTTGGAATGACCTGCCATGGGTGTCCTCTGGTCGCGTGCCGGGGCTTATGCCAGACCCAGCGCCGCCTTGTAGGTGTCGAGCAGCATTTCCGCTTCATCGCGGTGATGCTTTTCCATTTTCCGCAACCGGACGATCTGGCGCATCGTCTTGACGTCGAACCCGGTTGATTTGGCTTCTGCATAGACGTCCTTGATGTCGTCGGCGATGCCGGTCTTTTCTTCCTCCAGCCGTTCGATGCGCTCGATCAAGAGGCGAAGCTGGTCGGCGGCAATCACGTCGGACATGGGAACTTAAACTCCAGGAGTCGGGGAATGAGGCGCGCGTCTAGGGCATCGCGCGCGCCTGCTCAACCGGGCTGTGCAATCATTGCGGTGGGAATGCCTGGCGCTGGCCGTTCGCCTTCAACGTCACGCCGTGGCGCATCACGAAGTCAACATGCTCCAGCACGGTGACATTGGCGACCGGGTCCGCGCCAACCGCAATGATGTCGGCCAGCTTGCCGGGTTCGATTGTGCCGATCTGATCGCCACGACCCAGCAGGTCGGCGGCGCCCACGGTCGCTGCCTTGATCGTTGCCATCGGTGTCATCCCCGCACGCACCATCAACGCGAATTCCTGGGCATTGTCGCCATGCTTTGACACCGCGGTGTCGGTGCCAAAGGCAATTTTCACACCCGCCGCAATCGCCTTTTTATGGCTGTTCAGCATTGCCGCGGCAGCGGCTTCGGCCTTGGGGATGGTCGCGGGTGGCAGCTTGCCGCCGCGTGCCTGCGCCAGTGCGGCAACCGGGGCCAGCATGGTTGGCACCAGATACGCGCCTTTGGCCTTGAACAGCGCGATCGTTTCGTCGTCGAGGAAGCTGCCATGTTCGATCGAATCGACGCCCGCCTCCAGCGCGGCCTTGGTCCCGGCCGCGGCATGGCTGTGCGCCGCCACCTTGCGGCCAAAACCATGCGCCGTGTCGACAATCGCCTTCATTTCCTCCGGCGTCATCTGCCGGCCCAATCCGCCAGCGACATTGGACAACACGCCCCCGGTTGCAGCAA
>JAIELC010000135.1 GCA_019753375.1 Sphingomonas sp.
ATTTGGGACGCCACCACAGCTACGGCTGGTGCAGTAACCGACGCGGCAAGCTGATAAATGGCCCGATTCACGCTTTGTCGGACCGCGACAGCACAGGACATTGATGAGCTGGGTCATGTCAACAACGCGGTCTGGGTGAAATGGATTCAGGATATCGCGGTCGCGCATTGGGAGTCGGTGGCGAGCGAGGCCGAGCGGGCGGCGCATGTCTGGGTCGTGACCCGACATGAAATCGATTATCGCGGCAACGTCGCGCGGGGCGAAAGCGTTACCGGGGAAACCTGGGTGCCCGACCCACCCAAGGGCGCCCGTTTTGACCGGTGCGTCCGTTTCATCGGTGCCGACGGCAAGGTGAAGGTAGAAGCGATAACGACTTGGGCGCTCCTCGACCGGGCGTCGGGTCGCTTGTTGCGCGTCAGGGCCGAAACCGCAGCACCGTTCATGGACCGCGATTAATGGCGGTCAATTTTCTGAAGCAATATCTGCGCAATCCGCGCAGCATCGGGGCGATTGCCCCCAGCTCGCCTGCGCTGGCGCGGGCAATGGTCGACGCCGCAAACTTGGCGGCAGCGCAGGTGATTGTTGAATTTGGTCCCGGTACCGGCGTCTTCACCGAAGAACTTGTTGCGCGCCGCCGCCCCGGAACGCGCATCATCGCGATCGAGCTGAATCCGGATTTTTTCCGGCAATTGCAGTTGCGCTTTGCCGGCGTGCCGGATGTTGATCTGGTCGCCGGCTCGGCTGTCGATGTCGCGGCGATCGTTCAGGCGCTGGGGATTGACCAGGTCGATTGCGTGATGTCCGGCCTGCCATTGTCGTCCCTGCCGGCGCCGGTCAGCGACGCCATTGTTGCTGCGACCGCGCAGTTGCTTGGTCATCACGGCCATTTCGTGCTGTTTCAATATTCCCGATATCGCCGTGTCATGATCGAGCGGCACTTCGCTTGGATAAAGACAAGGCGGGTCCTGGCGAATTTGCCGCCCGCCTATGTGTTGTCTTGCAGCAACGCTCAGCACTGACCATCGTTCAACGCGTCCATGCCGGCGTTGGGGTTCAGCGCTGCTCAGGCCCGGGGTTCCCATGCCCCCTTGGTTTGGGTCCTTTGCTTCGCTTCAGATTTACGGGCAGGCGGCGGCTGTGTCCCGCCAGAACCCGATTCTCCCCCGCTGCCTCAGCCGCTATTGCGCAGCGCGGTTGCAATCGCGTTGATCGACAACAGGATACCTTCACCAATCCGCCGATCATCCTCCCCCGCCCGACGGCGCTTGATCAGTTCGATCTGCAGCAGGTTGAGCGGCTCGATATAGGGGAGACGCAGGCGAATAGAGGCGTCAAGCGCCGGGTTTTTCTCAAGCAGGCGCGATTGCCTGGTGATGGCCAGCAAGCCATCATGGCTTTGCTGCCAGCCACCGCGAATTCGGGGGAAAATGGCGTCGGCCAAGCCTCGGTCCTCAACGAGCCCCGCATAACGCTGGGCGATACCCATGTCGGACTTGGCCATTACCTGCTCCATATTGGCGAGCATTGAGGCAAGGAACGGCCAGCCCTCGGCCATTTCGGCAAGCAGCCCCTGATCCGGGAAAGCGGCGATGGCATGTCCGACGCCGTACCAGCCGGGCAGCATGACGCGCGCCTGTGCCCAGCTGAACACCCAGGGAATGGCGCGCAGGTCCTCGATCGCGTCGGATTTGGTTCGGCTGGCCGGGCGTGACCCGATCTTGAGGCCCGAGATTTCGGCGATCGGCGTCATATCGCGGAAAAAGGTGCGAAATCCGTCTGTGCCGTAGACAAGATCGCGATAGGCGTGGAACGCGGTGTCGGACAAGGTGTCCATCGCCGCCGAGAAGCGGGCATAATCGGCCGGCGACAAGCGCTCGGGTTCAAGGCTGGCAAGCAGCGTGGCCGAGGCCATTGCCTCCAAATTAGTCGCCGCACTTTCGCGCGTGCCATATTTGCCGGCGATTACCTCACCCTGTTCGGTAATGCGGATGCGCCCCTGCACGGTGCCGGGTGGTTGTGCGCGGATGGCCGCAAATGACGATCCGCCACCACGCCCGACGGCGCCGCCACGGCCGTGAAAGAGCTGCATGCCAACGCCTGCCGCCGCAAATACCGGGGCGAGCGCGGTGGAAGCGCGACTGAGCCCCCAGGTTGACGTCAGATAGCCGCCATCCTTGTTCGAATCGGAATATCCGATCATCACTTCCTGATGCCCCCGCGCCGCGCAAATGGCGGCAACTTCGGGCAGCGCAAACCAGGCGGCCATCACAGCGGGCGCCGCCTCCAGGTCTCCAATTGTTTCGAACAAGGGTACGGCCATGATCGCCGCCTGCGGCGGATCGCCCGGCTGATACAGCCCGACTTCCTTCAGCAGCAGATTGACTTCGAGCAAGTCAGACACCGACTGGGCCATTGAAACGACGTAATTGGTGATGCATCCGGGACCGTAAGTGGCATGCGCCGCGGCGGCGGCGCGCAGGATTGCCAGTTCGCCCCGGGTTTCATCGGTGTAGCAGGCATAGGGACTGACCAGCGGCCGGGGGCTGGCCAGCTCGCGACGTAGGATGTCGACGCGGGCGACTTCGTCGAGGGCGAGATAGTCGGCTTCGACACCGGCACCTTTCAACAGGTCGGCAACGACGCGCTGATGAACGGCACTGTTCTGGCGCATGTCGAGCGTGGCGAGATGGAAGCCAAAGGTTTCGACCGCACGGATCAGACGGCCAAGCGCGCCTCCGGTCGCCAGCGGTCCCCCATGATCGGCCGCCAGCCCGCGCGCAACGGCAATCAGATCGGCACGAAAGGCGTACGGATCCGCATAGGCGTCGCCGCTAAGCGCCGGTGCGCGAGGGGCCGTTTTGCCGGTCAGCGCCAGATGCGTGGCCGCCAGCCGGGCATAGAGTCCCGACAAGGCACGCCGATAGGGTTCGTCGGCCCGGCTTTCGGCAGTATCGCCACTTTTGTCGGCCAGCGCCTGAACATCATCGGCAATCGCTGCGTGCTCGGAAGATATCGACAGCTCGGCGCCCAATAGATGCACGGCGTCAAGATAATGTTGCAGCACCGTCTCGCAGGCGCGCGCCAGCGCGCCCTTCAACGAGTCTGCCACGACAAAGGGATTTCCATCCCGGTCGCCGCCGATCCAGCTGCCGGGCCGCAGAAAACTGGGCACCCGAGTGCCGAGCGCGCGGTCCCAGCGCTGGTACAGCGCGGGCAAGACCGGTAAAAAGACATCGCGCAGATAGCTGAGCGCGGTTTCCACTTCATCGGCGACGAAGAGCCGTTCACGTCGCAGCACGCGGGTCTGCCACAACAGGGCAATTTGTCGCAAAATCGCCTCGTCCACGCGGTCGCCGTCGGGCGTCGTGTCGGCACCGGCATCGCGCAGTTTCATGAGTTCGGCGATCCGGTTGCGATGGTCGATCATCGACTTGCGGCGCACTTCGGTGGGGTGCGCGGTTAAAACCGGCACGATCAGAGCCTGGTCGAGCAGGGTGGCAATACGATCGCTGGAAACACCGGCCGCCTGCAACGCCGCGATCGCGTGGCTGACATCGGCACCGGGTTCGGCGGCAACCCCCTGGCGATCCTCGGCAAGATTGGCGAGCATCGAAAACAGCATGAAGCCGCGGGTGAAATCGAGCGTTTCGTCGAGGGTCAACCGGTCAAGTGCCATATCGGTGGCACTCGGCGCGGCAAGTCCCCGGTGCCGCTCGACCGAGGCGGATCGGATCGCTTCGGTTCGCTCAAACAGCGCTGTCCCGCCATAGGCGCGGATCACATCGCCCAGGAGTTTGCCGAGGAAGCGAATGTCGGGATTATTGGCGATGGTGGGGAGGCTGGCCATAGCCATGCATGCTGCGCTGCAACAGTCGCCGGGTCAATTGCTCTTCGTACCGGCATCGGCGGACCGATCTGCCGGCGCCGGACTCAAGCCCGCCCCTGATGCTGCTGGTTCGGCCAACGCGTGACGACCATCGCCTTGCCATATTCCGGTCGGACACACGGATCTTATCGATTGGCAGCAGCATCGGGCGTGGAGGCGGAGATGATGATGACATATTTGCTGATGCTGGCCCAGTCGACGATTTCGCCGCCGTCGGCAGCGTCTGAGCCAATGACCCCTGCCGCCGGCCCAAGCCTTTTGGTCAAGGCCAAATGCCCCGTCATCCCGGCGGGTGAAATCCTCGTCTGTGCCGACAAGGCACGCAATGAGGCCTATCGACTGCGCCCGCTGCCGGAAAAATATGCAGCTGATCGAATGGCCCGGATAAAATTGGCCGGGGGCGGATCAGTGACGGCCAAAGGGGAGGCTGGACGCCTGGGGGACAATCAGATCATGCTGACGCTAAGACTGCCATTTTAGCCAATTGATCCATGTCGGCCGCAGACCAGGTTACGCTTCGAGTTCGACGTCCCAGTACAGCCAGTCGCGCCACGTATCGTGCAGGTAATTGGGCGGGAAGCGCCGGCCATGTTCCTGCAGCTGCCAGCTGGTAGGGCGGATTGGCGCCACATGGAGCGGCATATGGGCCTGCTTCGGTGTCCGCCCCCCCTTTTTCAGGTTGCACGGCGCACAGGCGGTCACGACATTTTCCCAAGTCGTGCGGCCTTTTTGCGCGCGGGGGATAACATGATCAAAGGTCAGGTCGCGTCCGGAGCTGCAATATTGGCACTCAAAACGGTCGCGGAGGAAGAGATTGAACCGGGTGAACGCAGGAAATTGGGAAGGTTTGACGAATTGTTTGAGCGCGATGACCGAAGGAAGCTTCAGCCTCGCGCTGGGACTTCGCACCTCTCGCTCATAATGGGCGACGATATCGACGCGGTCGAGAAACACCGCCTTGACCGCGGTTTGCCAAGGCCACACGCTCAGCGGATAATAGCTCAACGGGGTATAATCCGCGTTCAGGACCAGCGCAGGGCAGCCATCGGGGTGGCGCACCATGTCCGGATGCCGGATCAGATCGGGATGATACATTTGCCCTCCCTTGGCCCAAAGCTTGTCGCTTCCCCGTCGCCTTTCGCCGACAAGTTTGACGCTGTGATGACAGCACAGCGCGCGACTCACGGTCAAGGGCCGTTTTGAAGAATGATAGGATGATGGTCACCCGCTTTGCCCCCAGCCCCACGGGCGCGCTGCATCTGGGCCACGCCCTGTCGGCGATCCGCGCGCATGATCTGGCGCGAGCGAGCGACGGTCACTTTCTGCTGCGGATCGAAGACATCGATGGGGTGCGCAGCCGTCCCGAACATGTCGCGGGACTGATCGATGATCTGACCTGGTTGGGCCTTCGCTGGGATGGCCCGGTGACCTATCAGTCCCAGCGTTTGCCTTTATATGCCGAGGCGCTTGACCGGTTGCGGGCGCTGGATGTGCTTTATCCATGCTTTTGCACGCGCGCCGATATTGCCCGCGAAATTGCCGCCAGCATGGCCGCGCCGCACGCGGGGCCCAACGGGCTGGTGTATCCGGGAACATGCCGCAGGCTTGGGCACGGCGAGCGCGAACGCAGGCGTGAGGTTGAGCAGCATGCATGGCGGATCAACATCGCGCGCGCGGTTGATATCGCCGGATCGCTGCGCTGGACTGACGCCAATCTGGGGGAAATCTGCGCCAACCCGGCGGCGCATGGTGATGTTGTGCTTGCCCGCAAGGATGCACCGGCCAGCTATCATCTGGCGGTCACGATCGATGATGCCGCACAAGGTGTAACCGATGTGGTGCGCGGCCGCGATCTGATCGGCGCAACCGACATCCACCGGTTGCTGCAGGCGCTGCTCGCACTGCCGACCCCGCTTTATCACCATCATGGCTTGATCGTCGGGATGGACGGACAAAGGCTGGCCAAACGCCAGAACGCACCCACGCTTGCCGCCCTTCGTGAGGGGGCGGAGGACGGCGCAGCACTTGCCTGCCGGCTAAGGGCGGGGGCGCTCCCCATTGGCTTTCGGATCGAAAACGTTTAAGCGGGACTCATGTATATTTTTCTCGCCATTCTCCTGATCGCGGCGATGATCGCGACCGTTGCCGCCCTTGTCCGCGGGATTGTTGTGTTTCTGCAGACGACCGAAGCCGACCTGAAAGGCGAGGGACCGAGCAGTTCGGCCGTCAAATCGAACAAGGCGATGCAGCTGCGCATCTTTTTTCAGGCGTTGGCCATCCTGATCGTTGTGGCGATTTTGTTCGTGACGGGCCGTACCTGACCGCGCGCACGGCGCGACAGGAGGATATGTGGTCAAACTCAATCGAATTTACACGCGAACCGGTGATACCGGGACGTCGGGGCTCGTCGATGGATCGCGTGTTCCCAAGGACGACGCACGGCTATGCGCGATTGGTGATGTCGATGAAGCCAATAGCGCGATCGGCATGGCCGCTGTCGCGATTGGCAACGGACCCCTTGTCGACGCGCTGACCCGGATTCAGAATGATTTGTTTGACGTTGGTGCCGATCTTGCGACCCCGGGCGAGGATTTTGCGCCGTCCTCAATGTCGCTGCGTGTGGTGGCGCGGCAGGTTGAGCGGCTGGAACAGGAAATCGATGCGATCAATGCCGACTTGGCTCCCCTGACCAGTTTCATCCTGCCGGGCGGTTCACCCGCCGCGGCATCGCTGCACCTTGCCCGGGCAATCGTTCGCCGGGCAGAGCGATCGGCGGTGGCGGCGTCGCACTTGATGTCGCTCAACCCGATCGCCATTTCCTATCTCAACCGCTTGTCGGATTTTCTGTTCGTTTCCGCGCGAAGCGTGAACGGAAACGGGGCGAACGACGTTTTGTGGGTGCCGGGCGCGTCTCGCTAAGACTTTGGCCGAACGTCCACGGCGTCACGGGCAATGGCAAGACTTTGCAGGACGCGGCGCGACCAATCTGAAAAAAGGGGACAGATGATGCCACTCGATTCTGCCCTATCGCGGGATGTTGAAGGGTTTGCCCGCCGCTACAGCGATATTCGCGCCCTGACCGTGGGGCTGGCCGCCCGGTTGTCCGACGCGGATGCGACGGTGCAGTCGATGCCCGACGCGTCGCCGGCCAAATGGCATCTGGCGCATACCAGCTGGTTCTTCGAAACCTTTATCTTGCGCGATCATGTCCCCGGCTACGCGCTGTTCGACGCGCAATTCCCGTTTCTGTTCAACAGCTATTATGAGGCTGAAGGAGCGCGCCACGCGCGGACCCGTCGCGGGATGGTGACGCGGCCCTCCCTGGCCGAGATACTCGATTATCGTGCCGCGGTGGATGCCGCGTTGACAGCGGCACTGCCGGGGTTGGCGCCCGATGTCCTGAAGCTGGTCGAGCTTGGTTGCCACCATGAACAGCAGCATCAGGAATTGCTGGTCACCGATATCCTGCACCTGATGAGCGAAAATCCGCTTGAGCCGGCGATCTGGCCTGCCCCGCGCAAGGTGCCGGTGGAAATGCCCGGACCAATCAACTGGATCGTCGGCGAATCGCGCATTGCCGAGATCGGCCATGCCGCAGATGATTTCGCCTTTGATTGCGAAGCCCCACGCCATCAGGTGTTGCTGTCACCGCACGCGCTTGCGGACCGGACGGTGACCAATGGCGAATGGCAGGCCTTCATCGCCGATGGCGGCTATCGCGATTCGCGCCATTGGCTGTCGGACGGTTGGGCCTGGGTGCAAACCGAGCGCATAGCGGCGCCGCTTTACTGGCGCCAGCTGGACGAGCAATGGACGCGCTTTGGCCTCGATGGCCGCCGCCTGATCGATCCGGCCGCCCCCGTAACGCATATCAGTTTTTATGAAGCCGATGCCTATGCCAGCTGGGCAGGCGCGCGTCTGCCGACCGAGGCAGAATGGGAATCCGCGGCGTCCGCCCACGATCCGATGCTCGGCAACATGCTCGATCGCGCCGGGCCGGTAGAGCCCCGACCATCGTCTGGGGGACCGGCTTTTTTTGGCGATGTCTGGGAATGGACCGGCAGCGCCTTTCGCCCGTATCCCGGCTTCAGCCCTGCAGCCGGCGCGGTGGGGGAGTATAATGGTAAATTCATGAGCGGGCAGAGCGTGCTGCGCGGCGGATCTTGCGCAACGCCGCGCGGGCATGTGCGCGCATCATATCGCAACTTCTTTTACCCCCATCAACGCTGGCAATTCACCGGCGTGCGTCTGGCCAAGGATATCTGACGTGTTGAAGCGTGAAATTGAAGACGGCGACGTCACCCTGGCGGACCCCGCCTTTCGCGCCGATGTGCTCAATGGCTTGGCCGCCCGGCCGCGGGCAATCCCGGCGCGGTGGTTTTATGACCGCCGCGGATCGGAACTGTTCGAAGCCATCACCGACCTGCCCGAATATTATCCGACCCGCACCGAGCGCGTGATCCTCACCCAGGCGGGTGCAGCGATTGCCGAGGCGGTCGGGCCGGGCCGCGCCGTGGTTGAATTTGGGTCGGGATCGTCGGCAAAGACACCGCTCCTCCTCAACGCCATTAGCCCGGCCGCTTATGTACCGATTGATATTTCGGGCGACTTTCTGCGCGCATCATCGGCGGTGCTTGCGGACCAGTTTCCGGGCTTGCAGGTCCACCCGATCGAGGCCGATTTCATGCATCCGATCGCGCTACCGGCAAGCGTGGCCACGCTGCCAAAGCTGGGATTCTTTCCGGGTTCGACGATCGGCAACATGATCCCGGCATCCGCGGTTGATCTGTTGCGCGCGATGCGGTTGTGGCTTGGGACGGGCGCGATGCTGCTGATCGGGATGGATCGGCTGAAGGATCCTGACGTGCTCGTGCCGGCCTATGACGATGCGCAGGGCGTGACCGCGGCTTTCAACCTTAACCTGCTTGAACGGATCAACCGCGAATTGGACGGCACGATCCCGATCGACCATTTTCGTCACCGGGCGATCTGGAACGACATGCGCGCGCGGATCGAAATGCATCTGGAGGCGGTTACGGATATGGCCTTCACGATCGAAGGCCGTCCGTTCGCGATGCAGGCAGGCGAGACGATCCACACCGAAAACAGCCATAAATATGGGGATCGCGACGCCCGGATTCTGTTGCGAGCCGGCGGCTGGACGCCGCTTGTCGAATGGACCGATCCAGAGGACAATTTTGCCCTGATCCTGGCCGAAGCCCAAGCGCCGCGAACCGCGCCCTGAGGGTCCCAAGCTTCACTTGAATTTGCCGGCCTGTCGCTCGATAGGTCGCGCGAACATATTTGGGGAGACAAGGCGATGCAATCGATCGGCGTCATCGGCGCGGGGCAAATGGGGGCAGGGATTGCGCAGGTGTCGGCGCAGGCCGGCTATCACGTGCTCCTGTCGGACGTCGATCTGCCGCGCGCCGAAGCTGGCAAGGCCGGCATTGCCAAGGCGCTCGATCGGCTCGTCACCAAGGAGAAATTAACAAGCGAGGCGCGCGACGCAGCGCTCGCGCGGATCGAGCCGGTGGCGGGGGTGGAAGCATTTGGCCCGTGCGGGCTCGTCATCGAAGCCGCGACCGAGCGCGAGGAGATCAAACGCGCGATCTTCGGCAATGTCGGCAACGTGCTCGGTCCAGCGGCAATTCTTGCCAGCAACACCTCGTCCATTCCGATCACGCGGCTGGCGCAGGCGGCACCCGATCCGACGCGCTTCATGGGTGTGCATTTCTTCAACCCGGTCCCGGTCATGGGGCTGATTGAACTGATCCGCGGGCTCGCGACCAGCGATGCGACGGTCGCGACGGTCGAGGCGTTCGGCCAATCGCTCGGCAAGAAAATCGTTCACGCCAATGACGCCCCGGGCTTCATCGTCAACCGCGTGCTGATGCCGATGATCAATGAAGCATGCTTTGCCCTTGGCGAAGGCGTGGCGACGATGCAGGACATTGATACCGCGTGCATGCTGGGCCTGAACCACCCGATGGGGCCGCTCACGCTCGCCGACTTTATCGGGCTCGACACTTGTCTTGAAATAACCCGCGTACTGTTCGAGGGCACGGGTGATCCCAAATTCCGGCCCGCCCCTTTGCTGGTGAAATATGTCGAGGCGGGCTGGTATGGCCGCAAGGTCAAGCGCGGCTTTTATGATTATTCCTCCGGCGATCCGGTGCCGACCCGATAAGGGTATCGGCCGTCCGAGAGTCTGTGCTCAGGCCGGATCCCTGCGCCGTAAGTATCGCGGGTTGATTCAGCTATTTCCTGATATCAAGCTGGTATATCGTACCGGTCCCAGAGCGCGTTCGGTCTTGATCGAATCAAAACCGGCGCTCCAGGCTTTTGGTTTGCCGCGTTTTCCGAGTCGTCAGGGGTTTCCACCTGACTTGAAAACGCTCTGGTCAGCTGATCAGCAACCCCGCCAATGCCGCGCTCATCAAATTGGCCAGACTGCCAGCCAGCAGCGCGCGGATGCCCAGTTTGGCGATCATCGGCCGCTGGTTGGGGGCAAGGCTGCCGGTCGATGCCATCTGGATCGCAATCGACGAGAAATTGGCAAAGCCGCACAGCGCAAAGGTCACAATGGCAACGGTTCGGGCAGACAGGTTTTTCATCGTGCCAAGGTCGATAAAGGCAACGAACTCGTTGAGCACGACCTTGGTGCCCAGCAAACCGCCTGCCGCCGCCGTTTCGCTGGCGGGAATATTGAGCAACAGCATCAGCGGTGACAGTACGACACCCAGAACCTGCTGGAAGCTCAGGTCGGGCCGGCCGAACCAGCTGCCGACTTCGCCCAGCAATCCATTGGCAAGCGCAACCAGGGCAACGAACGCGAGCACCATGGCGCCGACCGCAACGGCGATGCGGACGCCGGTTTGCGCGCCCATGGCCGCGGCCATGATGATGTTGGCCGGGCGTTCCTCATCATCCGCCGGATCAACCGCGCGCACGGCTTCTCCCTTGCTGATTTCAGCGACGAGCGCCGGATCATCGGGCATGATGATCTTGGCCATCAGCAGCCCGCCCGGAGCGGCCATGAAGGACGCCGCCAGCAGATAGGGCAGTGATCCCGGCCCGAGCAGTGCTGCATAGGCTGCAAGAATTGTCCCGGCGACACCCGCCATGCCGACCGACATCACCGCAAACAACTGCGACGGTGCGAGCGTGGCCAGATAGGGGCGGATGACCAAGGGAGCCTCGCTCTGACCGACGAAAATATTTGCAGCCGCGCACAGCGCCTCCACCTTGGAGACACCGACAACCTTTTCGATCGCGCCGCCGACCCAGCGGATCACAAACTGCATGATGCCAAGGTAATAGAGGACGCTGACCAGACTGGCGAAAAAGATGATCACCGGCAGCGCCGAAAAGGCAAAGGCCGACCCGAATTTGGCGTCGGTCGCCAATGGTCCAA
>JAIELC010000095.1 GCA_019753375.1 Sphingomonas sp.
GCCCAGCGCATCGACCAGCGCCAATAGCCGATCGGCACGCCGCCCGGTGGTGATGACCCGCCAGCCCGCCGCAACAAAGGCGCGCACCGATGCCTCGCCGATTCCGGCGGTGCCGCCCGTGATAAAGGCTGTGCGCATATCGATCTGTCCCATGCCGATGATAGGGTGGCGACTAGCGCTCCGACGGTGTGTTTGTCGACTCGCCTTTGGCCGGTATCAGCGGCGTTCATCCGGGCCAGGCCTGATGCCATAGGGCGCCACCAGTCGCCAGACATGTTCGGGGATCATCGATTTCATCCGACGCGGTTCGGCCCGGCGCAGATGCAGCACCGTCTCGATTGCTTTCATCTCCAGCCGCGCCCGCGCGAATTCCAACCCGCGCGGGCCAACAAGCGGCATCAGCTTTGCCATGATCGCCCGGATCGGACGGGGCATGCGGCGCAGCGGCAATCCGCCCGCTGCCAGCTCGGTATTGATCATGAAGCCTTTGACCGGCCCGGCGCGCTTGCCACGGGTGCCAACGGGCGACTGTTTGAGTTCGTCGCCCAGCATTGCCACCAGCTCTTCGCCGCGTTGATTGCGAATGATGAGCCACTGTTCACCTTCGCCGGCCATATAGCCGATGGTCACGTCGGCCAGCACATTGGTGTAATCGACGCACGTACGGCAGGTCATCGGGAAGAAATCGCTCGGCAACTGCGAGATGGGCAGGTGGAGAAAGGGAATTTCCTTTTTGCGGCCATCGCTGAAGCGCAGCTCGACATGATAATCGGCGCGAAATTCCAGATAGGTGATCGTGTCAGGCTGATCGGACAGCAGCGCGAGGAATGTGTGGAAGTTTTCGGTCGTGGTGTTGTCCGAACAAGGCGTGCCGATCACATAGAGCTTGTCGAACCCCAGCTCGGCTTCAATCGCGCGCAGGGCGTGGACCTGGCACGGTATGCCAATCAGCGCGATGCGCTTGTGTCCTGCCGCGCGCGCCGGCTCAAGAAGGGCGAGCAGCGGGGCATAACCCATCCGCATGCCGCGCAGTCGCGCCACGCCCGCCGCGCGGGTAACGATGACCGGCACGGGGCGCCACTTATCCGCTGGGTCGGGCGCCACGGCGAGCACCGCGTCGACCGCATCGGCGTCCAGCAGTTTTTCCGCCAGCCGGGTGGTGATGCCGGTCCACTGCGCGCCTTCGCTCGGCCGCTTCAAGGCGGCGCGGACCATGCGCCGGAAGGGCCCGAAGAACACCTCATCGGGTTGATCGGGGTCGCGCGCACGGCCGTGGACCTTTGCTTCTAAGGCGGCATAGTCGGGCTTGATGAACTGGCAGGCGCGACCGCAACTTTTTGCCTCTGCCGTGCGCGAAAGGCCGCAATCGGTGCATAAGTCCCGAAATGCGGCGTCCGCCAATGGTGGTGCCCAGATTGATTGACGTTCGCCGTCGGCCATGTCGTCCCCTTGATTGATTCAATAGCCTAGGGCGGTTTGGGATTACATCAATCGGTTAGCGATAGAGTTTGCCGATGGCCGTCACATTCTCATCGCCCAGCCCGGCCTTGATCGCGCGATTGAAGACAGCGCGCGTTGCATCGACGATTGGCAGCGCGGCATCGCCCCCCATGGCAATCGCATAGCCCAGATCCTTTTCAATCATGTCGACCGGGAAAAAACGGGGAACATCCGCGCCGACCAGCCCTGGCATGTAGTTTTTGAGGGCAGGGCTCGCGACCGGCATCGATCCCAGTATTTCGCCCGCTCGCGCTGCGGACAGCCCCGCCAGGTCGAGGGCGCCCAACAGTTCAGCCGCGGCCGCCAGCTGGATCGCCAGCAAAGCGTTGACCGCTAACTTAATCTTTGCGCCCGCCCCGGCCGCCCCGATCAGATGCGCGGCGCTGCCCATCGCGCGAAGAATTGGCTCCACGCTGGCGAGCGTATCGGGGGCGCCGCCGACCAGAAAGATCAGCGTCCCACCTGCTGCCTGCGGCAATGTCCCTGCAACCGGTGCATCAAGCGCGGCAACGCCACGGGCTGCGCAGGCGGCGTGGAATTCAGCGGCCCAGGCGGGGGTGACGGTCGAACATTCAATCGCAACCGAACCCGCCGCCATGCCAGCCAGCGCGCCGTGCTCCGGCTCCAGCCATATTTCCCGTGCGGCGGGATCATCGCGAACCATCGACAGAACTATCTCTGCCCCTTCGGCAGCGGCGCGCGGCGTGGCGGCAATCGTGGCGCGGCCGGCGAACGCATCGGCCGCCGCGGCACTGCGATTCCAGACCGTCACGTCATGCCCGGCGTCAATCAGGCGCAGCGCCATCCGTGATCCCATCGCACCCAGACCCAATACGCTAATCTTGGTCATCGCTTTCTCCCGTTGGTTACAGAGACGCCGTCCCGCATGTCGCCATAACAGCGGCCGCCATAACAGGGGAATTGCGGGTGTGGGCAGAGGCCCGGCAGTTCAGCTGTTGGTGTCGCGCGAATTTGGACGACAGCCGGTTGATCGCTGTATGCGCGCCGTCTATCTGGTCGGGCTGTTCGGGCAAGTTTAATCGCGCGCCCTTGACCCGGAACGTGAATGCGCCCATTGCCGCGCGTCGCGGTTCGCCCTGTTAGGGGCAATAGGCCGCCCTACGCTGCGTTGCGGCCTATTCCGTCTGGATGACAATGCCTTTTACTCAACTACCTTCGCTTCTTGCCGAAGCGCTCTCCGCCCGTGGCTATGCTGCTCCTACACCGGTGCAGGCAGCTGTGCTCGAATCCGAAGCGCTTGGCCGTGACTTGATCGTCTCCGCGCAGACCGGCTCAGGCAAGACCGTCGCCTTTGGTATCGCGATGGCGGAGCAGGTCCTGGATGAGGAGGGCAAGCTGCCCTTTACACGCGAGCCGCTCGCGCTGGTGATCGCGCCGACGCGCGAACTCGCGCTGCAGGTCAGCCTCGAGTTGATTTGGCTTTACGGCAAGGCGGGCGCGCGCATCGCCACCTGTGTGGGCGGCATGGATGCGTCCAAGGAGCGCCGCGCCTTAAGCCAGGGCGCGCATATCGTGGTTGGCACACCGGGGCGTTTGCGTGATCATCTTGAACGCGGGGCGCTCGACCTGAAATCGCTGAAGGTAGCGGTGCTCGATGAGGCAGATGAAATGCTCGACATGGGCTTTCGGGAGGACCTGGAGCAGATCCTCGACGCGACGCCTGGTGAACGCCGCACTTTGCTGTTCTCGGCAACCATGCCCAAGCCGATTGTCGCGCTCGCCAAGCGGTATCAGCGCGATGCCCTGCGCATTTCGACCGTGGGGGAAGATCGCGGGCACGGCGACATTACCTATCAGGCAGTGACCGTTGCGCCCGCCGATATCGAGAACGTCGTCGTCAACCTGCTACGCTTCCACGAAGCCGAATCCGCGATGCTGTTCTGCGCAACCCGCGATAACGTCCGCCACTTGCACGCCAGCCTGATTGAGCGCGGTTTTGATGCGGTCGCGCTGTCGGGTGAGCACAGCCAGAACGAACGCAACGCGGCGCTCCAGGCCCTGCGCGACAAACGCGCCCGGGTTTGCGTCGCCACCGATGTTGCCGCGCGCGGTATCGATCTGCCGACGTTGAGCCTGGTGATCCATGTCGAGCTGCCGCGCGATGCCGAGGGGCTCCAGCACCGGTCGGGCCGCACTGGCCGTGCGGGCAAAAAGGGCACCGCGATCCTGATTGTTCCCTATCCCCGCAAGAAGCGCGTGGAGATGATGCTGCGCGGTGCCAAGATCAACGCCGACTGGATCAATCCCCCGACGACCGACGATATCCGCCGCAATGATCGCGAGCGACTGATCGCGCAGTTGCTTGAGCCGGTGGAATATGACGAGGAAGATCGTGCCTTGGCCGAAAGGCTGATCGCCGAGCGCAGCCCAGAGGATATCGCCGCCGCGCTGGTTCGCGCCTTCCGCGCCAAGATGCCCGCGCCCGAAGAACTGATCGATCGCACCAAACAACCCATGGGCAGCGCTGGTCAAAAAGATGTGGCGGGGCACCGCGCGGGTTTTGAAGATACCGTATGGTTCCGTGTTGATATTGGCCGCCGCCAGAATGCTGATGCGCGATGGATCTTGCCGCTGATCTGCCGGCGCGGCCATGTGACGAAGAACGAAATCGGCGCAATCCGCATTGGCGCGAACGAAACTTTTTTCCAGATTCCTCGCCCCTTGTCGGGCAAATTTGCCGAATCACTGAAACGCACTGCCAGCAGCGCCGAAGACGGCGAAGTAACCATCGAGCCGTCCGCAGTCGGCCCGCATGCCGACGGCAATCAAGGCCCTGGCGGGCATCGCCGCGGTGGTCCGCCGGTCAAGCGCTATGAGGCAAAGCCTACGCTGCGCGCACGGCCATCAAATGGACCATCGGGCGCTTCGTCAGCCAGCGGGGCTTCGGACAATGCACCACGCGGCGCGCGACCCTCTGGCGGCCGACCAGCCGGTGGCCGGCCATCGGGACATGGCACCGGATCCCGCGGCCCCGGCGGACCGGGTGGCCGACCAAAGCCAAGTTTTCGGCCGAAATAGAAGGCCACGGGCATGATCCGCATTCTGGTCGATGCCGATGCGTGTCCGGTAAAGGACGAAATCTACCGTGTTGCCGATCGTCATGGGGTGGCGGTGTCGGTGGTCAGCAACAGCCCGTTTCGGGTACCAGTGGGTCCAATGGTCGAACGCGTGGTGGTCAGCGATGGCTTTGACGCGGCCGATGATTGGATCGCCGAGCGCGCCGGTGCCACCACGATCGTGATCACCGCCGATATCCTGCTGGCGGATAGGTGCATCAAGGCCGGCGCGCCTGTGATTGCGCCCACCGGCAAACCCTTCACCGCGTCTTCGATCGGCGGCGCTATCGCCACCCGCGCGATCATGGCCGATCTGCGCGCCGGCGGTGATATCGTGGGTGGCCCCGCGCCATTTGGAAAGACCGATCGCTCGCGCTTCCTGTCCGCGCTGGATGCCGCGCTGGTTAAGTTGAAGCGGGCAGGGTGAACGCGCCCGTCGTTGTGATCGCGGCTATAGGGTAAATTCCGGCATGGTCGTTTTCAGGTGGCCATCTGGCTATTGCTGACGGCCGTTCGGGTGCGCATTTCTGCGCCTTAAGGCGCCGCCATTGCGACGCCTATCCACGGCGCGGATTATACCAATATTGGTACAATCCAAATGGGCACCAGATCGGCAAAATAGGGCACAATTCCGCGGAAATTAATGTAGTTAGAGGAGGAACGAGTTAACCACGGTCGGTGTTTATTGGGCGAACCATAACAGGGGGCGCCCGTGACTAAATCCATATTCCATCGTCAGGCAAAATTGTTACTCCCGCTGGTGTCGATGGCGATGTTACCGGGATGCGGGAGCAGTAGCACCGGCGAGTCGATCATCTCGGCCATTACAAGCGCGATCGGGGTGACACCAACCCCAAGCCCCAGCCCAACGCCGAGCCCGACGCCCGGTTCTGGTCAGACCAGCGCGACATTGTTTCAAGACCGGATCGTCAACGCCGACGGGACGATGAACTGGTCTGAATATGAATATGTCGCCAATAATTATAACAAGGAAGAGATCCTAAACTACAGGTTGGGGCCGAGTTACGCTGATCTGAACCCCAGCAGCGCGGTCCAGTTTCCCACGGTATACCAGCCCGACCCCAACGGCCTGTGGAAAGGCGGACTGAACAAGGCGCTCGCTGACCAGTTCTGTCAGACTTCGGACAAGCTCATCCAA
Source organism: Sphingomonas sp. (assembly GCA_019753375.1). Taxonomy (GTDB): domain Bacteria; phylum Pseudomonadota; class Alphaproteobacteria; order Sphingomonadales; family Sphingomonadaceae; genus Sphingomonas. The sequence continues at coordinate 5,737 of JAIELC010000095.1, forward strand.
AGCGATTCGCCCGATGGCTATGGCAATGGCTTTGGCGGCGGCGGTGGCTGGATTATGTCCGGGCAGATGCTGTTTGCGCCCGATGCCACCGCAGCCCAGCAGGGCATGCAGGCGGGCACCGCCAATATGCGGGCTTTTGATGGTGCGGGAGCTGCCCGGGCGAGCGATGGATCAACGCAGGCATTGTGCATGCGAATGAACGCTGCCTGGACACCCGACTGGTGGAACCGCAATGGCATTTCAGTGCCGGAGGCGCCGGCTGTGTCGGCAATCCAGGCGCGCTATCCTAATCTACCGTTTCCGGCGGTCGCCACCGCGCGGGGCGAAATCCAGACATCGGTCACCGGCTTTCTGGCGTTCCAGAATGGCGTGATCGGGGCGGCCGGCACCGGAAACGACGCGTATACTGGGATCAGCAACAATGTTGTACCCGTCCTCAAATTGCCCGATCAAAAGGTGCCCACCGCGCTGGCGGTTACGGCGAACAACGAATTTCTGTTTGTAACCGTTTGGGACGTTGCCGCTCACAAGGGGCAGCTGGGTGTCATCGCGATTTCGGGAGAAAACGGCAATATCGGCATCGAAGATACCGGTCGATATGGCTGGGGCAACCAAAGCTGGCCCACGGTCAACGGCATCAAGCTGCTGGGATTTGTCGACCTGCCCATGGCGGCACCCAACACGCTTTCAGTCACCACGTCGGTTGGGACTGGCAATCCGCGAGGTACTGATACCTGGCGAGGTGTCGGGCTTGATCAGCAATCGGTGCGCGACGCCTATTTCGCGCGCAGCAATCTTCCTTGGGATGCCTATCTGCCGCAGGAGGAGGAGAAAAAGCTGCTCGCGACCGCGGGATACGCCGTTGTCGGCTCGCGCGCCGAGAACAAAGTCGCAATCGTCGATCTGCGGCCGTTGCTGACCGCATATCGCGACCAATATTTTACGACAAAGACGAAATGGGATGAAACGGCCAACAATAATCAGGGGCCTGCCGATAACAAATGGCCCTATGGTTTTGCCTATCGGGCCGCGCAGAGACCCGTTGTGGTGGGCGTGCTCAACATCAATCAGCCTACTGCTGTTTACGCCCGTCAGCGCCGTGGTGGGACGAACACGCTGTCGGGCTGGGACGGCTTGAGCTGGAATTATTTATCCACGGTGCTGACAGTTGCGTCGATGGACGGCAAGGTGCGGCAATATGATGTCGTGTCGCTGATCAATCCGGTGGCAAGTCCCCAGCTGCCCAATAATGCGCTACGAGAATGGCAAGTGGGCAGCAATCCGGTGCAGATCACGACGCCGATTGCAGGCGCAGGGCGCACCGACGACCTGTACATCGTCAGCCGGGGAACGCGTGAAATCGGGGTCTACAGCTATAAGGGTGATCGCTATGCCGTCTTGAAGGATGCCCGCTTGAGAGATCCGGTGTTTCTGACCATCGGCGGCAATCAGGCGGGGTTTGGCGGGGCAGGCAAAGACCGGGCTCTCAGCGCGCAGGCGATGACTGTCCTCGATTATTCGGGCAAGACAGTCCATGTCTACGGCCTGTTCATCGACAATTATCCAGCGCGCTATCAGCCGGGAAGACTGGATCCGTGGGTGGAGGAACAATGGCCTTATGCCGGCGGACCGCAGGACAAAACCGTCCAGCCCTTTCAATATGGATCGGGGCGCGCGGTCCCTGGAAAGCCTTTCATGTTCAGCTTTGACGAAGTGATCTGACGCGATGGCAGCCATGGCCTTGCGCGGCTAATTTGAGCTTCGGCCGAGCGCGAGTTTGCGTACCGGAGAGAGCAACGGCCGACATCTTATAGCCTGCGCAACGGTCGCCCATGTAAAGACGTTTGCAACCGGGCGATTGCCGCCGCTGAATTGTCTGGAAAATCCCGAAAAAATACCCGCTGCCCCAAGGGAGGGGGCAGCGGGCAATTCCCGGCTATGTCCGGGGACCTGCGCCTTCCGCAAAGGGGGGAGCGGGGACGCAGGGAAGGGGCGTGATCAGATCTTGCGGGCCGCGATAATCGGGCCGCCCTTGCCCTGCTGGACCAGCACGGCGGTCTGCAGGCCGGCCTGGCTGGCGGGTAGCGCGAACGATGCGGATGATCCGTGCCACTGGCCAACGCTGACCAGCTGCTTCACGATATTGCGGTGCGGAATTGAACGGCCGCCATTTTCGCCCGCGCGGATGGCGACATTGATGGTCCGCGGATCGTACCGGACCACCCACACGGTGGCATCACCCTTACCCGCGCCAACCGTGACCTGGTTGCCGCTCGCGGCAATTTCCGGGCCGCTCTTGTTCGCGTTGCGGGCGATTGCATCATTCAATTCGCCTTCGCGGCTGCCCAGCACAGGCTGGCGGCCATTGACGATGACCTGTGGCGTGGCCACCGATCCGCGACCGGCGGCATGAGCGTAATCCCACTGGCGCGCCGTAAAGGCGGGGCTGCCGAAAATATCCTTCCAGCCCAGATCGTCCCAATAGGTGACCGCGAAAGACAGGGCGATCACATCGGGGCGATCAGCGATTTTGTTGACCACCGCGTCGGCGGGCGGGCAGGAAGAACATCCCTGGCTCTGGTAAAGTTCGATGACCGTGGGGTGGGCCGGATCGCCCGACGCCACTTGCCGCGCCGCGCCGCCATTGCCGGGATTGTTTGCCGCCGGTGTGGCGGTGGCACCGGAACATCCGGCGAGGAATAGCGCCGTCGAAGCGGCGAGGATCGTGCGCGTCATAGCTTAGGCTCCTAGAGTATCGGTGAAGCCCGGCTTTCCGGCTGCTTCATACCCCTTATTCGGGCATTTGCGTAGACTGGTTACACGCCCGGGTTTTTGTTCGCTACCACCGCATCAGCCGCGGACCCACCAGCGCACCAAGTCCAGACGCTGCCGCTATGCCGAGCGAATACCATGTGATCAGAAAGGCCGCTGACACTTCGGGACAATGCAAGCTGTAAATCACCGCTCCTGTTGACCCTGCCGCAAGCCCGGCGATTGCCCCGGCGCGACCAAGGTTGGTCGGGGCAAGTCTGCGGAACGACCATAGCAAGCCGGCAAAAATCGGCAACGACAGGGAAAGCACCGACGCCGAGCATTGTTTCCAGCTATGTCCGAGCCACAGTGGCATCCATCCATCCACAGGCGTCGACGCCAATTCCATCACGGCCATCGCCGCAATAATCAGGGGGGGAATGGCCAACAACCACAGCCAGCGTGCGCGGTCTGCATCGGGCCGGGCGATGTGCGCCACGGCGGCGATTGCGACCACGGCGATCGTCGCCGTGTAGCTCCACTTCATCCAGAATGAAAAGCCGACCAACGCTTGCGGCAAATCGGCCCGCAAGCCCATTTCACCAACCATCAGCGCTGCGGTGACCCCCGCGCCGGCGATCAGACCAAGGGCAATACGCCGTTCGACCGAATGCCGCGACACCGCCCGGGTATCTTGCGCAAGGGATTTGATGAGGTCTTCGGTACGCATTAATTGCCCTTCAGCCGATCCGCGAGCGCTTTCAGCCCGCGATGCACAGAGACCTTGACGTCAGCCTCGCTGATGCCTGCGCTGTCGGCAGCTTCGGCAACACTCAGGCCGTCGACCTTGGTCTGACGAATGGCACGCGCCTGCTTGGGGGAAATGCCCCCCAGCAACCGATCAACATCGAGTTGGGCGCCGATGACGTCCTCAAATCCTTCAGTGATCAGGATATCTTCCAGGCCGTCAATCGACACATTCTGTCTGCTACGGCGGAAATGATCGATCATCTTGTAGCGCGCAACCGCATAGGCCCAGGCCGTAAACGGCCTGTCCCTGTCGTAAGTCGCGCGCCGCGTGTGAATGGCGATCAACGTATCCTGCACCAAATCCTCTACATCGTCGGTGGCCCCACGCAGGCGGCGGCCAAAAAAGGATCGCAGCATCGGAACGAGCGAAGTCAGCAGCCGCTCATGAGCGGCTCCATCGCCATCGAGGCCGGCGACCATCAAACGCCGAAGGTCGGCCTCGCTTGTTCGTATCTGTGATCCTGTCAAAGCCATTCGGGTCTTTCAGGACAAAGGTTACAACCACCCTTGCCCAGATCGGTGTTTAGATTTCGAGCGCGCTTGTAGCCAAAACTCCCGCGAGAACGAAACCTTGAATATGATCGGCGCACGGGCCTGGCCCATCCGCAGTTGATGACGCCGAAAATGCCGGTTCTGCCGCGCTTTCGTCAACGCGCTGACAGGTCAGCAATCGGGACCGAAAGGATAAATCGCGCACCGATATCGGTTTCCTCGCACCTGATTGACCCGCCCGTTGCCGACAGAAGCGATCGCACAATCGCCAACCCCAGACCAGTGCCGCCCTGATCGCGCCTGCCGGTAAAAAAGGGCTCGAATATCCGGTCGCGATCAGCGACTGCCACCCCGGCGCCATTGTCGGATACCGATATGGCAATCGCCTTGCCCTCGCGCATCGTCGACACGACAACGCAATCAGCCCCGGCCTGTCGGCTGTTTTCAATCAGCGTCGCCAGGATGGAATACAGAACATCGCCGGTTATTCGGACCGCTGGCAAGTCGGGATCGACCAGGTTTTCGATTGCCATCTCCGGCACAGCGCTTGCCACGACCCGTGCCACCACTGTGCTGATATCGACTTGAGCGTCAGGATCGATCGTCATCATGTCGGCGCGCGCCAGATCCAGCAGCCGCTGCACCAACCGTTGCAGCCGATCGGCGTTAGCGGCGATATTGCCGATAAAGCGATCGCGCTCGTCGGCGTTCATCGTCGCGGCATGATCGCCCAGCAATTCCAGCGCGCCGCGAATGCCGGCAAGCGGTGTCTTGAATTCATGGGCAAGCGCGGCCGCAAAGTCGCGCAGATACCGGGACCGTCGTTCAATCCTTGCCGCCATGACGCCAAAATTCTGGTAAAGTTCGCGGATTTCGATGGCCGCCGTGACGGGCGGATCGGGTATTGCAACCGGCCCAATCGCAACGTTGCGGCTTGCTTTGCTCAGCGCGTCAATAGGTCGGGCAATGCCGCGTGACAGCAAGCCGACCAGCACAACCAGAGCGACCAGGATCAGCCCGATCCCCAATGCTATCTTGCCACGGTCCTGATAGATTCCGACGAACAGGCCACGCGGGGTGCGCGACAGCATGACGATCCCGATGATATGGCCGCCCTCATAGACCGGACGCGCATGGTGCACGCGCACGGCAGACGCTCGACTGATTACCGCCAGCAGCTGGTTGACCTCATCGTTGCCGCGTCCGCGCAGCACCGTCGAAGGCATACCGGCCAGCGCACGAGCAACTTCTGCATTGGTGGCGTAATTCCGGCCCACATCGGCACGGCCAAGCACCACGGTGCCGTGTGCATCGAGCAGCCGCGTCGCGGCGAGCGTGACCGCGGCGGCGTCGCTTGCAATCGGCAGCACCGCTTTTGCCGCGCGGATCGCTCGGGGATCGGGTGTCGCACCACTTGTGCTGGCGAGCGACGCAGAAAGGATCGGCATCGACCGCAGGTCAATTGTTGGTGGCTCGGGCGACAAGGGGCGCTCCTCCGGCCCGGGCGCACC
>JAIELC010000138.1 GCA_019753375.1 Sphingomonas sp.
GCACGATTGAGACAGCCGAACGGCCCCTTCAACCCCTGCACATTGGGAAGCAAGGCGTCTTCGCCGACCTCGACCTCATCCATTTGAATCATGCCCGTGATCGATGCGCGCAGCGAAAGCTTGCCTTCAATCTTTGGGGTGACGAGGCCTTTCATCCCCTTTTCAAGGATGAAGCCGCGAATGCCGCCGCCATGCGCGTCTGACTTCGCCCAGACGACAAAGATATCGGCGATGGGCGAATTGGAAATCCACGTCTTCGCGCCCGACAGCGAATAGCCGTTCGCTGTCTTGGTCGCCTTGGTCAGCATGCCGCCAGGGTCGGAACCCGCATCGGGCTCGGTCAGGCCAAAACAGCCAATCCATTCGCCGGTCGCCAGCTTGGGCAAATATTTGCGGCGTTGTTCTTCGGATCCAAATTCATAGATTGGGAACATTACCAGGCTGGATTGCACCGACATCATCGATCGATAGCCCGAATCGATGCGTTCCACTTCGCGCGCGACCAGGCCGTAGCTGACATAGGACGCGCCCACCCCGCCATATTCTTCAGGGATCGTCGGACCCAGCAAGCCCAGCTCGCCCATTTCGCGAAAGATGGCAGGATCGGTGGTTTCGTGCTGGAACGCATCGATAATCCGTGGCGCCAGCTTGTCTTGTGCATAGGCGGCCGCGGTGTCGCGGATCATCCGCTCATCCTCGCTCAACTGATCGTCGAGAAAGAAAGGATCTGCCCAGTCGAACCGGCCCATGGTGCTCATCGTACGCGCTCCTGAAATCTGAGACTGCTTTTTCCCGCTTGCAGTGGTTTGTCCAGTCCCGATGTGGTGTAGCAGGAAAAGGGTGGCGCAGGAAAAGATTGCCAGTCTTGTCCCGACCGCCCAACGTCAAGCCGCCCTTCGCGCAGCGCAAAAGAGGACATGACGAGATGACGGACCTTCACCCGATGCGCAGCGCGCTCTATGTTCCCGCCGCCAATGCGCGGGCGATCGAGAAGGCGCCCAACTTGGCCACCGATGCGATCATTTTTGACCTGGAGGACGCGGTCGCCCCGGCGATCAAGCAGACGGCACGCGAGGCGGCTGCGAAAGCGGTCGTGGAGAGCGCCAGCTTTGGCCGACGCCTGTCGATGCTGCGCGTCAACGGCCTCGACACGCCTTGGGGAGCAGAAGACCTGGCGTTGGCCCGGACTCTGCCGCTTGATGCGGTGCTGGTGCCAAAAGTCGCCAAACCCGACGATATCTGGCTGCTTGACGCCGAACTCGCCGCCGCGCCCGCCCGGCTGGGGCTGTGGGTGATGATCGAAACGTGCCTGGCGATCGGTAATCTGCAGGCGATCGCCGATTGTGCGGCGCGGGGTCGACTGCGCGGCCTCGTCATGGGGACCAACGATCTGGCGTTTGAGTTGCGCGCGCGCCCGGGGCGTGACCGGGCGGGGCTGGTCCCGTATCTTGCCCTCGCGGTGGTTGCCGCGCGGTCGCGGGGCCTGGCGATCCTCGATGGTGTCTGCAACGATTTCACCGATCTCGACCTTTTTCGCGCCGAGGCCGAACAGGGCAGGGCGCTTGGCTTTGATGGCAAGACCCTGATCCACCCCGCGCAGATTGATCCGTGCAATGCGGCGTTTTCGCCAATCCCCGATGAAGTCGCGCACGCCCAGAATATTGTCGCCGCATTCGACCTGCCTGAAAATGCCGACAAGAGCGTGCTCCAGGTCGACGGGCGGATGGTCGAACGGATGCATCTCGTCGAAGCGCAGACGGTGCTGGCGATGGCGGCCATGCCGATCATCAAAAAATCGGGTCGGAGTCCAAAGGGGCCCCTGCGTTCGCGTCTCGCTTGATTGCGCCTCGCCGTGCGTTATGGTCGTCGGTGATAACAGAGGAGAACGGATGGCGATGGTTCCCGATCAGCAGGCACCTATCCCGTCACCGCCCGCCCTGCCCATCGTTGGTCACTTGCCGTACATCGCGCGCCAGGGGTTGATCGGATATTTGCTGCACGTGTCGCGCGATTTTCCCGAAGGCCTGTTCAAGCTGAAATTCGGCAGCCGCGTCGGGTTTTTTGTCACCAATCCCGATCTGGTTGCCGAACTGTGTGACGAAACCCGCTTCCGCAAAATGCCCGGCCCGGGGCTGCGCGTGGTCCGTAAATTCGCTGGAGACGGGCTGTTTACCGCGTTCAGCGAGGAAGAAAACTGGGGCAAGGCGCACCGCATCCTGCTGCCGGCGTTCAGCCAGCGTGCGATGAAGGGCTATTTCGACATGATGGTCGAAGTGGCGGACCAGCTTGTCGGCAAATGGTCGGCGCTGTCCGGCAATGACGTTCTGGTCGCCGACGACATGACCCGCTTCACGCTCGACTCAATCGCAGTGGCTGGCTTTGGCCATCGTTTCAACAGCTTCCAGATGGAAGAGCTTGATCCGTTTCTCGAATCACTTGGTCGTGCATTGGGCGAATCGCTCAACATGATTACCCGAATGCCGCTCCAGCAACGCTTTGCCAAAAAGGCCGAGCGCCAGTTCGACGCCGACATCAACGCGATGAACACGCTGGTCGACGGCATCATCGCAGATCGTCGCCGGCATCCCAATGACGGCAAGGATCTGCTCAACCTGATGCTGACCGCGACGGATCCCGAAACGGGTGAGCGGCTGGATGACATTAATATTCGTTACCAGGTGCTGACCTTTCTGATCGCGGGGCACGAAACGACGTCGGGGATGCTGACCTTTGCGCTCTATCATTTGCTGCGCAACCCACACGTGCTGGCACAGGCCTATGCCGAAGTTGATCGCGTACTGCCCGGGGATACCCGGCCCGATTATGCGCAAAATGCGCAGCTGATCGTCATCGAACGCATTTTGAAGGAAGCGTTGCGGCTATGGCCGACCGCGCCAGCTTTCACGCTGGCCCCGTTTGAAGACGAGGTGATCGGCGGCAAATGGCATTTGCGCAAAGACCGCCCGGTCAATGTCTTCTCGCCCGGCCTCCACCGCTTTCCGTCGGCGTGGGACAACCCGGAAGAATTCGACATTGATCGCTGGCTGCCCGAACACGAAGCGCAGCACCACCGCCATGCCTATAAACCGTTCGGCAATGGCGAACGCGCCTGCATTGGCCGCCAGTTCGCAATGGTCGAGGCCAAGTTGGCGCTGGCAATGATCCTGCAGAAATTCGCGATCGGCGATCCGCATATGTACCAGTTGCGGGTCAAGGAAACGCTGTCGATCAAGCCTGATCAATTCTATATGCGCGTCCGGCTGCGCTTGCCGCATGAGCGGATGGTTGTCGCACCGATGGTGCCGGCCCCGGTCCCTGCGGCGCCCGCCGCCAGTGTTTCGGGTAATGGCCAGCGTTTTACCGTTCTGTACGGCACCAGCCTGGGAACCGCGCGCGATATCGCCGAGGAGATCGCCGAACGCGCCAGTGTTGATGGCTTTGAAACCGCCGTTCGGTCGATGGATGATGCCTTTACCGCCGGGCATCTGCCCGAAGACAAGGTGATCGTCATCGTCACCGCGACGTATAATGGTCGCGCGCCCGACAGCGCGGTGGAGATCGAGCGGCTGATCGATTCAGGGCAGGCTGATATGCTCGACTGGAGCGGTGCCAAATATGCCGTGCTGGGGATCGGCAACAGCCAATGGCCGAATTACCAGCATTTCCCGAAACGCGTTGATGAGACGATCGCCGCGCTTGGGGCGACGCGGCTGATTCCGCGTGGCGAGGCCGATGGGCAAGGGGATTTCGACGGCGCGGTCGCTGGCTTTGTGCGCGACTTGTGGAAAGCCCTGGGCAGCGAGGTCGCGCCGTCGGAGGCCAAATCGACCCTGTCGCTGCGACCCGTCGACACGGCGGAAGCGCGGCTGCAGGTGCTTCCCGAACACGCCCAGCGGCTGGACATCATTGCCAATGATGAAATGGTCCTGCCCGCTGATGGGTTATGGGATTTCAGCATCGAGCCGCCGCGCCCGTCAACGCGGTTTGTCCGCGTCGCGCTTCCGGCGGGGCAGCGTTATCACACCGGCGATCACATCGCGATCTATGCCCAGAACCGCCCCGATCTGGTCGATCGCGCGATCACTCGGCTGGGTCTTGATGGCGCGGCGATGCTGCGGATCGACGGGCAGGGCGGGCGTTTCCGCCACCTGCCGATCGGGCAGACCGTAACAGTCCGGCAGTTGCTCAGCGAATTTGTTGAATTGTCCGACACGCTGCCCAGACGGGCCCTGGCGGTGATTGCGGCGCAGACCCGTTGCCCCAATACCAAAACGGCACTGGCCAAGCTGGAAGCAACCTTCCAGCAAGACGTTGCCGATAAGCGGCTGACGATCCTTGATCTGCTTGATCTGCACCCGGCCGCTGAACTTTCACTCGATCATCTGGTCGAGCTTTCTGCTGCGATTGCCCCGCGCTTTTATTCAATCGCGTCAAGTCCGCTTGGCGATCCGCACATCGCCGATCTGATTGTCGGCACCATGGAGGCCCCGGCCTGGTCAGGGCTGGGTCAGCATCGCGGATTTGCGTCGAGCTATATGCAGATGCTGCGACCGGGCGATCATGTTTTTGGCTATGTTCGGCGGCCCAATCCGCCCTTCGCACCGCCCGAGGACCCGGCGACACCGATGATCCTGATCGGACCCGGAACGGGGTTCGCGCCGCTTCGCGGCTTTATCGCGGAACGCGCGGCACAGCAGGCGTCGGGTACCGACATTGCCCGCAGCCTGTTGTTCTTTGGCTGCCGCCATCCTGATCATGACTGGTATTGCCGTGCCGAAATGGAAGCGTGGGCAGACAAGCGCGTCATCGATCCCTTTGTCGCGTTTTCGGCGGTGCCCGATCACCCGTGGCGCTTTGTCCAGAATGCCATGTGGGATGAACAGGAACGCATCTGGTCAACAATTGAGGCTGGGGCGCACATTTATGTATGTGGCGACGGCAAGTTTATGGCGCCAGCAGTTCGTGATACGTTGATACGGATTGCTGCGCAGCAATCGGGCGGCGACCATGAAAGCGGGTCCGACTGGCTGGAGAAGATGATCGAGGAAGGCCGCTTCCATCAGGACGTGTTCGGCTTCGGGAAGTGACATTGTTGGCCTATTTCCCTTGAAGGGAAAGGGCGGGGAGAGGAAACATCTATGCTGCAACTATCCGGTCAGGACGCATCGTTCGTCTATCTGGAAACGCCGCACACGCCGATGCATATCGGCTCGGTTGGCATTTATGATCCGTCGACCGCGCCGGGAGGATTCGTTCGGTTCAAGGACATTTTGAATTTCATCCAGTCGCGCTTGGGCGGGGCGCGCAGTTTCCGCCAGCGGCTGGTGCGGGTGCCGTTCGATCTCGATCATCCCTACTGGATCGAAGACCCCGAATTCGACATTGAATTCCATGTCCGCCACATCGCGCTTCCCAAGCCCGGTGACTGGCGCCAGCTGTGCATCCAGGTTGCGCGACTCCATTCGCGGCCGCTCGATCTCAACAAGCCGCTTTGGGAATTCACGATCGTTGAGGGGCTGGATAATGTGCAGGGCCTGCCACCGGGGTGCTTCGCGCTTGTGTCCAAGGTCCACCATGCCGCGATCGACGGCATGTCGGGCGTGGAAATGTCGGCGGCGGTCCATGATCTGAACGCCGACATGACACCGCCGACCAAGACCGACGACTGGCGACCGGAAAACATGCCCCGCGTCGCCGACCTGCTGACGCGCAGCTATTTCAACTCGCTGATGCAGCCGATGCGCGTGATGGAAACAATCGGGCGGTCATTGCCCGGCATGGCCAAGCTGGCGGCCACTGTCAGCAAGGGCGAAGTAAGCCTGTCGAACACGCGCCTGGCGCCCAAGACGCGCTTCAACGGCAAGGTTTCCGCCCACCGGGTATGGGATGCGGTGCCGTTTCCGTTGACGGACATCCGCGCGATCAAGGACGCGGTCGACGGCGCAACCGTCAACGACGTGATCCTTGCTATTGTTGGCGGGGGCCTGCGCAAATATCTGGCGGGCAAGGATGAACTGCCGCCCGAAAGCCTGACCGCGATGGCGCCGATTTCGGTGCGGGGCGAAGGCGAAAAGGCGGCGCTCGGCAATCTGGTATCGGCGATGGTTGTTGGCCTGGGCACGCACATTGAAGATCCGCTGGAACGGCTCAATTACGTGCATGCCGAAGCGCAGAACAGCAAGGCCATGACCGGCGCGGTCGGGGCACGGACGTTGACCGATTACAGCCAGCTGATCCCGTCGGGGCTCGCCGGGCTGGCCGCGCGGCTCTATACCCGGGTAGGCGCGGCAAACGCGCATGCCCCGGTGTTCAATTGCGTCGTCACCAACGTTCCAGGCAGCCGCGTGCCGCTCTATTTCTGCGGGGCGCGTATGGTGGGGATGTTCGGTACCGGGCCGGTGTTTGATTCGATGGGGCTGATCAACACCATCTATTCCTACACCGACACGATCGCGATTTCCTTTACCTGCGACCGGAACATGATGCCCGATCCCGGCGCCTATGCGCGCGCGCTCGCGGCCGCTTTTGAAGAACTGAAGGCCGCCGCTGCGGCGGGGCCAGCGCCCAAATCAAAAGCGCCCCCGGCCAAAAAGCCGGCGCCAGCCAAAGTCGCGAGCGCCAAAGCTGCGACCGTCAAAGCTACAGCCGCCAAAACCGCGACGGCCAAGCCTGTACCGGCCAAAGCCGCACCCAGTAGCCCCAGCGCAAAACCCGTGACCAAGGCACGCGGCACGCCAGCTGCCGCTAAGCCCGGCCGCAAAACCGCCACTCCCAAAGTCCCACCCGTGAAAATCAAGGAGACTGCATAATGGCCGATACCAAGAAGCCCGCCGCCAAGGTGAAAGACGCGATCAACGAACGCGTTGTCGAGCCCGCCAAGAAGGCCGGCGAAAAGGTCCGCGCATCGGGCACCAAACTCGCCGAGGGCGGGGCATCGATGAGCATGAAAATGATCGATCAGGCTGAACAGAATGCGCGCGAGGCCTTTGCTGCGATGCGCGCCGCCGCCAAGGCCAAGGACTTGTCAGAAGTGATGAAGGTCCAGGGCGATTTTCTGCGCGAACAAGGCACGCGCAGCATGACCCAGGCGCGCGAAATTGGCGAACTGATCATGAAAATCGGCAAGGACGCCGTCGCGCCGCTTCGGGGCGACAAGAAGTAGAATCAACCCCATCGTCGTCGCCCCGGGCTGCGTCGGGGTTGGGCTCAATCCGGGAAAGCGGTCTATCGCACGGGTTGTGCTGCGGCCTGCGCACTCGGTCCGGCCGGACTCCGGATTTCGCCGGGGCGACGACATAGGGGTAGCCACTAGTGGTCGTCAGGCTGTTCGCGTCAGGCGAGCTGATCCCGCCTTTGTTGTGATACGCGATTGTTCGGCCCTTCAGCCGTTGGCAGGGCAGCGCTGAGCTTTGGCGCAGCGCCGTCTCCTGTCCTTGTCAGACGCGACCGGCTTCAGGATAGACCAGTGCCCGCAAGCCCCGCCGGTCGAATGGACGCCAATTGCCATCCTTTTGCGCCAGCCGATCGGCGACCGCATATAATACCGCCGGGTTGACCCCCAGTCCGCAATGGCTGCCATGGACTTCGATATTGTCGGTATGGTCCGATGCGGGTTCCCGGCAATTCTGCCAGGCGACCACGCCGTCTTCGCGGGTGTAGATCGCGGTCGATGGAACGGGTGGGGGGAGTTCGCTTTCCTTCAGCTGGTCGCGCACGTCCTTGTCGTCGATTTTCTGACCGGTCAGCGATTCATAGGCGCGCCAGACATTGGTGGCCTTTGGCGTGCCGGCAAAAGGCGAGCCCAGCGAAATCACCTGCCGGACCGCGCCGGGCAGTCGCCGTGACAGCTGACGCGCCATCACGCCGCCCAGGCTCCAGCCGACCAGGCTGACGCGCTGGCCGCTCTGCTGATGGATGTCCGCGAGCCGGGCGACCAGCTTTTCACCGCCCCAGCCAATTGCCTTGGGGCCCAGATTGCGGCCCAGTTCCCACGGCATTGCGTCATAGCCGAGCCGCGTCAGAAACCGGCGCAGCAAGGTTGTCGACATGTCGCTGGTCACAAAGCCCGGCAGCACCATCACCGGATGGCCATCACCGCGCGGCGACAGTGCCAGCAAGGGCGCGGCGCTTGGGCCAAGGCTGCCCAGCTCGACCAGCGCGCGGGGCAGCTCGGTCAGTGCAAGTAGGGGCGAGGGTGGCTGAATCGATGCCACGCCAGCTGCTTGTGTCGCCATAGTAATTCTCCTGCGGACACGGGCTCTCATTTCTGGCCCGTTTAATAATGGGGGCGTGCGTCGCCGGGTCATTCGTTCCATCCGAACGCCTGATGACGCGCGGCGGTTGCCGCTGCGTTGTAACTGAGGATGACAAGATCGTGCATTTGTCCGGCACGGTCGCGAACATGATCGCGCAGCATGGCTTCGCCACGAAAGCCCAGGCTTTCGAACAGCGCGACCGATCCGGTCTGGTCGGGCGTCATCCGCGCGACGAGTTTCAAAATGCCGTGCTGCGCCGCGATCGCGAAGATCGCTTCGAGCAGATCGCGGCCAAGGCCGGCGCCGCGGCGGTCTTCTGAGACCAGCAGGCGGACTTCGCCGACATGCGGGCTCCATCCCAACGGATCGCGCACCAGCGCGGCGGTGCCGACAACCTTGCCGCCATCTTCGGCAATCAGGCTGTCGATATAGCCTTCGCCAATCGCGCCAACCCAGGCATCGACCACGCGCGGGTGCTTCAGGTCGCGACCCAGGAATAACAGATCATGTTCGGGCAGCGCTGCTGCAAAGGCCAACATCGGGTCGCGGTCAGCAGCGGCGAAACGGCGGATTGTGTGGCTCATGTCGAACGCTCCGAAAGCCAGTCGGTCAATTTGGGCCAGAGGCGGCGAATGGCGTTGCCACCCGCAACCAGGCTGACATGCCCGCCCTTCATTTCCACGCCTTCCTTGTCGGCCGACCCGACCATATCGATCAGCGGGGCGGACGCAGCGGACGGCACGATGTGATCATGCTGCGCGGTAACATGCAGAAACGGCACGGTAATCCTGCCCAGATCAACGCGCTTCCCGCCCAGGTCGAGCGTGCCGTGGTACAGCTGATTTTCCCACATCAGTTTCTTGGTGGTCTCACGGAAATATTCGCCTGCCAGCGGCAGCATATCCGCGGCCCAGCGATCAAACATTCGGTACGACTTCACGAATTCGTCATTCCACATATTGTCGTACAACCGGATATTGGCGACCATCCGTGCGCCAGGGCGCAGCATGTCAAACGCGGTATACAAATAATCCGCCGGGCAATTGCCAAAGGTATCGACCAATCGGTCGACGTCAAAGAAACGCGGGTCCGACCACGCCTGGAACATCTCCATCTTGCTGAAATCAACAGGCGTCGTGAAGCACACCAGATTCTTCATCGGGCCATTGTCGGGCTGAAGCCCGGCCCAAAGCACCGACAGCACACCGCCAAAACAATAACCGACCACCGTCAGATCGGGCTCGCCGGTCTCTTCCAGCACCCTGTCGACGCAGGTCGGCAGGAAATCGAGGACATAATCCTCCAGCCCAAGATGCTTTTCGTCGGCGCGCGGCGCTTCCCAGTCGAGCATGAAGACGTCGTATCCTGCCTTGAGCAGATATTCGACGAGGCTTTGCCCCGGGACCATGTCAAAAATATAGCCGCGGTTGGTGGTCGCCATCACCAGCAGGATAGGCACGCGGTACACTTCGTCGGATTGTGGGCGGTAATGGTACAGCACCATCGTGCCGCGCTGCAGCAGCTTGTCCTTCGGCGACGCGCCAAGCACCGGCGCAGACGACATGAAATAGCCCAAACCCTTGATATTGCGCTGGAGCACGCGGTCGAATTCGACGCGGGCCTGTTCGACAATGCCGGGCTGGTCGGCTTCGCTCACCCGGCGGCCTTGCCCGGATCTTTGCCCGCCACCTGACTGGGCGGCTTGCGGGTCCGTTTGGGCTTTGGCCGGGCCGCGCTGGGTTCGGCGGCTATCTCGCCAACGCCCTGTGCCATTAATGCTGCGCGCAGCATCGCTTCGACGCGCATCATCGATTCTTCCACGCGGTGCAACCGCGCGGAAAGATCGGCCACATCGCCTTTGCTGGGCATATTCGCGGCAGATAGCGCGCGGTCCATCATCTCGCTGCTGACTTCGCGGGCTTTCAACGCGGCCGCATTGGCACCATGCATCACCCGCGTAAATTCGCCGGATTTCATCATGTTGCCGCCAAATTCATTGGCCATGGATTCCCACTGGCCCAGCATTTCACGAAAAAATGCTGCAGGATCGACAGGGGTATTTCCACTCATAAGCGCATCCTTGACCGCCACGAGTCCGCCGTCAAGCACCTTGCACCATAGTCAAGCCGCGCGCTGTGCCGTATATGTGCGATTACAGGATCGGGCCGTCCGGCGGCCCCGCCGCGACAGGAGATGATTATGGCGACCGCGATCAAGCCTTCCAACGCCGTTCAGGACCGGGTTTCCGCCGAGGAATGGCAGGCGCGCGTTGATCTGGCCGCCGCCTATCGGCTGGTTGCCCTGTACGGCTGGGACGATCTGATTTTCACGCATTTGTCGGCGCGCGTGCCGGGTCCGGAACATCATTTTCTGATCAACCCATATAATCTGATGTTCGAAGAAATGACCGCA
>JAIELC010000025.1 GCA_019753375.1 Sphingomonas sp.
CCCGGCATGACGCTGCACAAGATGCCGCTGTTCGTCTGGTCGGTGCTGGTGACGGCGTTCCTGCTGTTGCTGGCGCTGCCGGTTCTTGCCGCCGCGATCACGATGTTGCTGACCGATCGCAATTTCCACACCACCTTCTTCGATCCGGCGGGTGGCGGCGATCCGGTATTGTACCAGCATCTGTTCTGGTTCTTTGGCCACCCCGAAGTGTACATCATGATCCTGCCGGGCTTCGGCATCGTCAGCCAGATCATCTCGACCTTTTCGAAAAAGCCGGTTTTTGGCTATCTCGGCATGGCCTATGCCATGGTCGCGATCGGCGTGGTGGGGTTCATCGTGTGGGCGCACCACATGTTCACCACCGGCCTGAGCGTTAACGTGAAAATGTATTTCACCGCAGCGACGATGGTCATCGCGGTCCCGACCGGCATCAAGATCTTCAGCTGGATCGCCACGATGTGGGGCGGATCGCTCAGCTTCAAGACGCCGATGTTGTGGTCAATCGGCTTTATCTTCATGTTCACCGTGGGCGGCGTGACCGGCGTCGTGCTCGCCAATGGCGGCATCGACGATTACATGCAGGACACCTATTACGTCGTCGCACATTTCCACTATGTGCTCAGCCTTGGCGCGGTGTTCAGCTTGTTCGCGGGCTTTTATTACTGGTTCCCGAAGATGTCGGGCCGGATGTATAATGAAGTATTGGGCCAGTTGCATTTCTGGGTATTCTTTGTCGGCGTGAACGTCCTGTTCTTCCCGATGCACTTCCTGGGCCTGCAGGGCATGCCGCGCCGAATCCCCGACTACACGCCGCAGCTTTCGGAATATAACGCGCTCGCGTCCTACGGGTATGCGATCATGCTGGCGGGGATGGGCTTTTTCTTCGTCAACATCATCTGGTCGCTGATTGCCGGTCCAAAGGCTGGCGACAATCCATGGGGCGAAGGCGCCAACACGCTGGAATGGACGCTGTCCAGCCCGCCGCCCTATCACCAGTTCGAAACGCTGCCGCGGATCGATTGATCGCAGTTCCCCTCCCATATGCGGGAGGGGGTTAAGGGGAAGGCCCTGGTCCGGGCCATGCGCTCAGGCACTCCCCTCCTAAAACCCCTTCCGCATGCGGAAGGGGAGGAAAACCAATGACGACGACGACGCTGATCCGAACCCACCTTCCCGCCGAATGGCGAGATTTCCTGGCGCTGACCAAGCCCCGGGTGATGCGCTCGGTTGTGTTCACTGCGCTGTGCGGCATGCTGGCGGCGCCCACCCTGCCGCCGCTGGCAATCGGCATCGCTGCCATTCTGGCGATCGCGCTTGCGGCAGGCGCGGCGGGGGCGCTCAACCAATGGTATGAATCCGATATTGACGCCCTGATGACGCGCACCGCGTCGCGGCCATTGCCCGATCAGCGCATGGACCGCGACAGCGCGCTGGGGTTCGGCGTTGGTCTGGGTGCCTTCAGCGTTGTCTTGATGGGGTTTGCCGCCAACTGGTTCGCCGCCGGACTGCTCGCCGCGTCGATCCTGTTCTATGTGGTCATCTACACCGTCGGACTAAAGCGCTTTACGCCGCAGAATATCGTCATCGGTGGCGCTGCCGGTGCCTTCCCGCCCCTGATCGGGTGGGTTGCGGCAACAGGGTCGGTCTCGCTGCTGCCGATCCTGATGTTCATGCTGATTTTCCTGTGGACGCCCCCGCATAGCTGGGCGCTCGCGCTGCTGATCCGCGATGATTATGCCAAGGGCGGTGTACCGATGATGCCGGTGGTGGCCGGCGCCCGGACGACGCGCTGGCAAATGCTGGTCTACGCGGTGATGATGGCCGTGGTGGCGATCGCGCCCTGGCCAATCGGGCTTGCGCATGCGCTGTACGGAACGGTCGCGATCATCGGATCGGGCATTTTTCTGGCGCTCAACATCTGGGTCGTTGCGGCGGCCGCGCCGACCCCGGCCGAGATGAAGGCGGAGCGCACGCTATTCATCTATTCGATTTTTTACGTGCTGGCGATGTTCGCCGCGCTGGTCATTGACAGGTGGTTTGCATGATACCGCAGCAGGACGACGACATGATCCGCGCCCGGCAACGATCGCGGTCGCTGGTGGTGGCGATTGCGCTGGGCGCCTTCGTGGTGCTGGTGTTCGCGGTGTCGATTGCCAAGATCCAGCTGGGATTTACCGGATGAACCGGAAGGTACGCACCGCGATGTTCGCCACGCTTGGCGTGGCGTGCATGACCGGGCTGGGCTGGGCCAGCGTCCCGCTGTACCGGGTTTTCTGTCAGGCTACCGGCCTGAACGGGACCACGCAGCGCGGCAACGCCGCGCCCGGCGCGGTCGGCCATATGGTGCAGGTCGATTTCGACACCAATGTCGATCCCAAGCTGCCGTGGAAGTTCGAACCCGAAGACCGGTCGGTCAAGGTCCAGATCGGTGCACGCAATCTGGCGTTTTTCGTGGCGACCAACAATAGCGACCATCCGATCACCGGGTCGGCAACCTTCAACGTTTCGCCCGCGCAGGCGGGGCTGTATTTCACCAAGATCCAGTGCTTCTGCTTCAACCAGCAGACATTGCAGCCACACCAAACCGTGCGGATGCCCGTGATTTTCTTCGTCGATCCCAAAATGCTGAAGGATCCCGATGAAAAGGACGTGCAGACGATCACGCTTAGCTACACATTTTACCCAGTGGATTCGCCACGAGCGGCAAGCTAGAGCGAATTGACATCAGACCTAACGGGAAACGACCATGGCCGGCGCCAAGAACCACGATTACCACATTCTCTCCCCCAGCTTCTGGCCGCTGCTTGGCTCGATGTCAGCGCTGTTGATGGCGTCAGGCGGCATCATGTGGATGCACAGCGCAGCCTTTGGCGGCGCGGTGTTTCTGGCCGGTCTTGGCGGCGTGTTGCTGACGATGTTCCTGTGGTGGGCCGATGTCATCAAGGAAGCGCATTCGGGCGATCACACGCCGGTTGTGCAGTTGCACCTGCGCTATGGCATGATCCTGTTCATCGCCTCTGAAGTCATGTTTTTCGTCGGCTGGTTCTGGGCATTCTTCGATTTCTCGCTATTTCCGGCGCCCGTACAGATCGTCGACGGCGAAGTCGCGCGGATCACCGAGACGGTCACGCGTGTGGTCGGCCAATGGCCGCCCAAGGGCGTCGAAGTCATCAATCCCTTTGGTTTTCCGCTGCTCAACACGCTGATTCTGCTGCTGTCGGGGACCACCGTTACCTGGGCACACCATGCGTTGATCCATGGCGATCGCCAGGGCCTGAAGACGGGACTGTGGCTGACGATCATTTTGGGCGCAATTTTCAGCGCCATCCAGGCCTATGAATATTCCGAAGCGCCCTTCCATTTCGCCGGGCTGAATTTCGGCGCGTCGTTCTTCATGGCGACCGGTTTCCATGGGTTCCATGTGCTGATCGGCACGATCTTTCTGATGGTCTGCCAGTGGCGCGTCTATCAGGGCCATTTCACCCCGCGCCAGCATTTCGGTTTTGAAGCCGCCGCCTGGTACTGGCATTTTGTCGACGTGGTGTGGTTGTTCCTGTTCGTCTCCATCTATGTCTGGGGCGGCGCTGGCGCACCCGTCCACGGCGGCTGAGGTGACGAACGGCACGCGTGGCGGCGCTCCCGCCCCCGTGCCCCCCACGGTCTTGCAAGCGGCGGTCCGGGGGCTTTGCCCGCGGTGCGGATCGCCAACGCTGTTTGCCGCAATGACCCGGTTTGCGCCCGCCTGCCGGGTCTGCGGACTGGACTTTTCAAGCTTTAACGTCGGCGATGGCCCGGCAGCCTTCCTGACCCTGATTTTGGGCGCGTTGGTCGTTGCGATGGCGATTACCGTTGAACTGACGCTGCACCCGCCCTTGTGGCTGCACATGCTGATCTGGATTCCAGTTACCGCGCTGGGCGTGATTTTTTCCCTGCGGGCAGCCAAGGCCGCGCTGCTGGTGCTTGAGTACCGCAATGCAGCGCGTGAAGGCCGGATCGTCGGGCCGGACGCATGAAGCGTCTGCCCGTTGTGCCGACAATCCTGGTCCTGCTGGCGGTCGCGGCGATGATCGCGCTGGGCGTTTGGCAATTGCAGCGCAAGGGCTGGAAGGAAGCCAAGCTCGCGCTCTATGCCCGCAATGTTACGCTGCCCCCGGTGGCATTTCCGCAAATTCCGGTCGGCGATGACCTGTTGTACCGGCGGACCAGTGCGTTTTGCCTGCAACCGACCCGCTGGCGGACCGAAGGCGCGGGAGGCCGCGGCTGGCGGCTGATCGCGGAGTGCCGAACGGGTGCCGAGGGGCCCGGTTTTGCCGTCGAACTGGGGCTGACGCGCGATGTGAATTTCAAGCCGACGTGGCAGGGCGGCAAGGTGACCGGGGTGATTGCCCCCGCCCCCAGCCATCAAAGCCTGATTGCCGGGTTGACCCGGCCCGCGCCGATGACGCTGATGATCATCGCCGATACTCCCTTGCCAGGCCTTGTCGCCAGTCCCCGGCCAAGCCCGCAGGCCATTCCCAACAACCACCTGGCCTATGCCGTGCAATGGTTCATTTTCGCGGCGCTGGCGCTTGGGATTTACGCCATCGCGCTGCGGCGGCGGCTGCGGACCGACGGAGCCTTGCTTGTGCGGGGCGGTCGGCGGCGGTAAGCGCCGAGCCCATGCAGTATCAAAGCACGCGGGGCATGGCCCCTGTTCTTGATTTCAAAGGCGCCACGCTGGCCGGACTCGCAAGCGACGGCGGTCTGTATCTGCCGACCGACTGGCCCACACTGAGCCAGGACGAGATCGCCGCCATGGCAGGGCTATCCTATGTCGACACGGCGGTGGCAGTCATGCTGCCCTTTGTCGGCGACGCCTTGTCGCACGAGGAGCTGACCGCGCTGTGTACCCGGGCCTATGGCCGATTCGCGCATGCGGCCGTGACGCCACTGGTTCAGCTGGACGCGCACCATTGGCTGCTCGAACTCTTCCACGGCCCGACCCTGGCCTTCAAGGATGTGGCGCTGCAATTGCTCGGTTTGTTCTTCGAACGCTTTCTGACCGGCACCACCACCCAATTGACGATCGTCGGCGCGACCAGCGGCGACACCGGATCAGCGGCGATCGATGCCCTGGCCGGGCGTCAGGGCATCGACGTGTTCATGCTCCATCCGCAGGGCCGCGTTTCGGACGTTCAGCGGCGCCAGATGACGACGGTGCTTGCGCCCAATATCCACAACATCGCCATCGACGGCAGCTTTGATGATGCGCAGGCGCTGGTGAAGGCGATGTTCAATGATCGTGCGTTCGCGGGCCGTTTTACGCTGAGCGCGGTGAATTCGATCAACTGGGCGCGGCTGATGGCGCAGATCGTCTATTATTTCTACGCCGCCGTCCGGCTCGGCGCGCCCCACCGCCATGTCGCCTTTTCGGTACCAACGGGCAATTTCGGCGATGTGTTCGCCGGCTATGTCGCCGCCCGCATGGGATTGCCGATCGCCAAACTGATCGTGGCAACCAATATCAACGATATTCTCCACCGTGCCCTTTCGACCGGCGATTATTCGGTCGGAACCGTGACGCCGACCACGGCCCCATCAATGGACATTCAGGTATCAAGCAATTTCGAACGCCTGTTGTTCGATCTGGGTGGCCGCGATGGTGCGGCGCTGGCGGCACAGATGCAGCAATTTGAAGCGTCAAAGGCGATGCGGCTGAGCAACGCGCAACTGCAGGGCGCCGCCCCGCTATTCGCCAGCGACCGGGTCGATCCCGATGATATGGCGATGGCCCTGCGCTGGGCCTATGAACATGCTGGCGGCATGGTTGACCCGCACACCGCAATCGCGCTTTGCGCTGCGCGCCGCGCGGATCTGCCTGGCGACGTCCCGATTGTGACGCTGGCAACCGCACACCCGGCCAAATTCCGCGACGCTGTCGAGCGGGCAACCGGCGCACGGCCTGTCTTGCCCAGCCGGATTGGCGACCTGTTCGACCGCGAGGAACGTTATGCCACGCTGCCCGCGACTTTTGCGGCAGTCACGGACTATATCGGCGCCCGGGCGACGCCTGCCGCATGAGTCTGCTAACGCTGATCGCCGAACCATGGGCGGATTATGGGCTGGTTGATAGCGGGCATGGGCGAAAGCTTGAGCGTTACGGCCGTTTCCGCTTCATTCGACCCGAACCGCAGGCAATGTGGGCGCCGGCCAGCAACAGGTGGCAGGCCGATGCCGAATTCATTCCCGGTTCCGACGAGGATGGCGGCGGCAAATGGCAATTTGCCACGCAGATCCCCTATGATGGCTGGCCGCTGGCGTGGGATGATGTGCGCTTTACCGCGCAGACAACGCCGTTTCGCCACCTGGGATTCTTCCCCGATATGGCGCCCGTTTGGCAGTGGATGCGCGAACGAACGCAGGGGATGAGCGCCCCGGAATGCCTGAACCTGTTCGGCTATACCGGGGTTGGGACGCTGGCGATGGCGAGTCAGGGCGCCAGGATGGTGCATGTCGATGCCTCGAAAAAGTCGGTCGAGGCCGCACGCGGCAATGCCATGCTGTCCGGATTGAGCGACCGT
Source organism: Sphingomonas sp. (assembly GCA_019753375.1). Taxonomy (GTDB): domain Bacteria; phylum Pseudomonadota; class Alphaproteobacteria; order Sphingomonadales; family Sphingomonadaceae; genus Sphingomonas. The sequence goes on from JAIELC010000025.1 coordinate 6,561, forward strand.
CCCGTCCGCTGGATCATCGACGATTGCGCCAAATTCGTTGCGCGCGAAGTCCGGCGGGGTCGGCGCTATGACGGTATCCTGCTTGATCCGCCGAAATATGGCCGTGGCCCCGAAGGCGAGGTCTGGAAACTGGAAGAGGGCCTACCGGGGCTGATCGCCGATTGCCGACAGCTGCTCGATGCACAGTCGCGCTTCCTGTTTGTGACGGTTTATGCGGTTCGCATGTCCGCGCTGGCGATTGAGGAGCTGCTGCGTCAGGCCTTTGCCGATCTGGGCGGCGTGGTTGAGGCTGGCGAACTGGCGGTGCGCGAGGAAGCGCGCGGGCTGTTGTTACCGACCGCGATCTGGGCGCGCTGGCGGTCCGCATAATGGCGTTGGCCCCAGCGGTGAGGCGAGCCCCCGGGCCGCGAACAGGGTCAGGGCCGCGGATCCGCTTTCAGACGGTCGTGTTCGACCTTGACGGTACCCTCGTCGACACCGCGCCCGATTTGGCTGCTGCCGTCAACGTTGCGCTTGGCACGGTCGGCAGGCCGCCGCTGTCCTTGCCGGCGGTGCGCGTGATGATCGGCCACGGCTCCCGCGCGTTGCTGCGTAAGGCTCTGGCAGCCACGGGCGACGCCGGTGCCGCGCTGGTCGACGCCGCCTATCCGGTGCTGATCGACCACTACACCGCGCATATCTGCGATCTCAGCAGGCCCTATCCGGGCGTTGAGGCGGCACTTGACCGGCTGTCCGCGTGCGGGATTGCGCTATCAATTTGTACCAACAAGCCGCTCGCGCCAACGCTGGCGCTGATCGCCGCGCTTGGCTGGGAGGCGCGCTTCGCGAGTATCGTCGGCGGCGATACCCTGTCCGTCAGCAAACCCGATCCGGCGCCATTGCAGCTGGCGATCGATCAATCAGGAGGCGGGGCGGCCGCCTTTGTGGGGGATTCAATCACCGACACCCAGACGGCAATCGCCGCCGGCCTGCCATGCATTGCCGTCAGCTTTGGTTTTGCCGACCGGCCTGCGGCCGAACTGGGCGCCCAGATGGTTATTGATCATTTTGATGATCTGATCCCCGCCCTCACGCGCCTGGGCCGCCTGCCGTCATAGCAACGACGCGGCGTCGGGTGCCAAGGCACGAAGGACTGGGGGCAGCTATGCAGGCGCCGCATCGGCCGTCGCATCAAAATCCCGCTGTGCTGACGGTCATGCTTGCCCTTTTCGCGCGTCGGTAATATCGAGGCGAGGCGACAGGTTCCCAGAAATGGGAATAATAGGGAACCCGGAAGCAGGATAAATACCTGTAATCCGGGGCTGTGCCCGCAACTGTGACCGGTGAGCGGTCGCCCCAAATGCCACTGGCAGCTTCGGCCGCCGGGAAGGCGGGGCGGACGTGATGACCCGGGAGCCAGGAGACCTGCCTGCCGCGGTCGGTCCTTTGCGCCAACGGGGTGTTTGGCGTGATCGGGGGAAAACCTCGCGTGACGACATCGTAGGAGGTGGCGCGCGTGGGGGTTAAAACCGTTTCGCTCTATTCAGAAACGTGCCGTCGGCGCGCGCGACCTCGCTTTGCTCTCAAAGGAGGTTTTATGCGTTTTCCTGTTGCTACACTATCGACGACGGCGCTGACCGTCGTCTTGGCTGCCGCTTTCACAACGCCGGCGCGGGCCGATGATGGCGCGGACGGCGATGCGCCGGACACCATTGTCGTCACCGCCAACCGCACGGCCCAGCCGATCGCGCGCGTCGGTCAGGCAATCACTGTTGTCGACAGCGCGGACATCAAACGCCGCCAGACAGATACGGTCGCCGATATCCTGCGGACCCTGCCCGGCGTGACCGTGGCCCGCACCGGCGGTATTGGCGGCACGGTATCGGTCTCGATCCGCGGTGCCGAAAGCGACCAGACCGTGACGCTGATCGACGGCGTGAAGATCAACGATCCGGCATCCCCGGCGGGTGGGTTCAACTTTGGCAATCTGATGGTCGGCAATATTGATCGGATCGAGGTATTGCGCGGATCGCAATCGGTGTTGTGGGGCAGCCAGGCAATCGGCGGCGTCGTCAACATCATCACGCGCGAACCGGGCGACACACTCGCCATCAATGCGCGCGCCGAATATGGCTATCGCAACACCGCGCAGTTCGTCGGCAACGTATCGGGCAAGGCGGGGCCCGTGTCGGCAAGCGGCGGGGCCGGCTATTTTCGCACCGATGGAATTTCGGCATTTAGTGAAGCACGCGGCGGGACTGAGCGCGACGGGTACGAGAACTTTGGCGCCAACGCCAAGCTGAACCTGGCGCTGAGCAACTCGGTTTCGATCGACGCCCGCGGCTGGTATTCAAATGGATTGGCGGGCATTGATGGCTTCGCGCCGCCCAGTTTTGCCTTTGGTGACACGCCCGAACGATCGAAAACCCGCGAGATTGTTGCCTATACCGGGCTGAATGCCGCGTTCTTTGGCGGCCGTTTTCGCAACCGGCTGGGGTTTGCCTATACCGACACACAGCGGCGCAACAGCGACCAGGGGAGCGAAACCTTCGCCTCGGACGGGCGGAACGAACGCTTTGAATATCAGGGCATCTTCGACATCAGCACGGGGTGGCAAGTGACCGCCGGTCTGGAGCGAGAGACATCGCGCTTCACCTCGTCGAGCTTTGGCGGCGCGCCGACCAATGGCCGGGCCCGGATCGACAGCGTCTATGGCCAGCTGGTTGCAACGCCGCTGACCGGGCTGACGCTGACCGGCGGGGCACGCCAGGATGATCATAGTCGCTTTGGCGGCGCCACCACTGCCAGCGCAAGCGGGGTCTATGCCATCGCCGCGACCGGCACGACGGTCCGCGCCAGCTATGCCGAGGGGTTCAAAGCGCCATCGCTGTTTCAGCTGCAGAGCGAATTCGGGAACCAGTTGCTGCGGCCCGAACGCGCCAAAGGCTGGGATGTGAGCATCAGCCAGCGCGCGCTGGGGGGAGCGATCGAAGCCAGCCTGACCTATTTCAGGCGCACCAGCATTGATCTCATCAATTTTGTTTCGTGCACCGCGCCGCTGACCGGCATCTGTACCGATCGTCCGTTTGGCACCTATGACAATGTCGCGCGGGCGCGCGCCGATGGCATCGAGGCAGGGTTGCTCCTGCGCCCGACGGATGCGCTGCAGGTTCAGGCAAACTACACCTATACCAACGCCATCGCGCGTTCGCCGGGCAGCATCAATTTCGGCAAGTTGCTGGTCCGCAGGCCGCAGCACAGCGTTAGCACGCTGGTCGATTATCGCTGGTCGTTTGGATTGACGACGGGTGCGACGCTGACCCATGTCGGATCAAGCTTTGAAAACGCCAGCAACACGCGCAAGCTGGAAGGCTATGTGCTGGTCGATCTGCGCGCCGCGCTCCCGATCACCCGGCTGGTGGAGGTTTATGGCCGGATCGAGAACCTGTTCGATGAACGCTACGAAACGGCGTTTGGCTACGGGCAACCGGGGCGCGCCGCCTATGCCGGTGTGCGGTTGCGCCTTTGATGGGGCGGCGGCCCATCTTTGGCCTGCTTATCCTGCTGGTCGCGGCATCCTGTGCGGAGCGTTCGCCAACGCCGCCGCGCAGGCCATCGCGGCCACCAGCGCGCGTGGTGTCGATCAATCCATGCATCGATGCCATTTTGATGCATGTCGCTGATCCCGGCCAGATTGCCGGGATCAGCCATTATTCCCAGGATCCGCAATCCACGTCGATCCCGCTTGCGCAGGCGGCGCGCTTTACCGCGACATCGGGAACCGCCGAGGAAGTGGTGGCGCTGGCGCCCGATCTGGTGCTGGCCGGCGCGCATGTCGATCCAGCGACGATCGCGGCGCTGCGGCGACTGAATATCGCGCTTG
>JAIELC010000130.1 GCA_019753375.1 Sphingomonas sp.
GGTCGAAAGAGCATACTTACTCTGACGACAGCGCCAATCTGTATCTGGATACCCAGGCGACGGGCTGCTTTTGTGAGCGGCTTCCCGACAAGGGCAGCGTGGAGCATGCGCATATCGTTTACATCCAGCCGCCAAGGCTGATCCGCCTGACCGGCGCTCTGGGCCCGCTGCAGGCCGAAGCGGTCACCGGCACCTTGACCTTTCAACTCGATGCCGAAGGCTCGCATGCCACGCGGTTGACGTTGACCTATCTCGTCACGGGATTTGTTCGAGCAGGCGCCGACACCATCGCTCCGAAGGTGGATGATGTTCTGGCGATACAGGTCAAAAGCCTCAAGGCATTGGCAGAAACGCCTCCGGCGCCAGACCCCGAAGACAAAAAAGAATAAAGGTCGCGCAGCGTCAGGCGGGCGTTGCTGGCTGCACGCGGTGGATGACGAATTCGTCATCGACCCGTCATCGCTGCTGCGGGTAACGCGGCGTAAAGCACCAGCGCGGTTGCAAATAGTGACCCTGATGAATCTGGCGGTGAGCAGTTTCGTATTTTACCCGAGCCCGTGTTGCCTGCCAGCGTCGCCGACAAGGCTGCTGCCAGTTCGGGGAACGGACGTATGATGCCAACGCCTGGCTGAAGCAGGCAGAGTGGAAGCGGCGATGGTAGTCCGGACGTCAGCCTAAATCAGTCGACCTTCGGTGCCCGACTTTCCCGGAGGGCATCGCGGCCGGCGGGAATCCGCCAGACTTCCCGCCGGCCAATTTCCCGCCTAAGTTCGGCACAAAGTCGCAGGATACATGAATGACCCGCAAAATCCTGATCGTCGAGGATGATCCCGCGACCGCGAGCTATATTGCCAAGGGGCTGGCAGAAATCGGCTTTGCGGTGGAAAGCTGCGACAACGGTCGTGACGGGCTGTTTCTTGCCAGTGAAGGCATTTTTGATCTGATCATTGCCGATCGGATGCTGCCGGGCCTCGATGGCCTGGCCATGGTCGGCGCAATCCGTGCGGCGGGCATCGCAACCCCTGTCCTGATCCTTTCTGCCCTGGCCAGTGTCGACGATCGTGTCGATGGGTTGCGCGCCGGTGGGGACGATTATCTCTGCAAACCATATTCCTTTGCAGAACTTACAGCGCGCGTTGATGCGCTTTTGCGCCGTCGCGAGCGCGGCGCAGCCGAAAACCAACCGATAAAGCTGACGGTGGGTGACCTCGAGATCGATCTGCTTGCGCGCAAAGTATCGCGCCAGGGACGGCTCATCCTGCTGGGCGCGCGCGAATTTAATCTGCTCGAATATCTGGCGCGGCATGCAGGGCAGGTGGTTACGCGAACCATGATGCTGGAAAAGATCTGGAATTATCATTTTGATCCAGGTTCCAATGTCGTCGATGTCCATATCGGGCGGTTGCGCCGCAAGCTCGAAGAGGGTTTCAACACGCCCATTCTGCATACCGTGCGCGGTGCAGGCTATCGGCTTTCGCTCGACGCCTGATGAAGTTGTCCGTCACCGCTCGCCTTGCCTTGCTGGCATTCGGGCTGATCCTGGTTTCCAATCTGGCGCTGGTCGCGCTGGTCTGGAACCAGATTCATAACAATGCGATGTCGACCCTTCGCCGGGATACGCTGGAGCAATCCGATGTGTTCGCCGGCTTGGTGCGCAGTGGCGGACCGACGGCAATCGCAAAGGCGGTCAGCGATGCCTATGGTCGCGGCGACGACGCGTTGATTGCGATGGTGGTCGATGGCGAAGGGCGCAGACTTGCAGGGCGAGGGCCCTCGACGGCTGATATCGCGCCGGTCGAATTCACGACATTTAGAATTATCAGGATTGCCAACGGGCCGCCTTGGTTTCGGCGCGAGGCAGGCATAGCGATTCGTCCGGTTGGGCGATACTGGCTGGTCAGCGGTCGGTTGCTTGATGACTGGCAGCAGGAACAGCGGGCGATCGAGCGCGCGCTCGCCCTGGCGGCGTTGCTGTCATTGGTGCTCGGCTGCATCGGGGGCCTCGTCCTGACACGATATGTGACGCGCCGGCTTGATCGGGTCGCAGGAGTCGTAGAGGCGGTTGCGGGTGGTGATTTGAGCCGGCGGGTCGATTTGGCGGCCGCGGGCGGCGACGCATTTGATCGATTGGCCGCGCGCCTGAACGCCATGCTCGACAAGATCGAACGGCTGATGACCGAGCTGCGGGTCATGACCGATAGCGTCGCCCATGATCTGCGATCACCCCTTGCCCGGCTTCGCTCCAAGGCCGAATCGGCGATGACACAAGCTGATCCTGCCGCTCGCGACGCGGCGCTGGGCGGGCTGATCGCGGAAACCGATATCGTGATGCGAATGTTGACGATGCTGCTGGAGATTGGCCGATCAGAGGCAGTGTCGCGTGATCGACTGATTACGATACATCCTGCCGATCTGGTTGAGGAAATCGCGGACCTCTATGCCCCGGTCGCTGAGGAGGCGGGGATGCGCTTTTCGGTTGAAACCGACGGCATTCCCTTGCCCATGGCGTTGCACCGCGAGCTGATGTCGCAGGCGATTACCAATTTGATCGACAATGCGCTCAATCACGCCAGCGAGGGAGGGTCCATTACGCTGCGGCTGCTCGCCCGCCCCGAATCGCTTCAGTTCCAGGTGGAAGATCGAGGACCGGGCATTGCCAAAGCTGATCATGATCAGGCGCGGCGACGCTTTGGCAGACTGGACGGTGCACGAACGACGCCGGGTGCCGGACTGGGACTTGCCCTGGTCGAGGCCGTTGCCCGACTGCATGGTGGTCATTTGGCGCTTGCCGACAACCAACCCGGGCTGATCGCTGCGATCATTATTCCCCTATCGGCCGCTGATGCATTTGGTTAGATTCGACTTATCCGGGCTCAGCGCTTGACACCGGGCCCGCACAACCCTAACTGCACGCCATCCGAAACTCCGGTCACCGGCGGCGCTTGTTTGCGCGCGCCGGTATCGTGCGTATCGGTTTCAACGCGATGAGATGGGTGCGAGCAGCCATGCCGCCCCGTGGAGCTGGGAGATAAAAGTTCATGGCACGTATTGCGGGTGTTAACATCCCGACCAACAAGCGCGTGGTGATCGCGCTCACTTATATCCATGGTATTGGACCGACCAAGGCCAAGGAAATCACCAAGAAGCTGGGCATTGCCGAAGCAACGCGCGTGCAGGACCTGACCGATCAGGAAGTGCTTCAGATCCGTGAGACGATCGACGCTGGCTACACGGTCGAGGGCGATCTTCGCCGCGAAACCGCGATGAACATCAAGCGCCTGATGGATCTCGCCTGCTATCGCGGTTTGCGCCATCGCAAAGGTCTGCCAGTTCGTGGGCAACGCACGCACACCAATGCGCGCACCCGCAAGGGCAAGGCCAAGCCGATTGCCGGCAAGAAGAAGTAATCGAGCGTTCTCGGTTCCTCTTTTCAGCTTTAGACAGGTCAGGATTTCAACATGGCACGTGAACCGCAGCGCATCCGCCGCAGGGAGCGCAAAAATATCACTTCAGGCGTCGCGCACGTGAACGCCAGTTTCAACAATACCATGATCACGATCACCGATGCCCAGGGCAACGCGATCTCGTGGTCGTCCGCCGGCATGATGGGTTTCAAGGGTTCGCGCAAGTCGACCCCTTATGCCGCTCAGGTTGCCGCCGAAGATGCCGGCCGCAAGGCTGCCGAGCACGGCGTCCGCACGCTGGAAGTGGAAGTAAAGGGTCCTGGCTCCGGTCGCGAATCAGCGCTTCGTGCGCTGCAATCGGTTGGGTTCCAGATCACGTCGATCCGTGACGTTACGTCGATCCCGCACAATGGCGTCCGCCCGTCCAAGCGCCGCCGCGTCTGATTTCGTCCTCGTTCGCGCGCGGTTGATCGCGCCGCGCGAACGATTCTCCCATGGCCGGAGTGCCCCACGCTCCCGCCCAAAACCAAGGGGAAGCCCGTGTCCGTTAATGCAAAGAACTGGCAGGAATTGAAGAAGCCGAATGGCCTTGAAAAGAAGGCAGGCAGCGATGCCGGTCGCAAGGCAACATTCATTGCCGAACCGCTCGAACGCGGTTTTGGCCTTACCCTGGGCAATGCGCTGCGTCGTGTGTTGCTGTCATCGCTTCAGGGTGCCGCGGTTACGTCGATCAAGATCGAGAATGTGCTGCACGAATTCTCGTCGCTTGCGGGCGTTCGCGAAGATGTTACCGACATTGTTCTGAACGTGAAACAGATCGCGCTCAAGATGCAAGGCGAAGGCCCTAAGCGTCTGCAGCTCGCAGCGACCGGCCCGGCCGAAGTCAAGGCAGGCGACATTGCCGTTTCTGGTGACATCGAAGTGATGAACCCCGAACTGGTGATCTGTCATCTCGATGACGGCGCAACATTGAACATGGAGCTGACCGCAGACACCGGAAAGGGCTATGTCCCCGCCGTTGCAAACCGTCCGGCCGATGCACCGATCGGCCTGATCCCGGTCGACGCGCTCTATTCGCCCGTGCGCCAGGTTAGCTACAAGGTAGAAAATACCCGCGTCGGCCAGGAGCTCGATTACGACAAGCTCACGCTGACCGTTGAAACCGACGGTACCGTGACTCCGGAAGACGCCGTGGCATATGCGGCGCGTATCCTCCAGGATCAGCTGGCGCTGTTTGTCCACTTCGACGACTCGGCGATGACGCGTTCGGCGCCGATCGGGGTCGCCGCGCCTGCCGCTGCCAGCGAAGTTGCTGGCGACACGCAGCAGATCAATCGCTACCTGCTCAAGAAGGTCGACGAGCTGGAATTGTCGGTGCGTTCGGCTAACTGCCTGAAGAACGACAACATCATCTATATTGGTGACCTGGTCCAAAAAACCGAAGCCGAAATGCTTCGCACACCGAACTTCGGCCGCAAGTCCCTGAATGAAATCAAGGAAGTGCTGTCTTCGATGGGGTTGCGCCTGGGGATGGAAATTCCCGGCTGGCCGCCCGAAAACATCGAAGAGATGGCCAAGAAGCTCGAACAGGAAATCATGGGCTGAGCACCGACCCGCGATTGGCGAATGCCGATTGCGGGTCGATCGCCATCCCAAGCTGCCGAACGCAGATTGGTTCAAGGTTCGGTGCTTGAACAGTAACCAGTCGTCCCGCTGCCGTAAATTTGGGGGCGGGACGGGGAAAGGCAAAAGGGTCGCGGCCTCAACAGCGACCTGGTCTGGGGTACCTTATCCGGCCCCTTAACGAACGAAGGAAAATATTATGCGTCATCGTGTAGGCGGCCGTAAGCTGCAACGTACTTCGGCCCACCGTGCGGCGCTGTTCCGCAACATGGCAGCCGCGCTTGTGAAGCACGAACAGATTACCACCACGGTCGCCAAGGCTAAGGAACTGCGTCCTTACGTCGAAAAACTGGTGACGCTGGCGAAGAAGGGTGGCTTGTCGAACCGTCGTCTCGCGCATGCGCGGATGCTCGATGATGCTCAACTGGTGAAACTGTTCGATGTTATCGGCCCACGCTACGCCGGTCGCAACGGTGGATACACTCGGGTGATCAAAGCTGGCATCCGCGCGTCGGACGCCTCACCGATGGCAATCATCGAGTTCGTGGACCGCGACGTCAGCGCCAAGGGTCAGGATTCGGGTCCCGTGATGATCGATGAAGACTTCGATCAGGCAGCATAAATCAACGCCTTCGCTGGCACACATCATGCCGAGCGATTGCCTGTCCGACGTCGAGATACGGCTGATAGGATAGGGTCGCCGGATTGCTATTGAGAAAGGAGTCGTGCCTGTTAGGGTGCGGCTCCTTTTTTCATGTCCTTCAGGAGAACGCTCCCATGCGCCGCGCCCTGCCGCTGATGCTGCTCGCCACGACCGTCTCTGTTCCCGCTTTTGCCCAGAAGAGCCCCATGACCGATCCCAAGACTGCTCCTTTATCCTATCCGGCTGCCAAGCGCGGCGATGTTGTCGATGATTATTTCGGCACGAAGGTCGCTGATCCCTATCGCTGGCTGGAAAATGATGTGCGCAGCGATGCTGATGTTCAGGCCTGGGTAGAAGCCGAGAACAAGGTAACGGATGCCTATCTGGCGACGTTGCCCGGTCGCGACGTCTTCAAGACGCGGCTTAAGGCGTTGTTCGATTATGAACGCTTTGGCGTTCCCGTGAAGAAGGGCGGCCGCTATTTCTACAGCCGCAATTCGGGCCTGCAGAACCAGGCCGTGTTGTTTGTCCGCGATAGCGCGGCCGGTCAGGGCCGCGTCTTGATCGATCCCAATGGCTGGTCATCGGATGGAGCCACCGCCCTGGGTGAGTGGGTGGCCTCCGATGATGGCACCAAGCTCGTCTATACCGTGCAGGATGGCGGGACCGACTGGCGCATTGTCCATGTCCTTGATGTGGCAACCGGCAAGGTGTTGGCCGATACCGTCGAATGGGTGAAGTTTTCAGGACTTGCCTGGGCGCATGATGGATCAGGCTTTTACTATTCGCGTTTCCCAGCGCCGGCAGCGGGCGCGAAGTTTCAGTCCACGAACGAGAATCAGGCCGTCTATTTCCACAAGATCGGCACGCCGCAATCCGATGACGCGCTGATCTATGCAACGCCCGATAAGCCAAAGCAGGGCCATGCTGTCCAGGTGACCGATGATGGCAATTGGCTCGTTCTCACAACCACGGCGGGCACCGACAACCGGTACGAAATCACCGTCGTTGATTTGACGTCCCCCGATGCGAAGCCGCGGACGATCGTGCCGGGGCTCGACAATGAATGGACACTCGTCGGTAATGTCGGCGGCAATTTCTATTGGCAGACCAATAAAGATGCGCCGCGCGGGCGGATCGTCGTGATGAACCTATATGCCCGCTCTGCATTCCCGCCGGTGCGCGAGCTGGTGCCGCAGGACAAGGATGTCCTTGTCAGTGCATCAATATTGGGGGGTAAAATCATTGCCACCTACTCCGCTGATGTGAAAAGCGAAGTGCGGCGTTATTCGCTGGATGGCGTATCCGAAGGCACGGTCGCGCTGCCGGGCATTGGCAGCGTGGTCGGAGGCAGCGGAACCGACAAGGACACGGAGGCCTTCTACGCCTTCACCAGCTTTACAACGCCAACGACGATTTTCCGTTACGACGTTGCCAGTGGGAAATCGAGCATTTGGGAACAACCCAAGGTTGCCTTTGATCCTGCAGGTTTCACCGTCGATCAGCAGTTTTACGCGTCGAAGGACGGTACCAAAGTGCCGATGTTCATCGTCCGCAAAAAGGGCACCAGCGGTCCGGCGCCAACGCTTCTTTATGCCTATGGCGGCTTCAATATCTCGATGAACCCCGCGTTTTCCGCAACGCGGATTGCGTGGATTGAGCAGGGCGGGGTGTTCGCACTCGCCAATATTCGCGGCGGTGGGGAATATGGCAAGGCATGGCATGACGGCGGACGTCTGGCGAACAAGCAGAACGTGTTCGACGATTTCATCGCAGCCGGCGAATATCTGAAAGCGCAAGGCATTACCGGCAAGGATCAGCTGGCAATTGAGGGCGGCTCGAACGGCGGTTTGTTGGTCGGTGCGGTTGTGAACCAGCGGCCAGACTTGTTCGCGGCTGCATTGCCGCAGGTCGGGGTGATGGACATGCTGCGCTTCGACAAATTTACGGCCGGGCGGTACTGGGTCGATGATTATGGCTATCCGTCAAAACCCGACGATTTCAAGGTTCTCTATGCCTATTCACCGTATCACAATGTGAAGGGTGGTCATGCCTATCCAGCCATTTTGGCAGCGACAGCCGATACCGATGATCGCGTGGTGCCTGGCCATACTTTCAAATACACGGCCGCGATTCAGGCGGCCGACATCGGCGCGAGACCACATCTTGTGCGTATCGAAACGCGGGCCGGCCACGGCAGCGGCAAGCCAACCGACAAGATCATCGATGAAACTGCCAGCGACTGGGCATTTATCGCCAAGTGGACCGGGCTGGTTGTAAAATAGCAGCGGTACGAGTGTAGCGCGCCGGTCGCCTGATGCGGCCGGCGCCCCTATTGCGAAAGCGCGAGCAGGTCGTTCCGAAGCTTGGTCCAGTCGTCCAGATGCCAGGTCTCGGGACGTTCGATGCCGATGATCGGATCATGGTTCGTCCCGACGCGCTGCCACGAGATCGGGCGGTTGTCGCGCGCAGTGCGGAACACGGCGACCGCGGGGTGAAGCGGGTCCAGGTGCAGTTCGTCCAGAATGACGCCGAGCCTGTCGCTGCGCAGCCGGACCAATACCCCCGGCTGGAACGCCCCGATCGTCCGCACGAATGCGCTCAGAATCTGCTGGTCGAACTTTTCATTGTTCGTCCGCAAATACTCAATGGCTTCTCCAGGAGACCATTTCGGTTTGTAGACGCGCGGTGATGTGAGCGCGTCATAGACGTCGCAGATCGCGGCCATACGCACATAGACGCTCAGGTCTTCCCCTGCCAGTTGATCGGGGTAGCCACTGCCGTCGGGGCGTTCATGGTGGTGCTTGCAAACCTCAAGCACAAGCTTTGGGATATCGGGCAAATCCTTCAACAGCTGATATCCGCGCGAGGCGTGCTGGCGCATCTCCTCGGCTTCCCCACGCGTCAGCGCATCGGGCTTGTCCAGGATATCGGCAGGCACGGTTGCCTTGCCGATGTCGTGGAGCAATCCGGCCAGGCCGATGTCCCGGGTCAGCGCAAGTTCGAACTTCAATTCCTGAGCAAGCGCCACCATCAACCCGCAAACCGTGACCGAATGCATATAGGTGTATTCGTGCTTTTCCTTCAGCCGCGCGAGGCTGGGCAGGGCAGAGGCGTTGCGGGTGATTGACGCGATGATGGCGTTGATGATCGGCGCCAGATCGGCCGTATTGACGGGGCGGCCGGCGCGAACCTGTTCAAAGGTTTCGGTGATCGCTTCGCGGGCAACTTCAACAATCCCTTTTGCGCGGTCGAGTTCCTCTGCATGGGAGGCGGGACGGGCGCGCAGGAAAAGCGGTTGCGCTTTGCCGAAGGCGGAACGCGGCGGGGCGCCAGGCTTGGGGGCGTCGGGCCCGCGCCAGTCCTCGGCCAAAAATGTGCTGGCGCCGGTGGACGGCGCGCCACGCGAATCATCGCGACCCCAATTATCTGCAAGATCGAAAGGCTGCCTGGGCTGGTCCATCATGCCGTTACATCTAGCGGCGAGCGTGAAACGAATTACCTACCGGCATGGTTAACGGCACAATTATTACCAGTTAAGTTGCAATCTTAGCCGAATTTAGCGGTTGGATATGCCTGCCGATCTGCCCTCGCCAGATTGACGACCAAGTCCTTCGCCGGGCTGGCGCTCGGCGCGACTTGCCGATAATTGATCCCATGATCACGCCCAGCGATTCCATTCTCATCGTCGATTTCGGCAGCCAGGTAACCCAGTTGATTGCACGTCGCGTGCGTGAAGCCGGGGTCTACAGCGAAATTGTCCCCTTCAATGCCGCCGAAGCCGCCTTTGAACGGATGGCGCCCAGCGGGGTCATCCTGTCGGGGAGCCCGGCATCGGTACTGGAAGCGGGCAGCCCACGCGCGCCGCAAGTTATTTTTGACAGTGGCGTGCCGGTCATGGGCATCTGTTACGGCCAGCAAACCATGATGCACCAATTGGGGGGCGAAGTGCTGCTGGGCGACAGCGGCGAATTTGGCCATGCCTTTGTCGAGGTCCAGGACGGATGTGACCTGTTTGATGGTTTGTGGACCGAAGGAGAAAAGCACCAGGTTTGGATGAGCCATGGTGACAAGGTCACTCAGCTCGCGCCGGGATTTCGTACGGTCGCCACCAGTCCCGGCGCTCCCTATGCGATCATCGCTGATGACGAACGGCGCTATTACGCGATGCAGTTCCATCCCGAAGTCGTCCATACGCCCGATGGTGCCCGCCTGATCGCCAATTTCGCGCGCCATGTTTGCGGCCTTTCTGGCGACTGGACGATGGCCGAATTCCGCCAGACCAAGATCGATGAAATACGCGCGCAGGTCGGCAAGGGGAGAGTGATTTGCGGCCTGTCAGGTGGCGTCGATTCGGCGGTCGCGGCGGTGCTCATCCACGAGGCGATCGGCGAGCAACTGACCTGTGTGTTCGTCGACCACGGCCTGATGCGCAGCGGCGAGGCAGACCAGGTCGTGTCGTTATTCCGCAACCATTACAATATCCCACTCGTCCATGTGAATGTCGAAGCGCTGTTCCTCAATGGCCTGGCCGGTGTCACTGACCCAGAGGCGAAGCGTAAGTTCATCGGTGCGACGTTCATTGAAGTTTTTGAGGCGGAGGCCAGGAAAATCGGCGGCGCTGAATTTCTCGCGCAAGGCACGCTCTATCCGGACGTGATCGAAAGCGTGTCGTTCACCGGCGGCCCCAGCGTGACGATCAAGAG
>JAIELC010000002.1 GCA_019753375.1 Sphingomonas sp.
GCCCGTTAACTTGCCTCCGCCAGCAACCCGGAAGCCTCCTTTCCCGTCCAATCCATTCCGCCGGACACGCGCCACATCTCATGCCCGGTGGCGTCGTACAGGATTGTGGTTGGCAGGTTCGCTTGCAGCACGATACTGAACGCGGCCTCGACGTCGATATAGGGCTGGATCGTCCTGTACTTGCCCCTGGCGAAAAAGGGCAGGACCTTCGATGATCCTTCCAGGTCCTGGCTGATGGTTAGCACGGTGATCTTGCCTTTTTGCGCGGTCGCCAGCGTGTCGATGGTGGGCATTTCGGCAACGCACGGCGCGCACCAGGTTGCCCATAAATTGACCAGGACCGGCTTGCCCTGAAAGCTGGCCAGCGTGACCTGTTTGCCTTGCGGGTCGACGAAGCCCAATGTTGGGGCCGGCTCTCCCTGATGGCTGCGGTCAACCAGCGCCGCTGTGCCCGTTTTGGCCGGTGGGCCGGCATTTTGCGGCGCGCCCGGCACTTTGTCCGAAATCGGTGCGGTGCCGCTGTTTTCTTGTGTGGCGGGCTCCGATTGCTTATCGCATCCGCCGATAGTGAGGGCGCCCAACAGGAGCGGGACGATCAGCGAGCGCGACGACATAGACGGCAGCATGGGCAACAAGCCTTCCAATGCGATGTGGGGCGGGCGCTTTGCAGAGGGCCCGGCGGCGGTGATGCGCGAGATAAACGCCTCTATCCCCTTCGACAAGCGGCTGTGGCGCCAGGACGTGGCAGGATCAAAGGCGCATGTCGCGATGCTGGGCGCCGTGGGCATCGTGTCGGCAACCGATGCGGCCACGATCAGCGCGGGACTCGACGCGGTGGCGGCCGATTACTCGGCAAATGGTGTTGCCGAGGACATGGCCCTCGAAGATATCCATATGCAGACCGAGGCGCGGCTGGCCGACAGGATTGGGCCGGTCGCGGGGCGGCTGCATACCGCGCGGTCACGGAATGATCAGGTCGCGACCGACTTCCGGCTGTGGGTGCGCGACGCGATTGACCAGGTGGATACCGCCCTTGGTGGCTTGCAGGACGCGCTCCTTGCCCGCGCCGAGGAACATGCCGACAGCGTGATGCCCGGCTTTACGCATTTGCAAAGCGCGCAACCGGTAACGCTGGGCCATCATCTAATGGCATATTTTGAAATGATTACCCGCGATCGCAGCCGATTTGCCGATGCGCGGGCACGGTTGAACCTGTGCCCGCTTGGGTCGGCGGCGTTGGCCGGGACGGGCTTTCCTATTGATCGGACCATGACGGCAAAGGCGCTGGGTTTTGATGGCCCGATGCGCAATTCGCTGGATGCGGTAAGCGACCGGGATTTTGCGCTCGATTATCTGATGTCGGCAACCCAATGCGCGCTGCATCTGTCGCGGCTCGCAGAAGAGTTCATCCTGTGGGCATCACAACCCTTTGGTTTTGTCAGTCTTTCGGACCAATGGTCGACGGGCAGTTCGATCATGCCGCAAAAGCGCAATCCGGATGCAGCGGAACTGGTGCGCGGGCATAGTGGCCGGATCGCCGGGTGCATGGTGGCGCTGACGATGACGATGAAGGGCCTGCCGCTGGCCTATTCAAAGGACATGCAGGACGATAAGCCGCCAGTGTTTGAAGCGCACGACCTGCTCGGGCTGTCGATCGCGGCCATGACGGGGATGGTGGACAGCGCAACATTCAGAACCGGTCGGATGCGCGCGGCGGCTGAGGCTGGATTTGCTACCGCCACCGATCTCGCCGACTGGCTGGTCCGCGAAGGCGGCATTCCCTTTCGCGAGGCGCACCACATTACCGGGCGGGCCGTCCGGCGCGCCGAGGAACTGGGTGTCGCTTTGGATGCCGTGCCATTAACGGATCTAAAGGCAATCGATGCACGGATTGATGATCGCGTGTATGGCGTATTGTCGGTCGATGCGTCCGTCGCAAGCCGGACGAGCTTTGGGGGCACCGCGCCAGCCAATGTTAGCGCGGCGATTGGCATAGCCCGGGCTATGCGGGAGGAAGGAAAGTAATGCGCCTGTTAGCGGTTTTTGCGCTGTTGCTGTTGTCGGCCTGCGGGGCTGCGCGCGAACTGCAACCTGCTCAAGGCAGGGCCCTGCCCGACCGTCCCTACGGCGCCACCGCGACGCCGACGGCAAAGCAACTCAGCACGGCGTCGCCACAGGCGCGACCTGGGCGCAGCGATGAATTGCTCCAGAAGTCCGAAGAACGGCGCGGCGACACGTTCGACCTGCCGCCACCTAACTGACGCCGTGGACCATTTCGCCTATCGCAACGGCGTGCTTCACGCCGAAGACGTTTCCCTCGTCACCATTGCCGACCAGGTCGGTACGCCGGTCTATGTCTATTCGCGGGCGACGCTGGACCGGCATGCGCGCGTGTTTCGCGAAGGGCTGGCTGGGGTCGAGCGCGTCCATCTCGCCTATGCGATCAAGGCCAATCCCAATGTGGCGGTGCTGCGGGTGCTGGCCAATGCAGGCTATGGCGCGGATGTGGTGTCGGGCGGCGAGCTTGCACGGGCGCTGGCGGCCGGCATCCCTGCGCAGGACGTGGTGTTTTCAGGTGTCGGCAAAACGCGCGGCGAGCTGGAACAGGCGCTGAACGTCGGCATCGGCCAGTTCAACCTGGAACTGGAAGAAGAAGGCCAGGTCCTGGCGGCGATCGCGGCAGCGGGCGGCACAACCGCTGCCGCCGTGCTGCGCGTCAATCCCGATGTCGATGCCGGGACACATGCCAAGATTTCGACGGGCAAGAAGGAAAACAAGTTCGGTGTGGCGATCGATCAGGCGATCGAGATGTATGGACGGCTGGCTGGGCTGCCCGGGCTGAACCTGCGGGGTATCGCGATCCATATCGGCAGCCAGCTGAGCGATCTGGCACCGCTGGAAGCCGCCTATATCCGCGTTGGCCAGCTGGTTGGCGACTTGCGGGCAGCCGGGCATCGCATCGACCGCGTCGATCTGGGCGGTGGTCTGGGTGTTCCCTATCGAAGCGACGACGTCATGCCGTCACCCGCCGCTTTTGGTGCGATGGTAGCCCGGGTGACGGCGGGCTGGGATGTCGAACTGATGTTTGAGCCGGGGCGGGTGATTGCCGGCAATGCCGGTGTGCTGCTCACCAAAGTCATCTGGGTAAAACCCGGCGTGCGCCACCCCTATGTCATTGTCGATGCGGCAATGAACGATCTGGCGCGCCCGGCACTCTATGACGCCTATCATGATTTTGCCGCGGTTATGCCGACAGGGGCAAAGATGATTGCCAACATCGCCGGGCCCGTATGCGAGAGCGGCGACACTTTTGCGATGGGCCGGACAATCGACCGCGTGGCATCGGGTGACCTCGCGGTATTTCGGACCGCCGGCGCCTATGGTGCGACCATGGCGTCTACCTATAACAGCCGTGCCCTCGTCCCGGAAGTTATGGTCGATGGCGATCGGTATGCGGTGGTGGCTGACCGGATTCACCCGGCGACGATTTTGGCAGCCGAACGCGTGCCGGAGTGGCTGAAAGCGTGATCCTGCACAGCCTGCCGCTTTTTGTCCGGCTGGCAGGACGACCGGTTATCCTGGTCGGTACGGGCGAAGCGGCGGACGCCAAAAAGCGACTGCTCGATCGCGCGGGCGCGTTGGTTGTGGATGAATCGGCTGCTGCGGCCCTCGCGATTGTCGCGCTTGAGGATGATGCCCAAGCCGAAGCTGCTGCGGGACGGCTTAAGGCGCGCGGGATGCTGGTCAATGTCGTCGACCGGCCCGCGTTATGCGATTTCACCCTGCCGGCGATCGTCGACCGCAGCCCAATATTGCTGGCGATCGGGACGGGTGGTGCCTCGGCCGGGCTGGCCGCGGCGCTTCGGCAGCGGCTGGAAGCACTGCTGCCCGCGTCATTAGGAACGCTGGCGACCGCCTTGCAGGCCGCCCGCGGCGCGATGCGCGACCGCTGGCCCGACTCTGCTGACCGCCGCAAGGCGCTGGCGGCTGCGCTGGCACCGGGCGGGCAGATCGACCTGCTGGGCACCGACCCCGATGTCGATCGATGGCTTGCGGACAGATCCGGTGCGATCGACGGCGAACTCCATGTCCTTCGCTTGCGATCCAGCGATGCCGACGACCTGACTTTACGCGATGCGCGCGCGCTGGCGCTGGCCGACCGTGTTTTCTATCGGGCTGACGTTCCTGCAGCGATTGTTGACCGCGCCCGCGCGGACGCCGCACGGATCGCTTGCGACGCTGTCCCCGACACCGCGATGTCCGGCCTGTCGGTCTATCTGGAGATGCAGCGATGATTGGCTTTGCCTATCGCTTTCATGAAGGCGCTGCTCAGTCCTGTTCGATCGATGAGGCGCTTGACCGGGTGTGCGACTTTGTTTGGGTGCATCTGGATAGCAATACCGCCGAGGCGCAACATTGGCTGAGCAACAAGGCAGGTCTGCCGGATTATATTGTTGAGCCGCTGACGGCGACAGAAACGCGTCCGCGCTGCGATGCGATGGCCGACGGCGCGTTCCTGAACCTGCGCGGCCGATCCAGCGAAGTCATGTCGATGTCTGACCTTCTTGCATCGGTTCGCATCTGGGCAACGGCGGGGCGGGTGATTTCGGTAACCCGCAAGCCGATGATCGCCATGCCGCAGGTCATTGCCGCCATGGAAGCCGGCGACCTGCGCGATCCGGGCGACCTGATTGCCGAATTTGCCATCGCGATCACCGCTGAACTTGACCCTGAAGTGGCGGAACTGGGCGATGCCCTTGATGATTGCGAGACCGAAATAGACGCCGACAAGATTTTCGAATTGCGCCGGGAGGTTACAAAGGTTCGTGCCACCTCGATCGGATATCGGCGTTTCCTGGCGCCGCAGCGAGGCGCGATCGAGAAACTGGCCGCGTTGCCCGTGCCTTGGCTGCGCGATGATGACCGGATGCACCTGAACGCTGCCGCCGACCGCGCCGCACGGATGGCGGAAGAGCTGGAAAGCATCCGGGAACGATCAGCACTGATGCACGAGGCGCTGACGGATCTGCGGGCTGAGCAGATCGATCAGCGCGCACTGGTGATTTCGGTTGTCGCGATGATCTTTCTGCCGCTCACGTTTCTAACCGGGCTGCTCGGCATGAATGTGGCCGGTATTCCTTATGCCCATGCTCCCTGGGCATTTGACGGGGTGGTGCTGGGATGTGTGGTCATTGCCATTGCAATCACCGGATTTTTCATCCGGCGGCACTGGTTCCCTGATTAAGGCGCTCAAGCTGGTCGTTGAGCGACTGGATTGAGGCAATCAGCCGAAGTCGGTCAGCGCGCGTCTCGGCCAATTGGGTACGAACTTCGCCGAGCTCCATTGCCCGAGCAGCGATGCGCGCATCGAGCGTGGCGTTGGACCGCTTGAGCTCGCTAATCCGCCGCGCGCGGCGCATGACGCGCTCGATCCGGGCACCAAGGACTGAAAAGTCGAAGGGTTTGGCCAGATGATCGTCGGCACCGGCATCAAGTGCCTCGATAGCGGCCATCGGGTCGCTGCGGCCGGTTACCATGATCACGGGCAGGTCGGCCGTCTCGCGCGCCGACCGGATTTCCGCCAAAACGGCCAGCCCCGACATGTGCGGCATCACCATATCGAGCAGCACCAGATCAAAGCCGCGCGCCGCAATCATGTCGAGCGCCTCGCGGCCATTGTCGACCAACGCGACAAGATAGCCCTGATGCGACAACCGCTTACCGATTACTTCCAGATTGGTACGGCTGTCGTCCACGACAAGGATTGACCGCATCGACTTGCGGCGCAACGGGTTTTCATGTGGCGTGGCGCTTGCGAACAAATCCATTGGTATCGATCTTCCCCAGATTGACGGAGTAGATAGCCGATCGCCGTCACCTTTTGGTTAACAACGCAGCAATATACCGATGGTGACGCGGGTGCCGGGGCAAAGGCGCGGTGTCGCACCGTCACGCGGTCAGTTCAGGCGCGTCCTGCCACGCTGCGCCAAGCATCGGCGATTTCCGTCATGCTGTTGGCAACGTCGAGAAATGGATTTGAATCCTGTCCAAGGCTTGCATCAACAATCTGGCGCCGAGCGCCCAGATACAGCCGGCCCAAGGTCTTGGCGACATCGCCGCCACGCTCATAATCAAGCCCCGATTCAAGCGCGAACAAAACCGCAATTGCGCGGGTCGCTTTTTCGCTGCGCATGGCGTAATTATGGTGGTCAGTAGCCCAGGCGAGCGCGCGCAGTGCGCGGTCGAGTTCTTCGTACAGCAATTGCACCAGCTGGTGCGGATTCGCTTCGGCGGTGCGTCCGGCGATGTCGATCTGGCGATAGACGGCTTCGGGATCACGACCCATGGTGGTGGCGTACATCGACATCAGTTCTTCTGCGCGTTGAACGCAGCGATCTGCTGGGTCAGCTGGGCCTGAATCGCCTTGTACGCCGAAATCCGGGCATCGGCGGTCGAGAATTGCCGGGTCAGCCGCGTGCGGGTCTGTTCCTGCTGGGTCGAGATTTTTTCCAGCGCGTCGGCGATGGTGGTCTGTGCCTTGGTATAGCGGCTTTCGCTGGCGCCCAGCCCGGCGCTGGTGCTCGTCGCGGCATCGGCGATCGACTTGAACGCGGCTGCAAGGCCGCCGCCGCTGGCGCCCGATCCATTGGCAAACAAGGCCTCGACCGCGTCGGGATAGGCCGCAAGCGCGGCGTTCAGCTGCGTGCTGTTGATCGATAAGGTCCCGTCGCGGTTGGTGGCTACGCCGATCTCGGCGAGTGTGGTCGGCGCGCCGGCAATGCTGCTGGTGGCCAATTTGGTCAGCGTCAATCCGCGCAGCGAACGATTGAGCGATGCCGCGGCCGGATCGCCGAACAGCGCGCCGCCCTTGGCATCAAGATCGGCCTTCAGGCCGTTGTGCAGGTCGTTATAGGCCGACACGAAATTGTTGAGCGCCAGCGTAAGAGCCTCGGTCGGTGCGCTCGATCCCAGCGTCACCACGGTCCCGGGCGCCGCCGACACCAGATCCAGTTTGGCCCCGGGGATCAGGTCGCTGATCGAATTGGTCGACCGCTGCAGCGCAACCCCGTCAACCGCGACGATGGCGTCCTGCGCCACCGACCCGATGGTCGTCCCGGTCGCGCCGACGCCGACGTTCAGCGCCGACAGGCCCGGTGCGCCGACATCCTCGGTCGCGGTCAGTGTAAAAGCCTGCTCGGCACCGGTCTTGCTTTTGAGCGACAAGCGCGTGCCCGCGGAATCGGTCAGCAAGGTGGCGGTAACGCCGGCATTGGCGGCGTTGATCGCTTTGGCAATGTCCTGCAGGCTGGAATGGGCGGCATCAATCGCGATGTCGATCGGGGCCGCACTGCCCGCGGTAAACGCGGTGATGGCGCCGCTGGCGACCGTGGCCGTCCCGAATTGCAGCGTCAGCGTGCCCGTCCCCACCGATGCGGTGGCATCGGCAATCGGCCCGGTCGCGGCCACCTGGGTGGTGGCCAGCTGGCGCACTTCGACACTGGCGGACAGCCCCTGCGCGCTTTGGCCCGGAATAGCGCTGGCCTTGACAATGCCGGCATTGGAACTGGTCGGCGCGGTCGACAGCGAGCCATCGGTTACCAGCTGGCTCAATCCGGTCGCAAAGCTGGTAATGTTGCTTTTGAGGTTGCTGATGGCAGAAATCTGGACGTTCAGCTTGCTGTTTTGTTGATTAAGCTGCTGCGTTTTCGGGGTATATTGGGCGCTGACAAGGTCGCTGACCAGCGCGGCAATATCGATGCCCGAACCCGCGCCCAATGTACTGACGATCGATGAGCCTGGCATCCGCTTTTCCTGTCTTCGCCTATACCATTACTCAAACGACCAAAGCCGCCTGAAATTTAGGCTTCTTTGGTGATTTTCTCGCCGTTTTCGTCGAAGCGCGCGGTCTCGGGCACGGCAACCGCCGGCAGCTTTCCGCCGACGCGGGCGTTGAGGCCGAAGACGAATGCCAGCACGGTCGCGATCGGCATGTACAGATCGTCGCGGATCTCCTGCCCTTCGCGTGTCGTGTAATAGAGCGCGCGGGCAAGCATGGGATATTCCAGCGTCGGCACCTGATGTTCGGCGGCCAGTTCGCGGATCGCGAGCGCGGTAACGCCGCGCCCCTTGGCCACCACCACCGGCACTTCGTCGGTGGCGCGGTTGTAGCGCAGCGCGACCGAGAAATGCGTCGGGTTGGTCAGCACGACATGCGCCTCGGCGACCGCCTTGCGCATGTTGCGCTTGGCCATTTCCCGCTGGCGGTTGCGCAGCTGCGCTTTTACCTCGGGATTGCCATCGCTTTCCTTGTGCTCGTCCTTGATTTCCTGCTTCGACATGCGCAGCTTGCGCAACAGCTGGATCAATTGCACCGGCACGTCGATCCCGGCGATGATCACCAGCCCGGCCGACATGGTGAACAGGACCCCCGTCAGCATCGACCCAAGCGAGCCGACGGCGCGGTTCACGTCGGTTGAGGCGAGCCCGATCGATTTTTCACCCGCCCACCACAACAGATAATAGCCAATTGACCCAAGCAGGATCACTTTCAGCAGCGATTTGCCCAGCTCGATCCACCCCTGCGGACCAAAAATGCGCTTCAGCCCCGATCCCGGATTGATGCGTTTCATCTTGGGCTGGATCAGCTTGCCGTTGAACGTCAGCGATCCCAGCCCCGCCTGGCTGAAAATGGCTGCGGCCATCGAAATCACGCCCAGCGCCAATAGCGGCGGCGCCAGTTTCCAGCCGGCCGCGGCAAGGGGGCGCATCGGCGAGAAATCATCGATATCGCCCGTGCCGAACAAAAAGCTTTCGGTCATCAATGCCTTGCAGGCGGCCATCAGCGACGGGCCGAACAGCGCAATCCAGCCGCATCCGGCCAGCACCACCAGCGCGGTCGCGAATTCGCGGCTGCGCAGGACATCCCCTTCCTTGAACGCATCCTGTTTGCGCTTGGGGGTTGGTGCTTCTGTCTTTTCGCCGAATTCGTCTGCCATCAGCCAAGCACCAGACTTTGCGTCGCGGCCAGCCCTTCACGGACGATGACGACCATGTAATCGCCCATGGCCGGAAACGCGATGGCAAGCGCGATAACGCCCACCGCCAGGCTGGCGGGCAGGCCGACCGCGAACAGGTTGAGCGCGGGGGCGGAACGCGACAGCATGCCGACAATCAGGTTGAGACACAGCAACAGAAAGCCCACCGGCAGCGCCAGCAGTAAACCCGCGGAAAAAGCGTAGCTACCGAACAGCGCGATGTCTTTCAGCCGCGCGACCGCCAGCCACGACGCGCCGGGCGGCATTGCCTCATAGCTTTTGACCAAGATATCGACCAGGATCAGATGGCCGTTGATCGACAGGAACAACAGCGTCAGCAGCGTCATCATGAACTGCCCGAGCGCGGTCGATGAATGGCCATTTTGGGGATCGATGGCGGACGCAAAGCCAATCCCCATCGAATTGCCGATCAATTCACCCGCGATCAGCGGTGCCGCAAAGGCGATCTGCAGAACGAAGCCAATCGCCAGCCCGGTCAGCGCCTCGGTCCCGACCGCCAGAAAGGTGACGATCGAAAACACCTCCGATGGCGGTGCGACATGGTGCACCCCCATCACCAGAATGGCGATCGCGGCCGACAGCGTGACGCGGACCGGCAACGGGACCGCGACCGCGCCAAAAACCGGCGCGGCAATGAACGCGGCGCCGATCCGCACCATGACGAACAGGAGCGTCCAGAGCTGCGGCTCGATCGAAAGGCCGAAACCGAGCATAAGCGGGGCCGCGCGCTACTTAACCAGATCGGGAATGCGTTCGAAGATGCTGACCGTAAAATCGCTCAGCAACCCCAAAATCATGCTGCCAAAGATGACCAGCGAAAATCCGACGACCGCCAATTTGGGCACAAAGGTCAGCGTCTGTTCATTGATCGAGGTCGCGGCCTGCACCATGCCCAGGATCAGGCCCGACAGCAGCGCGGGGATCAATATGGGCGCGGCGGCAAGCGCCAGGACCCACAAAGCTTCGTGTGCGACGGTCAGAAAATAATCGGCGTCCATGGCGTCGCTACCTTATAAAACTGTTGGCAAGACTGCCCATGGTCAAGGCCCAGCCATCGACCAGTACGAACAGCAAAAGCTTGAAGGGCAGGGAAATAATCGTCGGGGACACCATCATCATGCCCAGCGACAT